>DIDQ01000019.1 GCA_002418215.1 Anaerolineales bacterium UBA5796
CCTGGCCATAGGCGACGCCCACGGCGGCGCGGGCCAAGCCTGCATGGAACTCATCGCCCGGGGCGTGGAACTGGCCCGCCGCGAGTCCATCACCGTCGAAGAATCCGCCAAACGCATCGCCGACGAGTTCCGCGCCGGGGGCAGACGCATGCCCGGCCTCGGCCATCGCACCCACACCACCGACCCGCGCAAAGAGGTCCTGTTCGACCTCGCCCGCGAGGGGAATCTGTCCGGCGAGGGCCTCGCCTTTATACAGGCGCTGGAAGATTATGTGCGCCAGCAGGTCAAGCCCCTGCCGGTCAACGTGGATGGCGCCATTGCTGCGGTGCTCTTCGATATGGGCTTCCCCGCCCCGGCAGGCAAACTGATCTTTATCATCGGCCGCGTCGCCGGTCTCACCGTCGAGGTGCTGGAAGAATACACCCGCGAAAAACCCATGCGGGTCAAGATCCCGGTCAGCTACGACGGCCCCGCGCCAAAAGAGTAAAAACTATCCGCTAATCGACGCAAAATTCAAGCAAGTTTTTTGGGCTTGGGCTCTATCCGAAAATTCTTTAACGCAAAGCCACAAAGTCACAAAGGCGCAAAGGGATTATTTTTTGGAAGCTTTTTGGTATTTCCACTTCGTCAAAATTGGCCTTGAGCCATTTTGGAAGGGAGTCAATGGGTCTTCTTTTGCTCACATTTTTCTAAAACTGCCTGGCGTCTTCGCGCCTTTGCGTTAAAAATTTAATTTTAGGACAGGCTCTTGGCGCTTTTTGATCAGCGAGATTAGCAAAAATTCACGGATAAAAACATGAATTCAGATTTTTCTGCCAACATCGAACGCTTCACCGGCTTCGCCGACCGGTACGACAAATTCCGCCCGGGGCCGCCGGACGCGCTGGCCGAGGTCCTCTGCCGCCTGGCGCAAACGCCCCGCCCGCAGCTCGTCGTTGACCTGGGCAGCGGCACGGGGCTGTCCACCCGCTACTGGGCCGGCAAGGCGGAACAAGTCATCGGCGTGGAACCCGCTCCCGATATGCGCGAACAGGCCCGGGTCCAGACCGCAGCGGGCAACGTCAGCTACCGGGAAGGATTCTCCCACCAAACGGGACTCCCCGACCGTTGCGCCCAGATCGTCACCTGTTCCCAATCCCTGCACTGGATGGAGCCGCAGTCCACCTTTGAGGAAGCCCGCCGCATCCTCGTCCCCGGCGGGGCCTTCGCCGCCTTCGATTACGATTGGCCGCCGACCACCTCCAACTGGCAAGCAGACGCCGCCTACGAAGCGTGCAGCGCCCGGATTGACGAGGTCGAAAACCGCCAGCCAAACCCGCCGCCGCTCCAGCGCTGGCGCAAGCGCGAACACCTGGCCCGCATGGCCGCCAGCGGCTGTTTCCGCTTCACAAAAGAAATCGTCCTGCACCACACCGAGCCGGGAGACGCCGAACGGCTGGTCGGCCTGCTGCTCAGCCAGGGCAGCGTGATGACCCTGCTCAAGAGCGGCCTGGGCGAAGCCGATTTGGGCATTGACGTCTTCCGCCAACAGGTACAGGCCGCCCTGGGCAACACCCCGGCCGCCTGGCACTGGAGTTCCCGCCTGCGGTTTGGCATCGCCTGATTTCTGTGGACTGATACAATACTTCCATGCGCCGATGGATCGTACCGTTACTGATCGTCTCCCTGCTCGCGGGCTGCGCCCCGGCGGACCTCGCGACGCCTGTACCGGCCACCGTTACCCCGGCGTTTCCGGCGCTGAAGATCATCCCGTTTTTCACCACCGAAAGCGACCCCAACCAACTGGCCGTTTTGCAGGAACTCATCAGCGAATACCAATCCCTGCACCCCGACATCGAAATTGACATCGTCCTGGCCTCGCCCTCCTCACGCGGCCGCCGCCTGCTGACCGCCCTGGCCTCCGGGGCCGACCTGGGCATCTTCGAGATCGAGCCGACCCTGATCTCCGAGTGGATCGAAACCGGCTACGTCATCCCCCTGGACGACGTGGTGGAGGCCATCGGCCGGGACGAATACCTGCCCGGCAGCCTGACCGAAGCGGGCGGGCGCGTCTATGCCGTCCCCTACGCCACCAGCATTTACGGCTTGTGGGTGCGGGAGGATCTGCTGGCCCGGGCCGGGCTGTCCCTGCCGCAAACCTACGATGAACTGCTCCACGCCGCCCAGGCCTTGACCGACGGCGGCATGTACGGCATCGCCCTGCCCGCCGGGCAGAATGCGGCCACGGTCAATTATTTCTCCACGTTCCTGTGGCAGAACGGCGGCGATTATTTCTCCTGCGACGGCCGGGTTATGTTTGGCGAGCCGCAAGCCCTCCAAGCGTTGCAGCGGTGGGCGGCGCTGGCCCAATTTGCCCCGCCCGGTTACAGCACCTGGAGTTACAGCGAGCAGATTGATGCCTTCTTGAGCGGGCGGGTGGCGATGGCCATGTACGGCGGGCGGCTGGGGGTGCAGTTGAGCGAATCCCGCCCGGAACTGGAAAATAAGGTTACGGTCGTCTTCCCGCCTTTCGGCGAACAAAAAGTGACTTTGGGGGTTTGGAGCCGCTTCGCCATCGCCGCCGGGACGAAGCACCAGGCCGAGGCCAGGGATTTCCTGCAATGGCTGGTCAGCGGCGACCGGTTGCTGCGTTACGACATGGCCCTGCCGGGGCACATGATCCCGCCGCTCAGGTCCGTCCGCCAGCAAGCTGTCGAAAGCACCGACCCTTACGTGGTCCGCCACCGGGATTGGATCGCATCCTTCTACAGTTGGGTAGACCTGACCAACCATCCCGCCATGAACATGGGATCCGTCTCGAACGGCCGCTTCCAACGCTCGAACGTGGTCCCGCCCTGGGCCTGGGAAGTGTTCGGCGCTCCCGGCATTGTGGATACCATGCTGCAAAGCATCGCCAACGGCCGCGAGATCGAGTCCGCCTGGCAGGAGGCGGTCACGGCCATGAACCAGACCGTCACTGCCTGGAAATCTGCCCACCCTGAGTGGCAGGGGGAATGCAGGTAGTTGGTTTCTGGCGCGAAACTCGCCCACGCCGCCGTCCCTGGCGAAGCATCCCGGAAGGGGGCGTCTCAAATATCCAGGGCGTCAACCGACCGCAAAAATATCTCGATCACCCAAGGGTCAAAATGCGTCCCGGAGAGTGACTGGACGTATTCCAACACTTTGGCCTTGGGCCAGGCAGGCCGGTAGGGGCGGTCAGAACTCAGCGCATCCCAAACATCAATGACAGAAAAGATCCTCGCCGCCAGCGGTATCTCCTCCCCTTTCAATCCGCGGGGATAGCCCGTCCCGTCCCATTTTTCATGATGACAGTAGGGGATATCCAAAGCCGGTTGCAGGTAAGCGATCGGCGACAGCATCTCGTATGCGAATTGTGGATGTTGACGCATGATGACCCACTCGTCCTCGGTCAGCGGGCCGGGCTTGAGCAGGATACCGTCTGGCACGCCCATTTTGCCGATATCGTGGAGCAACGCCCCGCGGCGGATGTGGATCAGGCTGCCCTGGTCTACGCCCATCGCCCGGGCCAGATGGATCGTCGCCTGTGTCACCCTCTGGGTGTGGCCCTCGGTTTCTTTGTCGCGCAGATCCAGGGCGTGCGACCAGCCTTCGATGGTGGCATCATAAGCAAGTATGAGATCGTTGTTGGCCCGTTGCAGCCCCTCGAAAAGCTGGGCATTGTCCACGGCGATTGAGGCCTGGCCGGCGAGGATTTCGAGAAAATCCAGCCAATCCCGATCCGGTTGGATCGGAGAACGGTTGAAGACCTCCAACACCCCTCGCATTTGTCCTTTGGCTATGATCGGGACGGCAAAATAGGTCACGAAATTTTCCTGAAAAAAGTAGGGCGATCTCAGGAAATCTGTTTTCCTGCCGCGTAGATCGGCAATGTGGATGATCCTTCGCTCCATCAAGGCCTTACCGGCATAACCACTCCCAAGTCCGAGTTTCGTGTACTGGAGTGCGCTCGTCAGGAAACCGCGCCCGGCCGCAAATTCCAGGGTCTGCGAGTGCGGGTTCAGGAGCAGCAGGCAGGCCGCATCAATTCCCAGTTGTTTCGAAACTTCTTCCAGCAAGGTATCGAGAGCAATCCGCAGGTCAAAACTTCCGGCTATGGCAATGTCAATCGAACGGAGCGCCTTCAAGCGCCGCACCTGTTTCCTGATCTCAATTTCCGCTATTTTCCGTTCTGAAATATCCCGCACGATACTCTGAATTCGATGGGGCTTCCCGGCTGAGTCCCGGATGAGGTCAAGGTGAATTTCCACCGGGACGATCTCCCCGCTCTTTTTCCTGAACAGCCGTTCGAAAGGAGGAATTTGTTCGCCGCCCATGAACCGCCTTATGGTTTCAGCGCTCTCGGCTTGCTGGGCCGAAATATCAGTTACAGACATTTTATTGAGTTCATCCCGTTGATATCCGAGCAATTTCGATGCCCGCTCGTTGGTTTCGATAAAATGGCCTTCCGGATCCAAGATGAATATGGCGTCTGGAGATTGCTCGAACAGACCCCGGTAGAATTTTTCTGCCTCGATTGTTTTCTCCAATATCTGCTTTTGTTCGGTAATGTCACGGATAACTGCAACGACTAAAACCTCTGATTTGGTGTGCAAAGCGCCCAGGCTGACATCAACCGGGAAAACGCTCCCATCTTTCCGCCTGGCTTTCAGTTCCATGCCGGACCCCATTGGCCTTCTTTTTGGGGAAGAATAATATTGCTCTCGATGCCTGGAATGGATTTCCAGTAATCCTTCTGGCAGTAATAATTCGATCTGTTCCCCCATCAATTCTTCCCTGGAATAGCCGAAGATCGCTGTAAACTGTGAATTGATGGTCAGGATCTTCCCAAGTTGATTGCTGATAACCGTTGCGTCTGGATTGGCATCCAAAAGCTCATCAAAGGAGTTATTTGTAAAATCAAGGTTCATTTTTATTTTTTCGATTGGCGTATGACTCAACTCAGTTGGCCTGATTTGAGTCACACACCGTTGATCAAGGGGCCTGGGTACTTTTCCGCCCCGTGGAGGGTACACCAATCGGTGCCTGCACTATCCAATATACAAACAATCACGGATTTTTACAAGTCAGAGAGATTCGGCCATCATTCCCAATTTTTCCGATACCGCCCGCCGAACAAAGATTTCCCCTGCATTAAAGGCAGAAACCACGGCCTGAGGGGGGCAGGTCATGGTTTCTGTTACTCACTATTTTACGGATTATCCCCCGCCTGTCAAGAAGCCGTCCTTATTTACGCCTTGCAAAACTGAAAGGTTCACGCCCGCTTTCCTGCTTTGACCGTTTCCCGCTCCAGCATAAAAGTGGCGCGAACAGGAAGCACATTTTAACCGGGAAGAACACTATACTCAGGGCGGTTGAAAATTGCGCTTTTTCACGAGAAGGAATGCGCAATTTTCAACCTTGGGTATTATATAATTATCGTGTCAACCCAATAGTCCGATTCGAAACCCGCGCAATAAGTTCGAATTCAAACCAGGAGGCCATGCTCATGTCCCAGTCGCGTGCGAAATCCTTCAACTATGCCATTGGCATGTTCGGCACGTCCATCCCGATCAACATGCTCAAGACGTTTGCTTTCACCTTCTACGTGCTCGGCCTGGGCGTGACGACCACCCAATGGGCGGCCATGCTCTTGATTTACACCGTTATTGATGCCCTCGATAACCCCGTCTATGGTTTCCTCTCCGACCGGACGCGTTCCCGCTGGGGCCGCCGCCGTCCCTGGCTGGCCATCGGCACCCCACTCTTGATCCTGTGCTTCATTGCTTTCTACAACATGCCGGCTTTCCTTGCTGGCAATTCCATCTTTGCCTACGGCATGCTTTTCTACATCCTGACCGGCACGCTTGATTCGGTCGTCAACGCCAATTACGCGGCGCTGTTCCCCGAACTGTTCCGCGATGATGCCAGCCGGGCAAAGACCAATGCCATGCGCCAGGCTTTCCAGTTGGTCGCCATGATCATCAGTATCGCCCTGACCCCCATGGTAACCGAAGCGCTTGGCTACGGCCTGACGTCCATCCTGTACGGCATCCTGGGCGGGGTCGTCATCCTGTACATGACCTTCACCTGCCGTGAACGGGACCCCGAGCCTGAAGAGGCCAAACCGGGCCTGGGGAGGGCGCTCAAGGACCTTTTGACCAACAAGAAATTCTGGATCGCCGGGTTGGCCAACGCCTTTTACAGCGCCGCCATGTCGCTGGTGCTCGCCTCGGTAGCCTTCTACGTCGAATATGCCCTCGGGCTTTCCAGCGGGCAATCCACCTTCCTGCTGGCTGCGGTGCTGGTCATCGCCATCGCCGGCGTGGCCGTCTGGGCCTGGCTGGTCAGGAAATTCTCGTTAATGCCCGTCTGGCGGACCTCCCTGGCGATCCTGGCCGTCACCTTCATTCCGCTTTATTTTGCCTCAAACCTGGTCACAGCCATCATCTTCTCGGCCTTTGTGGGCCTCGGCTTTTCGGGGGTCATCACCACCATGGATCTGATCGGGGCCAGGATCATGGACGAGGATACCCGGAAACACGGCCTGCGGCGGGAAGGCATCATCGCCAACGCCCTCGGCTTCATGAACAGGTTGAACGGCCTCTTTACCGGTGCTGCCTATCTCCTGGTTTCCCGCATTTACGGCTTTGAAAGCGGCGAAGTCCCCGGCGCACACCCAGACGAGGCTGCCCGTTTCCTGATGACCATCGTCCCGCCCGCCCTGATGGTCATCAGCTTCGCCTTCTCGTGGTTCATTGACTTCGACGAAATGGCTGCCGAACCCGTCATCCCGGTTGCGCTGGCAAGCGACTAAACGGACATTGCGCGGCCCGCACCCCGGTTTTTAAAAACCAAAACGCCAGGTTCACCCGGAGATGATAAGGCGTTTGAGCCTACCCCCTGCTTTCGGACGCATCCGCGCCTTCAACGTCTCGATCCCGTTTTGGATATGGACGTCGAACTCCCGGGCCGATTCCGCCCATTCGACCGGCGAGGCTGCCGCGGCCGCAACCGTCAAACCGGCCTCGCTTCGCACCGGGACGACAGGCCTGTTCCCGTTTAGGCGGAGGATCTCCTCCCAAAACAGGGACGGCTCCCACGCCTGCCCGTCATCCGCAAAATGGGAAATTAAAGAGGAAACCGCCCAACCTGTTACGATTGGGCGGTTACGAAAAGCCTCTTGGCAATGACCTACTCTCCCAGGGGGTCGCCCCCCAAGTACCATCGGCGCTGACGGGCTTAACTACCGGGTTCGGGATGTTACCGGGTGTATCCCCGTCGCTCCAATCACCAAGAGACTGTTTCACGACGTCAGACCTGAATAATGATGACAATTGAGGTTGAAAAGTATCAAGTTCTCCGCACCACGCGGATCAGCCCTCGACCATTAGTACAGATTAGCTTAACACATTACTGTGCTTACACATTCTGCCTATCAAGCAGGTGGTCTACCTGCGGTCTTACTGACTTGAGTCATGAGGGACCTCATCTTGAAGCGAGTTTCCCACTTAGATGCTTTCAGCGGTTATCTCTGCCGAACATGGCTACCCAGCGATGCCGTTGGCACGACAACTGGCACACCAGAGGTTCGTCCACCCCGGTCCTCTCGTACTAGGGGCAGCTCTTCTCAAGTCCCTTACGCCCACAGCGGATAGAGACCGACCTGTCTCACGACGGTCTGAACCCAGCTCGCGTACCGCTTTAACGGGCGAACAGCCCGACCCTTGGGACCTTGTCCAGCCCCAGGATGCGATGAGCCGACATCGAGGTGCCGAGCGAAGTCGTCGATATGGACTCTTGGACTTCACCAGCCTGTTATCCCCGGGGTAGCTTTTATCCGGTAAGCCACAGCCCTTCCACTCGGTACTGTGGGATCACTAAGCCCGACTTTCGTCTCTGCTCGACGCGTTGGTCTTGCAGTCAAGCTCCCTTATGCCTTTACACTCTTTGGTAGGTTTCCATTCTACCTGAGGGAACCTTTGGGCGCCTCCGTTACCTTTTAGGAGGCGACCGCCCCAGTCAAACTGCCCACCTGGCACGGTCCCCCGCCCGGATGACGGTGCGGGGTTAGGATCTAAGCATGGTCAGGGTGGTATTTCACCGTTGGCTCCACCGAGGCTAGCGCCCCAGCTTCAAAGCCTCCCACCTATCCTACACAAACCATACCCAAATGCAATGCCAAGCTGCAGTAAAGCTCCACGGGGTCTTTTTGTCCTGCTGCGGGTAGGCCGCATCTTCACAGCCATTTCAATTTCACCGGGTCTATCGTTGAGACAGTGCTCTAGTTGTTACACCGTTCGTGCGGGTCGGAACTTACCCGACAAGGAATTTCGCTCGGTACATCTCACTCTGTTTCCAGAGGAGCCGGACTTTATCTTTCTCGCCCTTTGTTCATCTGTGAGGCTATTGCTCTGATTCGTTGAATGCCTTCGGGGGTCAGATGTTCGCCTCGCTCCATCAGGAGTAACACCTTCCTGAATTTCAGGAAATCGAGGCGTTTCTTCGATTTCAGCGGATGTTTCTCGAAGAACGGGAGGACGCGCTCACGTAAGTGTTCAGCGTTTCTCACCCGGTAAGCCATCCGCTCTGCGTGATTTCTACGCACCACTCCACAACCAAAGAACTGTTTCAGGGCATACAGAAGTTGTATATCGCGCTCGTGTTGCACGACTGTAAACTCCGGCAGCACCTGGTAACCAGCACTCATTTCAGGCTGCGAATTGATGCCTATGTAGAAACACCCTTCCCCATCGACAAAACCAACGACCCATTGAGCTTCCAACCTCTGAGACGAGACTGAACGTAAAGTCTCTGAGGGTTCTTCCTGTTGTCTTTCACTTTCGCTCATAGGAAGCCTTCCCTGCGGATTGTCCCCGTGTCCGGCGGATTTTTACTGCCTGTCAGGTTGACAGACGAGTACCGACCGGCTGTGTGAGGAGTTTCCCGCATATAGTTCAGTTTTACTAAGGCTCGCGAATAACAAACCTTAGGACCGTTATAGTTACGGCCGCCGTTCACCGGGGCTTCGGTTCAAAGCTTCGGCTTGCGCCTAACCTCTCCCCTTAACCTTCCGGCACTGGGCAGGTGTCAGCCCCTATACATCGCCTTTCGGCTTAGCAGAGACCTGTGGTTTTGTTAACCAGTCACTAGAGCCATTTCACTGCGGCCTCCCAGGGCATACACCCCAGAAGGCACCCCTTATCCCGAAGTTACGGGGCAAATTTGCCTAGTTCCTTAACGATAGTTCTCCCGTTCGCCTTGGTATACTCTACCCGTCTACCAGTGTCGGTTTGCGGTACGAGCACCTGAATATCAACGCTTAGAGACTTTTCTCGGCAGCAAGGCTCAGCCACTTGCGCCTCAGGGGCACGCCATCACGCTTCAGCTCAACCGGCGGATTTTCCTGCCGGTCTCAACGCCTAGACGTTTAGAACCTGAATCCAATAACAGGCTGGCCTACCTCGCTGCGTCCTCCCATCGCTCCTTCCAGGTGGTTCCGGAATGTTGACCGGATGTCCATCACCTACGCCTTTCGGCCTCGGCTAAGGGCTCGACTAACCCGACGCGGAATGACCTGGCGTCGGAAACCTTAGACTTACGGCGAACACGGTTCTCACGTGTTTTACGCTACTCATGCCTGCATTCTCACTTCCGCCCGCTCCAGCCGCCCTTATCGGTCGACCTTCACCGCTGGCGGAACGCTCCCCTACCATCCCAGCAAAAGCTGGGATCCATGGCTTCGGTACCATGCTTAGCCCCGTTAAATTTTCCGCGCAAGGTCACTGGACCAGTAAGCTATTACGCACTTTTTAAAGGGTGGCTGCTTCTAAGCCAACCTCCTGGTTGTTCGAGTAACCTCACCTCGTTTCCCACTTAGCATGGATTTGAGGACCTTAGCCGATGGTCTGGGCTGTTTCCCTTTCGACGACGAAACTCATCTCCCGCCGTCCGACTGCCATGCTTGGAGTACCGGCATTCCGAGTTTGATTGGGTTCAGTAAGCGGTAAGCCCCTTAGCCCATTCAGTGCTGTACCTCCGGCACTAAACACATGACGCTAGCCCTAAAGCTATTTCGGGGAGAACAAGCTATCTCCGAGTTCGTTTGGCATATCACCTCTACCCACAGCTCATCTCCTAACTTTGCAACGTTAGTGAGTTCGGGCCTCCACGAGCGTTTAGACTCGCTTCACCCTGGCCATGGGTAGCTCACCCGGTTTCGTGTCTAATCCCAGCGACTATACGCCCTATTAAGACTCGCTTTCGCTACGGCTACGGGTGTAACTCCCTTAACCTCGCCACTGAGATTAACTCGCAGGCTCATTCTCCAAGAGGCACGCCGTCAGGCATAGCGCCGCGCACCCGGCTTTCACCGGAGCACCGACACGCTGTTAGCCCTTCGACTGCTTGTAGGCTTTCGGTTTCAGGTTCTATTTCACTCCCCTAACAGGGGTACTTTTCACCTTTCCCTCACGGTACTTGTTCGCTATCGGTCGCCAAACGTATTTAGCCTTGGAGAGTGGACTCCCCGGATTCCTGCCGTATTAGCGTGCACGGCAGTACTCAGGTACCTGACGGAAGTCGGTCAAATTTCGCTTACGGGGCTGTTACCCTCTTTGGCAGGCTTTCCCACACCTTTCTGCTATTCGACCGTTTTGTAACTTCCATGTGCCAGGCCCTACAACCCCACCTGTGCAAGCACAGATGGTTTGGGCTGATCCCCGTTCGCTCGCCACTACTAGGGGAATAATCTCTTTTCCTCTGGGTACTTAGATGTTTCAGTTCCCCAGGTTCCCTTCCTCAAGCCTATGTGTTCAGCAAGAGGATGCTGTGGGTTCGCCACAGCGGATTTCTCCATTCGGAAATCCCCGGATCAACGCCTGTTAACGGCTTCCCGAGGCTTATCGCAGTTTCCCACGTCCTTCATCGGCGTTTGGCGCCAAGGCATCCACCGAAAGCCCTTAGTAGCTTCTCCACGTGATGCAGAGAAATTGATACTTTTCTTACTTGCTTTCGGCCTACAATTTTATGTCATACATTATTCAGTTGGTAAAGTGCTGTTCGCTGTTGACCAGCGAGCGATGCTCTCCACATTTGTCAAGGGCATCGCTCGCCCTTCAACACATATTCGTTTTTCAAATTTCGACAAAGCGACCCGGCTCATCGCCGGGCCGCGAAAGTCCGTTGCGATTGTGAGCCTACAATATTCTCAAAAGAATGCTGATCGCCAAATTTTTTCCTTTACTGCACTGACAACGGTTCGCAGCTGTGGAGATGACGGGATTCGAACCCGTGGCCTTCGCCTTGCAAAGGCGCTGCTCTCCCACTGAGCTACATCCCCAGGTTATTAAGGTGGGCTTGACAGGATTCGAACCTGTGACCCCTGCGTTATCAGCACAGTGCTCTAACCAACTGAGCTACAAGCCCTCAAGACAAACCTTAACAACTGAGAAGTGACAGGAAGCGGGCTTCATGCCCAAGCGCCTCTTCACCGTTTGAGGCGTTTTGTAAGTAGAGCTACGACTTGCCCGTGAGAGGCTGGGTCGTTGCTCGGTACTCTAGAAAGGAGGTGATCCAGGCGCACCTTCCGGTACACCTACCTTGTTACGACTTCGTCCCAGTCACCAGCACCACCTTCGACGGCGCCCTCCTTGCGGTTAAGCTACCGGCTTCAGGTGTTACCAGCTCCCATGACGTGACGGGCGGTGTGTACAATCCCCGAGAACGTATTCACCGCACTATAGCTGACGCGCGGTTACTAGCAACTCCGACTTCATGCAGGCGAGTTGCAGCCTGCAATCTGAACTGGGACCGGCTTTAGGGATTGGCTCCACCTCGCGGCTTAGCAACCCATTGTACCGGCCATTGTAGCGTGTGTGTAGCCCCGGACATAAAGGCCATGCTGACTTGACGTCATCCCCACCTTCCTCCGGCTTTGTACCGGCGGTCCCGCGTGACACGTATAACACGCAGCGAGGGTTGCGCTCGTTACCGGACTTAACCGGACATCTCACGACACGAGCTGACGACAGCCATGCAACACCTGTACAAGCTCCCCGAAGGGTCGGTCACCTTTCGGCTCTCTACCACTTGTATGTCAAGCCCGGGTAAGGTTCTTCGTGTAACATCGAATTAAACCACACGCTCCGCTGCTTGTGCGGGGACCCGTCAATTCCTTTGAGTTTTAACCTTGCGGCCGTAATCCCCAGGCGGTGAACTTATCGCGTTAGCTACGGCACTGATGGAGATTAACCCACCAACGCCAAGTTCACATCGTTTACAGCTAGGACTACCGGGGTCTCTAATCCCGTTTGCTACCCTAGCTTTCGCGTCTGAGCGTCAGGAACGGGCCAGAAGGCCGCCTTCGCCACTGGTGTTCCTCCCGATATCTACGCATTTCACCACTACACCGGGAATTCCACCTTCCTCTACCGTCCTCAAGTTCGGCAGTATTGAACGACCTCTCCCAGTTGAGCCGGGAGCTTTCACATCCAACTTACCAAACCGCCTGCACGCGCTTTACGCCCAGTAAATCCGAATAACGCTCGCCTCCTACGTTTTACCGCGGCTGCTGGCACGTAGTTAGCCGAGGCTTATTCCTGGGATACTGTCCTTTCTCATCTCCCAGAAAAGTGCTTTACGATCCGAAGACCTTCATCGCACACGCGGCGTTGCTGGTTCAGACTTTCGTCCATTGACCAATATTCCCTACTGCTGCCACCCGTAGGTGTATGGACCGTGTTTCAGTTCCATTGTGGGGGGCCACCCTCTCAGGCCCCCTACCCGTCGTCGCCTTGGTAGGCCATTACCCTACCAACTAGCTGATGGGACGCAGGCCCCTCCCAAAGCGGATTACTCCTTTAGACATCGGTTTCTAAATCCGATGACCACATGCGGTATTAGCTCCAGTTTCCCGGAGTTATCCCACACTTTGGGGCAGGTCACCAACGCGTTACTCACCCGTTCGCCACTAAGGATCTATTGCTAAATCCTTCGTTCGACTTGCATGTATTAGGCACGCCGCCAGCGTTCATCCTGAGCCAGGATCAAACTCTCCGCAAAAATTTCACGCTTTCGCGTGTAAGTTACGGAAATTTTTTACTTGAACAAAAAGCTGTTGCTTCCTATCACTTTTCAGTTGTTAAGGTGCTTTATCGAGCGGGCGGTATTCTACCCGTCATCCACTCACCTGTCAAGGCTTTTTAGAGACTAAATCGCCGATGTCGTTCAACATCGGCGCGTCAGACTGCGAAACTTGTAGTCTGTGTCTCTGACGTGGAGTGTCATGCTCAGTTGTCAACGATCTGTCATTTAGACGAGATCTGGAGTGGAAAGTGTGCGGGTTTTATTATACACAGCCCACACATTATGTCAAGCCTTTTTCAGGACAAAAACACCGATGTCTTGCGAACATCGGGGTTCACCGGCTTGCCATCCATTTTGACTCTCAGTTGTGAATGATTTGCCCATTCGGGCTAAATCGTGTTTTGTTGTGCGGGCGGTATTATACCCCTCGCGCTGGATATGTCAATAGAAAATCACGAAATGTCTGACAATCGGCGATATTTTAAGGTTAGAACATATCCTGGCGCCCGGACAAGGCTCTCAGCAGTGTATTCTGATCCGCATATTCCAGATCGCCGCCGACCGGCAGGCCGCGCGCCAACCGAGTCAAGTGGACGCCAAAGGGCTGCAACTGCTGGCGCAGGTATAAAGCGGTCGCGTCCCCCTCCATGCTGGGATTGGTTGCCAGGATGATCTCCTCGACGCCGCCCCGCTGGACGCGCTCGACCAGCGGGCGGATCTTCAGATCATCCGGGCCGACGCCTTCGATGGGAGACAAGACGCCGTGCAAAACGTGATATTTGCCCTGATAACCGCCTGTGCGTTCCAACGCCAGCACATCCAGCGGTTCCTCCACCACGCAGATGACCGCACCGTCACGCCGGTCGCTGGCGCAAATCTCACAGCGTTCGCGCCCGGCCATGGTGATGTTGTAACACTCCCGGCAGAAGGCGATCTTGTTCTTCAAATCCGTCAGCGCATCAGCCAGGTTCTGGGACGCATCCTCTGGGGCGCGCAACAGAAAGAAGGCCAGCCGTGAAGCGGACTTCGGCCCGATGCCCGGCAATCGTTCCAGGGCATTGATCAGGTTTTGGAGGGGTTCAGGGAGAAGCATCTTTAGAAAGCAGAGAACAGATAACCAGGGAGTAGTGACCAGTCTCTACTCTCTAATCTCTGTTCACTAAAATGGCAACCCGCCCGCCAGCGGACCCATCATCTCCTGCTGGAGATCGCGGGACTTATCCAGCGCCATATTGACCGCGGCCAGCAGCATGTCTTGCAGCATTTCGGCGTCGGCGTCTTTCAAGAAATCGGGGTCAATTTCCACGTTGGTGCATTTCTGGTCGCCGGTCATGGTGACTTTTATCGCGCCGCCTCCGGCCGTCACGCTGACAGTGGCTTCGGCCAGTTTCTCCTGGGCCTCGGCCATTTGCTGCTGCAATTTTTGGAGCTGGGCCATCATGCCGCCCTGCCCCATACCTCCACCGGGAGGACGATTGTAACCTTTTGCCATGTCTTAACTCCTGACTTTTATTGATTTTCCATAATTTTATTGTTACGCGAACTCAAAAACAGGAACTTCCATAATCCGTTTGGGCCTGGTTTTGCCCGCCACAAGTCTCTGCAAGCGTTCCACTGTCTCAGGCGAAAAAAGCTGTTCACCTGTTTCCATGCATACGCGCGCAGGCACGTTTTCAACCACAATCAATTTATCATCGAGTTCAAGTGTATATTTGACTTTTGAATGGACGAAGGTTTCATGCGGATAAGACTTTACCATTATTCTCTCCTTATCTTGTTGTCAATCCATAAAGCCGGGTCAGGTTGATAGAGTGTAATCAATTTTACAACCGGGCGGGTTGGGTAACTAAACTGGATATGCAGTGGCCGCCCAGTCTTTGTAAAACAGAGTACCAAACAGCTTGGACCATATTTATCATCAGGATAATCTTCAATAATTTCAGCATTTTGGATAGCATCACGTGCTTCTTGAACAGAAATGCGCCGCAAAATGCTCTGATCGAGCGCATGGCGGGTAAACTCGAACTCACCGGCCATAATTTTAGCGCGTATTTGATCGAGCAATTGATTACTCATCACTCACTGAATATCCACGATCTCGCCGCCGTTTTGCAGGGCGGCAGCCACCATCCCGTCGGGTTTCACGTCCGGGTGGTTTTTGGTGCGGGCGTTCGAGACCACGCAGCGGATCTGCAACTCCACGCCGAGCACCTCCTTCACCGCCTGGCGGGTCAGCCCCACCTGGTCTTCCTGCTGCATCTTCGAGAGCAGCACCTCGCTCACGAACCCCAGCACCAGCGCCCCGTCCTTGATCTCCAGCACCTTGCACGAGTTGAGCAGCCCGTTCAAGGCTACGTTGTGCGGACGGACCCAATCCATGATCTGCTTCCAGGATTTGGCGACCTGTTCGAGCGTGACCGGCGGGGGCGTGGACGACTTTTCGGATTTTTCCGCCTCGACCGGCGGTTCCGTCACCGGCTCTTTCTGGGATTTGGGCTTGCTCGCCGGTGGTTTGACCTCCGCCGCGGCTGACGGTTGGTTCTGCGGCAGTTCGAGCGACTCGGCCAGGGCCAGTTCCAGCCCCAGTGACGGCTGCCAGCCGCCGCGCGTGTCGGCCGCGACGGCGTTGAAGGCCCGCATCAGGCGCAGCACCTCGCCCGTGGACAAAGCTCCGGCGTGTTTCTGCATTTGGGCCAAAACATCTTTGGTCGCCTCCACCTGATCGCCGTTGCCCAACTGGATCAGCATCAGCCCGCGCAGGTAGTCCACGATCTGACGCGCCAGCGAGCGCGGGTCGGCGCCCCCGTCGAGGGCGCGGTGAATGGCGTCCATACCGGAAGCAGGCTCCCGGTCCAGGACCGCATCGAGCAGCGACAGGACCGTCTCGCTGGTGGCCGTCCCCAAAACGGTTTGGGCCAAATCCAGCGTGATCTTATCCCCGGTCGAAGAGAGTTGGTCGAGCAGCGAAATCGCATCCCGCATCCCGCCGGAGGCCTGGCGGGCGATCAACGCCAGGGCTTCGGGGGCGGCTTTGATCTTCTCCTGCTTGCAAATGGCAGTGAGGTGCCCGGCGATCAGGTCAACCGGGACGCGGCGGAACTCGTGGCGCTGACAGCGGGAGAGCACCGTGGCCGGGATCTTGTGGATTTCGGTGGTGGCAAGCACGAAAATGGCGTGAGGGGGCGGTTCTTCGAGAGTCTTGAGCAGGGCGTTGAAGGCCGCGGTGGAGAGCATGTGGACTTCGTCAATGATGTAGATTTTGAAGCGGCCCTGGTTGGGCGAGAAGTTGATCTTGTCGCGCAGGTCGCGCACGTCGTCCACGCTGGTGTTGGAGGCCGCGTCGATTTCGATCAGGTCCATGAAGCGGTTTTCGGTAACAGCGACACAGTGGGCGCACTGGTTACAGGGACGCTCGGCCACATTCCCGTCGAGGCAGTTGACGGCTTTGGCCAGCAGGCGGGCGGCGGTGGTCTTGCCGGTGCCGCGCGGCCCGGCAAAGAGATAGGCGTGCGCCACCCGGTCGGTCGCCACGGCATTGCGCAGGGTTTGCACAATGTGTTCCTGGGCGACGACCTCGTCCCATTTTTGCGGGCGCCATTTGCGGTAGAGGGCTTGGGTCATTCAGTTTCCAGTGGTCAGTTTTCAGTAATCAGCGGCGTTCTACTTTATGGGTTTCGCGAACTCATCAATACTCAGGCCAGATTGTCGGATGATCGCGCGTAGCGTTCCGCGGTCAAGTTCTTTATGGTCAGGGACAACTACCTGTCCAAAAGGGTCATCGCGTCTCAAAATCATGTGGCTGCCTTCTTGCCGCTTCAGATAGAAACCGATTTTCCCCAAAACTTTTGAACACCCTCTACCTGAAATACGCGGCAATCCGCTCATACCGCTACAACCATTGCATCAAAATTTTCAGTGGGTACAGGCAAACCATCTTCTTCGAGGGCTAGAATATATCCCTGGATTGCTTCTTTGATGTTCCTAATAGCTTCTTCTCGCGTTTCACCCTGGCTGATACATCCGGGCAGGCTGGGACATTCAGCCACAAAATATCCGTCTTCTCCAGAATAAACGATCACTTGTCGCATATATCACCTCTCACGGTATTCGATACAGGGCACGCAGGTTGCCCTGGGCGTCGAACAACGAGGCCACGTCACCCGATTCCCAGACGGGTTCGCTGCGGCCCCAGAACAGGTTGACGACCGTGTCGCTGCCGCTGGTCGAGTTGACCTGCACCGCGCCGCCTTCGTAAAGCGTGAGCGATGGGAAGGTAAATGAGTTGCCCTGGCTGTCCGTCAATCGCCAGCCGGTCAGCGTGACCGGGTCCGCGCCGCCGTAGCGGATCAGCGCCACCTCGGAGCCGAGCGTCCCGGCCCCGGTGATCGAGATGATCTCGATGGGGATGTCCGTTTGCAGGACGGGGGTGGAGGCCGACAGCGCGGCCGTGGGCACGTCTCCGGGGGTTGCCGAGCCGCCGCGCTGTGAGCGGTCGTAAAAGAACAAAATCGTTCCGGTCACCAGGGCCGAGACGAAGATGTTGAGCAGCACGTAGGAAACCAGGCGGCGGTTCATAACGGTTTTATGATAGCACAGTTCCGAACGCCAGCGCCACCCAATCCCCGATCTGGCGCTGCCCGATCAACCCCAGACTTTGGGCCTGCGCGGCCTCGATGACGGATCCGGCCTGGTGGTCGAGGATGCCCGACAAGACCAGCACCCCGCCCGGCGCGACCAGCTCGCCCAATCCCCCCTCCAGCAGGCGGATGAGCACCGGAGCCAGGATATTCGCCAGCACCAGCGGAGCCTGCCTGAACTCGAATTTCCCGGCCAGGATTTCGTCCACAGAACCCAGACCAAGCAGGAGCTTGTCCGCCACGCCGTTCGCCTCGGCATTTTCGCGGGAAGCGGTGATGGAGGCCTCGTCAATGTCCACGCCGAGAGCGCGGGATGCGCCGAGTTTGATAGCCGCCACCGACAGGATGGCCGAGCCGCAGCCGACGTCTATGACCGTTGACGGTGGACGGTGGACAGTTTCGGTCCCCGGTCCTCGGTCTCCGGTCATGGTCTTCTCGACGAATTCGAGGCACAGTTGCGTGGTCGGGTGGGTGCCCGTCCCGAAGGCCATGCCGGGGTCAATGCGGATCGGGATCCGACTTTCATCCGGCGAATCCAACCAGGCCGGGACGATGATCAGCCGCCCGCCGATCGGGATCGGCTGGTAGCGCTCCTTCCAGGCCTCCATCCAGTTCTGGTCGGCGATGGGCGTGTACGTCGGGGCGGGGATGGGCTGGATCATGCCCAGGTAATGCAGGGATTCTTCCAGCCGCTGGCGGGTCTCCTCGATCCGGTCATCCGCCGGGAGGTAGGCCCGCACCGTGACCGGCCCGGAGGGCGAACCGAGGTCCTCGTCATCCAGGAATTCCACGCCCTGCTCAGTGGTCACGCCGTTGGGCGCAAACCGCGCCAGCACGTCCGCGATGGCCTCGGCCAGTTCACCGTTGACGGTCAGGGAGACTTCGAGCCAGGTGGTCATGCCAGCCACTCGATCTTGATTTCGGGTTCCAAAACTTGGAATTCTTTGTCGCCGGTAACTACTTCGCCACCCCGAAGTTTTGCGAGAGCCGCCGCGAAGCAATCCGCATAGGAAATATTCCCGCTGACCTTGAACATGGCAGCCTGACGGGTTATTTCCCAATCCGCAGGAACAATCTCAATCGCCATCCTTTGCACGATGCCAATGTACTGCTCCGCAACTTCAAATGATTTACGGCGGGCGATCATGTACCAAAGTTCACCCAGATTAACAACACTCATCGCAAGCGAGGCTTGGCCGCGTTCCGCATCAAGAATAAGTTCCCTGACGGAATCCGCTCCGGATTCATCCTCGAAAAAAGCAATAAAAGCATAGGTATCGAGAATTTTCGTTATCACTGATCTTCCCTCGCCTTGTCCTTTGCTCGCTCTTCAAGAAGCGCGGCAATCAAGCCGGTACCTTTGAGCGACCCTTGCAACTCCCGGATGTACTGCTCAGTAATTGGGCGCAAATTAATTCCATTTTCGGTATCCGTCACGACGATTTTTGTGCCCTCTTTAATGCCATATTTTCGCCGCAACTCAGCCGGGATAACAATTTGCCCTTTGACAGTGGCATACACTTCCATAACTTTTCTCCTTGGCACACGCTTATCATACTCTCTGTCAAGAAGTAAGTCAATAAGATTAATTTCCTACTAACAAATAATGGTTGTACATTAGCAAGCTTTTCATCCCTTGCAGCCCAGAGGAAATCCAGCCTGCGAGATTAGCGTCCAGGTAATGGGGAATTCCAAGCTAAACGGTTGTAAGAAAGACTACCCTGGCGAATTCCACAATTTCGGAAAATAATCTCTGGCTTTTGCTAAAATGCCATGCTTCGATTCCCAATCTCCCGGCAATGTTTCCAGATGGAAAATTTCCGACTTCCAAAGCGCATTTTTAGCAAGAGGGTAATACTTTAGTTGCCCGCCCGACTCGCCATACCATTCAAAAAGTGTCCCACTGGCATCTTGTCCCCGCAACCTCCGGCCAACTTTCACTTCACCGTTGCTGTTGACAATAGGGAAATCCCACTTCAGGGTTGCTACATCTGGCAACAGCAGGGCAAACTTGAATAATTGATATTCGCCTTGGGGATTCCACGACAAAGCGAGATAGAAACTCTTGGATAAATCAACCGGTCCCCATTTCTCCAAACCGACATCTTGATGCCAGGACTCCACCAAGGCAAGCAATGTTTGAGCAACGAGAACTGGCTGATCCTTATAATTTTGCTGGTTGATTCCATGCTCTCTCAATCCAGCCCAAAATTTGCCTGATGAATTTGAGAGTTCGAGTGTCACCCGGCCATTGCGCCTGGTGTCGTTGAGCGTCCGCCGCATTTTGCAGGAAACACCAAAGCTAATTTTCTCACGTCCGGGATCAGGGATCAGCACATCGAAAATATACTTGCTTTCTTGAGCAATCCCGCCGAAAGCAAGAGCAACCGCACGCTCGAAATCGCGCCATCCGGGCAAGGTGTTTCCTGACTTTGAGGCTTGCTGGCCGCTGCCGTCTTGATAAGTGCTCAATATCAAGCGAAATCGCTCAAATTCCTTCTCGGTTGGGTCCCTGTCAACAAAGGGGATTGTCATTCATCACCTATCTCAAGTTCGTCTTTCAACAATTCGTCAGTGCTTACTTCAAAAAAACGCGCCACGTTCAGGACAAATTCAGCAGTCGGCTTCTTTTTTCCCCCTTCAATTTCACTGATGTAACCGTGCGCGGTCAAGCCTAATACACTGGCGAGTTCTTTTAAGGTCATCTGTTTTTTGGTTCTTAACAATCGGAGCTTTTCGCCAAATCGTTGCATCGTGCCCTTCAGAATTGACAGATAAAAAAGAGTGTGATAGAATGTCTCTACTAGAGACAGGACGTTTATTTTATGGAATCAGAGGTTGTCAAACATCAAATGATCAATAGCCCATTCAAATGGGTTGGTGGGAAGTCGCGCCTGCGCAAGCAAATCATTTCACTTCTGCCAAAACACACCTGTTACGTGGAACTTTTCTCCGGCGCGGCGTGGGTCTTATTTGGAAAACCGCCAAGCGATGTAGAAGTATTGAATGACATTGACCAGGAACTCATTACCTTCTTCCGCGTTGTGAAAGAAAAGCCCGAAGAACTTATCGCCTCGTTCGAGTGGGAGCTTGTCTCGCGAGCGGAATTCAACCGGCTGGCGAATTTAGCCCCATCACAACTTACTGATATTCAACGCGCCCACCGCTTCTATTACCTTATCATGGCCGGATGGGGCGGTGAACTGAAATATCCTCGATTCCAAACCAGCATTTCCGACGGTGGGCACGGCAACCGGTTGATTGGGGCATTGGAAACACTCCAAGAACGCCTTCAACCCGTTCACAATCGCTTAAAAACCGTCATCATTGAAAATCTCGATTGGCGTGTCTGTCTCGACCGGTATGACCGGCCCAACGCGGTCATGTACATTGATCCGCCATATCCCGACAACGGCGCGAACTATTACCACAATATGCGCGATTGGAAAGAGCACCAAGAGTTAGCGGAACGCTTGCGCAAGACGAAATGCCGGTGGATTCTTTCCTCTTACGACATTCCAGAAATGCGCGCACTTTATCCCGACAATTATGTTGTTGCTGTGCAAATGGCGTCCGGCATGAAGGCCAGGAAAGACGGAAGCGAGCGTGTCATCAATAAAGAAGTGCTGATCACAAACTACCTGCCCGACAGCACGGCGGTTTCGCACTTCAAAGATCAAGAAGTTCGTCAAATGCGGATGGTTCTGGAGAAAAAAGAACCTTACGATGCGTGATTATAGCATGGCAAGCCAAACCCCAAGATTTCGCTCTTGGGGTTTATTTTTTCACCGTCTCTGTAACAAAGCGAGCGGACCTTCATCCGCTCACTGATTACTGGTCACTGGTCACTGAACTACCCCCCAAACGCCTCGTTCAACCAATCTATGAACCCCTTTTCCTTCGGCTTGGGGGTGGCGCCGAGGGTCTCGGCCAGTTGCTCGAACAGCTCGCGCTGCTCCTTCGTCAGCTTGGAGGGGATGTCCACGTTGACGATCACCCGCTGGTCCCCGCGGCCGCTGCGCCGCAGGTGAGGCACGCCGCGCGCCCGCATGGTAAAAATCTGCCCGGGCTGGGTCCCCGCCGGGATCTTGAGTCTCTCACTGCCGTCCACAGTCGGCACTTCCAGGTCCGCGCCGAGCACAGCCTGGGCAATGTTGATGTCCAGGTTCAGGATCACGTCATCTTCCCGGCGTTTGAAGAACTGGTGCGGCCTGACGTTCAGCACCAGGAACAGGTTCCCCTGCGGCCCGCCGAAAACTCCCGGCTGGCCCTCCCCCCCCAGGCGGATCTGCGTCCCCGTATCCACGCCCGCCGGGATCTGCACCTTTTTGCGGATGGTCTTGCGCTCCAGCCCGCCGCCGCGGCAGGTATGGCAGGGCGTGTTGATGATCTCGCCTCGCCCGTTGCAGGCCGGGCAGGTGGCCGTCTGCACCATCTGGCCGAGGAAGGTCTGCCGCACCTGGCGCACCTCGCCCTGGCCGTTGCAGGTGGAACAACGGGTATGCGAGGTGCCGGGTTCGGCCCCGTTGCCGCCGCAGGTCGAGCAGGTTTCGTCACGCTGGAACTCGATTTCCTTTTCGACGCCGAAAACGGCTTCGTTGAAATCCAGTTTGATTTCCATTTGCAGGTCGCGGCCGCGGCGCGGGGCGTTACGGGAACGCCGCCCGCCCATGCCGCCGATGCCAAATGCGCCAAACAACTCTTCGAAAATGTCGGCGAAATCCACGGTGTAATCAGGCACACCGCCCATATCGCCCAGGCCGGCTCGTCCAAAGCGGTCGTAGCGGGCGCGCTTATCCGGGTCGGAGAGCGCCCCATAAGCCTCGTTGATTTCCTTGAATTTCTCCTCGGCGTCCGGGTCCTGGCTCACGTCCGGGTGGTACTGGCGCGCCAATTTGCGGAAGGCCTGCTTGATCTCATCCACCGAGGCCGTCTTCGAAACGCCGAGGATTTCGTAATAGTCGCGATTACTCATAATTCAGCGAGTAGAGACCAGAGCATTAGAGAGCAGTCACATTTTTCTACTCTCTACACTCTTATCTCTGCCCTACTCCTTCACTTCGCCTTCCACTACATCGGAATCATCCGACGCGCCGCCCACGCCTGGCCCGTCCTGGCCGTACAGGCTGGCCCCGACCTTTTGGATGACCTGCTCCAGCCCGGATGTGGCCGCTTTAATCGCCTCCAGGTCTTCACCCTGGGCAGCGGCCCGGACCTCGGACACTTTCCCTTCGACTTCAGCTTTCACCTCCGCCGGGACTTTGTCCCCGGCGTCGCTGAGGGCTTTCTCAGCCGCGTAGGCGATGTTATCCGCCTGGTTGCGGGCTTCGATCAATTCCTTGCGCCTGCGGTCTTCGTCGGCGTGGGCCTCGGCGTCCCGGCGCATCTGCTCGACTTCCGAATCCGACAGGCCCGATGAAGCGGTGATGGTGATGTGCTGGCTGCGGCCGGTTGCCTTGTCTTTGGCCGTGACCTTGAGGATCCCGTTGGCGTCAATATCGAACGTCACCTCGACCTGAGGGATACCGCGCGGCGCCGATGGGATCCCGTCCAGGATGAATTTGCCCAGCGATTTATTGTCTACTGCCATCGGGCGCTCGCCTTGCACTACATGGATCTCGACCTGGGTCTGGTTGTCAGTCGCGGTGGAGAAGACCTGGCTCTTGCGGGTAGGGATGGTGGTGTTGCGTTCGATCAATGAGGTCGCCACGCCGCCCAGCGTCTCCACTGACAAGGACAGCGGGGTCACGTCCAACAGCAGGATGTCGGTCACTTCGCCGCCCAGCACGCCGCCCTGGATGGCCGCGCCGACCGCCACCACCTCATCCGGGTTAACGCCTTTGTGCGGCTCCCGGCCAAAGAACTTCCGCACTGCCTCCTGGATGACAGGCATGCGGGTCATACCGCCGACCAGCACCACTTCGTCAATCTCGCCCGCTCTCAGCCCGGCATCCTTCAGGGCTTGCTTGAGCGGGCCGAGGGTCCGCTCGACCAGGTCGCCGGTCAGCTGCTCGAATTTGGCGCGGGTCAGGGTCATCACCAGGTGCTTGGGGCCAGACGAATCCGCCGTGATGTAGGGCAGGTTGATCTCGGTCTGCATCATGGTAGACAGTTCGATCTTGGCCTTCTCGGAGGCATCTTTCAAACGTTGTAAAGACTGCGGGTCCTGGCGCAGGTCAATGCCGTTCTCGCGCCGGAATTCGTCGGCCAGGTGATCCATCAGGCGCTGGTCGAAGTCGTCGCCGCCCAGGAAGGTATCCCCGCTGGTCGAGCGCACCTGGAAAACGCCCTCGCCCACTTCCAGCACAGAGATGTCGAACGTGCCGCCGCCCAGATCATAGACGGCGATGATTTCATTGGATTTCTTGTCCAGCCCGTAGGCCAGCGACGAGGCGGTCGGCTCGTTGATGATGCGCAGCACCTCCAACCCGGCGATCTTGCCGGCATCCTTGGTGGCGTTGCGCTGGGCGTCGTTGAAATAAGCCGGGACGGTGATCACCGCCTGGGTCACCGGTTCGCCCAGGTAAGCTTCCGCATCGGTCTTGATCTTGGACAGGATCATGGCCGAAACTTCCGGCGGGCTGTACGGTTTGCTGCCCAGTTGGACGCGCACATCGCCGTTGTCGGCTTCGGTCACATCATAAGGGACCAGGGCCTGGGCGTGGCGGACTTCGACATCGCCAAACTTGCGTCCCATAAAACGCTTGATCGAGAAGATCGTGTTGGCCGGGTTGGTGATGGCCTGGTTGCGGGCCACCCGTCCCACCAGCCGCTCGTGGTTCTTGTTCACCGCCACCACCGACGGCACCAGCCGCTCGCCCTCCGCCGAGGGGATGACGACCGGCTCGCCGCCCTGCATCACCGCCGCAACGGAATTCGTCGTGCCAAGATCAATGCCGATGATTTTGCCCATAAGTTCTCCTGTAAAAGTCAAAGGTTAATTGTCGAAAGTTGATGCTCACGTTCAACTTTCAACATTTAAACCTTTTACCCAATTTATTGTGCAACCCTCACCATCGCCGGGCGGATCACCCGGTCGCCCAGTTTATAGCCCTGCTGGACCACAGCGATCACCTGCCCGCTTTCGAAACCGTCAACCGGCTCCATCGAGATCGCCTCGTGCAGGTTGGGGTCGAAGGCCTGGCCTACGGCTTCGATCCGTTTCACGCCCTCGGCATCCAGCACCGCCAGCAGCTTGCGGTAGACCAGTTCGATCCCGCTCACCCAGGCTTCGGCTTCGCCGGGCCGGTTCGCCAGCGCCCGTTCGAGGTCGTCAATCACCGGCAGGAATTTCTTGATGTTCTGCGCCCGCATCATTTCAGCCGTGAGCGCCTGGTCACGTTCGATGCGGTTCTTGTAATTCATGAACTCGGCCCGGGATCGCTGCCACCCGTCGAGGTATTCGGCGGATTTGGACTCGGCTTCCGCAAGACGCTCTTCCAGCGCCGCGAAGTCTTCGGCAGAAACAGCTTGCGCCTCGTCCCGGACTTCCGCCTGTCCGCCGTTACCGGCAGCGGACTCTGCGTCCTGAACCTTTTCAGGTTTCTGTTTTCGTGTTTTTTTGTCGGTCATTGTTCCTCACCTGTCAATCCTTGAGTTTTCAATTTCAATTTCATTTCGATCAAATTCATCAACTTGCGATAATTACTAATGCGCGGCCTGATCAAAAAACTCGGCATCAGGGAAAATCCGAAAAATCCGTAAAGGCTGTGAAAAAAGGTCAACGCCCGGGTGCGAACCACCACATCATCGAAAAATAAGCCGGGTTCGACCGCATCAACGTCGTCCCATTTGACCATCAACCACCCCAGGAAAAATTGGACCAATAACCCCCTGTCATCTATTTTGATTTCAGGGAAAAGGTTGGCAATAAACAGGAAGATCAGCCCTGCCGGGATGAAGAACAACAACGATATCAAAATCTTCGGTTCATCCTGGATGGCTGTCCACACACACCAAAACGTGCCGCCGATCAGGAACAAAACAGCCAAAAAGTTGAAAGACCAGAACATCAAAATATAGGGCAGGCGATATCTATGCGCCGGTGTCCGCCTCATGCCGCTACTCTCCGCCCATCGTGTCACTCACCATGTCGCTCAACAACCCTGCCACAAAACGGACGGTGGGAATCGTGCGGGCATAGGACATGCGCATGGGGCCGAGCACGCCCAGGGTCCCGGTGGCGATACCGGGGACGCCGTAACGGGCCAGCACGATCGAGCACTGGCGCAGTTCTTCCCAGGTGCCCTCGCCGCCAATCAGCACCTGTATCCCGCCGACGCTGCCTTTCATCACCGTGCTGGATAACAAGTCATTCAACATGGATCGCTCTTCGAAAATCCGCAGCGCCCGGCGGGCGTCATCCGATTCGGTGAACTCCGGCTCAGAGAGTACGTTGGTCAGGCCGTCGGTGTAGACCTCGCCCGGCGACTGTTCCCCGATCCGGCGCATATCCTGTTGAAGCAGGGTCAGGATGTCCTGTTCGAGGGCGTCGGAGCGGGCCGCCACAGAGGCCACCCCTTCGGCGTCGCGGTTGTTCAAAAGCTGGTTGAGACGCGCCGCCGCCTGGCTCAACCGCTCCTGCGGGACCGGCTCGGCCAGGGTCAGGATCTGTTGCGAGACCTCGCCGCCGACCATGACCAGCACCATCAACACCTGGCGGCCCTGGGTCGAGATGAGTTCGAGGTGCTTGAAGCGGGCCTGCTCGACGCGCGGCGCAGTGACCAGCGAGAGGGCCTGCGATTGGTGGGCCAGCACGGATGCGGCCAGGTTCATCCAATGCTCTATATCCTGGCGGGACTGGTAAAACTGGTGGCTGATGGTATGCCGCACCGCATCCGGCAGGTCGGCCTTGTGCATCATCTGGCTGACAAAGTAGCGGTAGCCGTCTTCGGTGGGTACGCGCCCGGCAGAGGTGTGCGGCTGGCGCAGGTAGCCCAACTCGGTCAGGGCGGCCATCTCGTTTCGGATGGTGGCAGGACTCAGGTCCAGGTGGTAACGCCCAACGAGGGCCTTCGAGCCGATTGGCTGGGCCGTCTCGATGTAGTCTCGGATGACCAGCATCAGCAGCGTTTTCTGGCGTTCGGTCAGTTCGTTCATCAAACCTGCAACCTGATATTTTCTCAAAAGGCAGGGGAGGAAGTTGGGTGTTTTTGGGCGAGCGGAACTCGCCTAAAACACCCCACACCCCGGTTTCCTGCAATAAAAACACAACCTTTTAGCACTCTCGTGACGAGAGTGCTAATTCGATGAAAACAATGATAACATGCCTGAAAATGAGCGTCAATAAGAGGATTATTAGAAGCCGGGCTAACTCACTACGACCCGGTTACGGCCAGCCTGTTTGGCCGCGCGAAGGGCGCTTCCAGCCAGGGCGACCAAATCCATCAACCGTTTCCGTTGCAGGTTTCCCAGGGCAATGGTTTGACCAGGCAGGGGCGTCAATTCTGCCACGCCGATGCTGACGGTGACGCTCAAGTCTCCCCGTTCGCTGGAAACCTTCAGGGATTCGATCCCCCGGCGGAGGCGTTCGGCCACTTCCACAGCCTCGGCCTTGCTGATCTCCGGCAGCAGGACGACCATTTCCTCGCCCCCGTATCGCCCCACCATATCCACTTCACGCACGCTGTTTTGCAAGAATTCCGCGACGAAGAAGAGCACCGTATCTCCCACCGCGTAACTGTAACGGTCGTTGAATTGTTTGAAGTGGTCAATATCCACAAAAAGCGCAGACAGGGGGCGTTTGAAACGCTGCAAGCGGCTCACTTCGCGGCGGCCCACTTCCAGCAACCCGCGCCGGTTGTACAGGCCGGTCAGTTCATCAATGATGGACAGGTGCTGCACCTGGGCATACAAACGGGCGTTGCGGATGGATAACGCTGCCTGGTTGGCAAAGGCCTGGAGGCGGTTGGCGTACTCATCCGCGCCGTAGACGATCGGTGTGCGCAGGCCGAGGTTCAGCAAGCCGATCACCTGGTCGTCCACGACGATGGGGACGCCGACGTAGGCGCGCACCGGTCCCAACTCGGGGATAGTGCCCCAGTGGTAACTTTCAGACGTGTCAGCGATAGTCACGGCCTTGCGGGTTTCCACCATTTGCACGAAAAAGGGGATGTCTTCCACAGGCACTTCCCAGTTGGACAGGAACTGGTTCAACTGGGCATCGAAGCCGAGGGTGCGGACCGTCCGGGTGAGGCCGTCCTCGACCATCATAATGGACATGACATCGTAGGGGATAACCCGCTCCACCGTGATCAGGATGTAGTCGAAGACCTTTTCGAGATCGAGGGTGGTGTTCAGGATGGCGGCCGTATCCCGCAAGGCCTCGGCCAGGGCGCGTTGTTCGCGTTCGCGGTTTTCGGCGAGCTTGCGCTCGTTCAGTTCCTTCTGGGTTATTTCGTACAATTGGGTATTCTGGTAAGCGACCGAGGCCTGGGCGGCGAACATTTCGGCCAGGGCCACGTCCTGTTCGCCAAAAGCCCGGTCTTTCGAATCGGCAAATAGCGTCAGCACGCCAATGACCTTTTCGCCGGCCAGCAGCGGGACGCCTAAAATAGCATTGGGATTCTCAGATTCGTTGCGTAAAATCCGTCCATCCCAGTTGCGGTAATCATTGACCCAGAGGGGGCGGCCGCTCTGGAAGACGCGGCCTGCCAGCCCTTCCCCCGGTCGGAGAAAGGCCCCGACAAATTTCTCGTTGATGCCAGCGCCTTCGACCATCAGGAGCAGTTGCTGTTGTTCATCGTAAAGGAAAATGCTGCCGCCCTGGTTCGCTTCCAATAATTTCACCGCTTTTTCCATGATGCGATGGAGCAGCGTCAGGATTTCGGAGGCAGTCCCAATGTCCAGGGTGACCTGGTGCAAGACCTTCAGCATTCGGTTTTGCCTCTCGAGGGTGGCTTCCGTCTGCCTGCGTTCAGACACATTCTGGATCAGGCCGATGATCCCCACAGGCTCGCCGTCTTCGCGATAAAGCCTTGCGCTCATTTCGGCGTCAAAATGCCCGCCGCCTTTTACCCGCATCCGCACGTGGAATTCCTGGACAGGGGTCTGGTCTTTGAAAAGTCCTCTTATTACCCGCTTCACCCGGTCACGGTCATCAGCCGGGAAATAATCCATGATCGGCGTCTCGACCATTTCACCCGCCGCCCACCCGGCTATCGCTTCGGTCGCAGGAGACACATATTGGATCAGGCCGTTCAAATCCATGACGAATACAACCCCCGTCAATTGTTCTGCAATTGCCTGGAACATGTTGCAATCTGATGCAGAAATGCGCTCGTCCAATACTCGATCCTTTACGCTTTCCTTGAAAACCTCTTGCAAAAGCAAGCTGAAGACCGGGCCTCTCAAAAAACCTTCGGGGCGTTCATTCCTTCGACTCATTTGAAACGCGCCCTTTTCAATATCAGCACTTCACGAAAACCCTAAAAACCCCCGAAAACAGGAGGCGGGTGAACCCCTGTTTTCGTGTTTCCCTTGTTCGCTTCGAATCTACTGAATATTACCATTCTATTAAAGTTTTTGATGGGAGATATTGACAATTTGAGGCGACTTATTTATAATAATTCTAAATTTGGAATAAGTACAAATAACATAAAAATTGCCTGCCATGTCCAATTACCTGATCCTGACCCAAACCCTCAAAGCCGCCGGGATGCGCCTGACCCCGCAGCGGACAGCCGTCTGTCGGTTTCTGGCTGAGAGCGATGAGCACCCCACCGCAGCGATGATCTACGATGAACTCAAACTACAATTTGACTCGTTCAGCCTGGCAACCGTTTACAACACCCTGGATGCGCTGGTCAAGCTTGGCGCGGTCAATGCGCTCGGCGGAGTGGGCGATGACTCGGTCCACTACGATGCGGATACCGAACCGCATGTGAACCTGGCCTGCCTCTCGTGCAACAAGATCGTTGACATCCCCAGCGAACACGTCACCCACCTGGACGACGAGATCACCGCGGCCACCGGGTATAAACTACTCGGGGCGCGGGTGCTGTACTATGGATTGTGCCCGGACTGCCAGGAGAGCAGTAACCGGTAATCAGTGACCAGCCACCCGACCATCCGACTATCCGACTATCCGACTACAAGACCACCCGACCACAAGACTACAAAACTACAAAACTACATATAAAACCATGAAACCAACTGAAATCCAATCCCCTCCCGCCGATACCCGTTGTACCGAAATCCTGGCTGATACGCTCGAAGGCTACGCCGGGATCGAGAAAGTCGAATACGACTACAACACCGGCAGCCTGAAAGCCGTCTATGACCCGCGCATCTTGAGCAATGAACGGGCTATGCAGGTCATCCAGCAAGCCGGGCAGGTCGCCTCGACCCGCGTCGTGCAGTGCGCGGCGCGCGTCGAGCATGGTCACGCCGCCTGTGCCAAATGCGCCGGGGCGCTCGGCCAGCAGCTCAAACTGCACTACCAGGCCGCCGCGACCACCCCGGAGGTGGTTTTCAACGACGGCGTACTCGAAGCCCGGCTCAACCAGCCGCGCCTGTCTACGCCCGAAAATGTGGAGGTCGAGACGAACTTCCTCGAACTCGACAAGAAGGAGGAAGCGCCCAAAACAGGTATTCCCACCGACAAGCTGGAAGCGGCTTTCACCATCATTACCCTGGCTGCCGGGCTGATTGCCTTCGCGGGCGCGCAGCTCGGCCTGGCCGCCTGGGCTGTCAGCGGACTGTATACCCTCGCCTACGCGACCGGCGGATGGTTCGGCCTGCTGGCCTCCATCGAAGCCCTCAAGAAGAAGACCCTCAACGTTGACCTGCTGATGATCGTCGCCGCCCTCGGCGCGGCCGTGGTCGGGCAGCCAGCTGAAGGCGCGACCTTGCTGTTCCTGTTTTCGCTCTCCAACACCCTGCAAACCTACGCGATGGACCGCAGCCGCAAAGCCATCGAAAAACTGCTCGACCTGCGCCCGTCGGTGGCGGTCGTCCGTCGAGGCTCGCGGCAGATCCAGGTCCCGATAGAAAAATTGACCCTCGGCGACGTGGTCATCGTCCGCCCTGGGGAACGCTTCCCCATTGACGGTGAAGTCATCTCCGGCGAATCCGACGTGGACCAGGCCACCATCACCGGCGAATCCATGCCGATCCACAAAACCATCGGCGACCCGGTTTTCGCCAGCACGGTCAACGGCAACGGCTCGCTGGAGATCCGCGTCACCCGCCTGGCCAAAGACACCACCCTGGCGCGCATCGTGCAGATGGTGGAGGAGGCCCAGGCTACCAAAGCCAACACCCAGCGCCTGCTGGATGATTTCGAACAGGTTTACGCGATCATCGTGCTCGGCGCGGCGGCCCTGCTGATCGTCGTGCCGTATTTCCTCCTCGGCCACGATTTCCAGACCACCTTTTACCGGGCCATGACCTGGCTGGTGGTGGCCTCGCCCTGCGCCCTGGTCATCTCGACCCCGGCCAGTTTCCTGTCGGCCATCGCCAACGGCGCCCGTCACGGCGTGCTCTTCAAGGGCGGCGCGCATCTCGAAAAGACCGCCATGCTCAAGGCCCTGGCCTTCGACAAAACCGGCACGCTGACCACCGGCGCGCCGACCCTGACCGCCATCCAAACTTTTTCGGATTTGACCGGGGATGAAGTGCTGGCCCTGGCCGCGGCGGTTGAATCCCGCTCCGAGCACCCCCTGGCGGCGGCGATCGTCAAGGCGGCCCAAGCCCGGACCCTGGATCTGCCCACCGCGACCGGTTTCCGGGCCGTCCCCGGGCAGGGCGTCGAGGGCCATGTCGGCGAGCAGACGCTGTGGATCGGAAACGAGCGCCTGTTCGAGGAGCGCGGCGTCGAAATCCCTGCCGATATTTTGCAGCAGGCGCATGCCCTCGAAGAAGACGGCCAGACCGCCATGCACATTTATTGCGCCAGTAAACCGAGATGGTTGGGGATGCTGGCCGTAGCCGACACCCTGCGCGAAGACGCCATCGAGATGATCAAGGCCCTCAAAACTGCGGGCATCGAACGGGTGGTCATGCTGACCGGCGACAACCCCCGCGTGGCCGCCAAAATCGCCCGGCGCGCCGGGGTGGACGAGTTCCATGCCGGGCTGCTGCCGCAGGACAAGGTCACGGTGTTGAAATCGCTCCAGCAGAAATACGGCCCGGTGGCCATGGTCGGCGACGGGGTCAATGACGCCCCTTCGCTCGCCACCGCCGACATCGGCATCGCCATGGGCGGCGCGGGCACCGACGTAGCCATCGAAACCGCCGACGTAGTGCTGATGTCTGACGACTTGCGTAAAATCCCCTATGCCATCGGGTTGGCCCGCCGCGCCAAACGGGTCGTCTGGCAGAACCTGACCTTTGCCCTGGCCGTGATCGTGGTGTTGGTCGCCGGCGCTTTCGGCGCAGACCTGGCCCTGCCGTTGGGCGTGGTCGGCCACGAAGGCAGCACCGTCATTGTGGTGTTGAACGGGTTGAGATTGCTGGGCTACCGGGCCTAAAAGTTCACGTTTTTCAGGAGGGCGCTGATCAGGCTGGTCCCAAGCACGCATATCACGCACAGGCCCACCAGGACCATGACGATTCCGATTACCAACATGCTGGTCGAGGCTCCAGCGGTCCGCTCGAGGACCGAGTCGGCCGGTTTGGCGGGATCGTAATACACCGTCACTTGCGCCCCGAGCGGGTAACGCGCCAGGGTCTGCTGCGCTTTTTTAGGGGTATTCGCTGCCTGGACCGCGCCAAACATCAATCGCCTGCTTGAATACACCTGCCCGGCCGCCTCGTAGGTGTATTCGACTTCGGGGTGGTAGGCGTAGGTGATATGCCCGTCGTCGTCGGTGTTGGCCGTGCGCTTGACCTCCGCATTGACCACCTGTCCCAGGGTGTGCGGCCAGCCCTGGCTGGTTTCGGCCTTTTTGCGAGCGCGCAGGCTGGCAACCACCAGATAGACGCCAATCGCTCCCAACAGGACTACGAAGAATCCCCCGCACAACGAACCGAAAATCAATGGAAATTGGTCAGCCATGTTTCCTCCCGGAAAAGATACACATCCATGATACAACAAAAAGCCCGTTTCCTCAGAGGAAACGGGCTTGCAATTCTAGGGTGATGGACGCCAGGCCGGGTCCATGTCTATCATGGGGTCACGCGTCAGGCGGATGCGCTCGCCGCCTCCGGCGGGCATCAGGAAAATATCGTAATTCCCGTTTTCCTGGCCTTCCGAAATGATCCACAGGCCGTCCGGCGAAAACTCGATATCCGTGATCGGCAAGTCCCGCTGCCAGTATTGGCTGGCCAGCCCTTCTTCGCGGTCGGCGTACAGGATGGACATCAGCCACGGGCGGGAAATGCCCTCGACCCGGCGCTGGCAAAATACGACCGTTTCGTTGTCTCTTGTCCAAACGGGCATGAGGTTGTGGAATTCCTGCCCGCTGCGCACGATCTGCTTCTGCACCGTACCCAGGTCGGTCATAACCCAAACCTGGTAAGTCCCGACACGCTTCATCGAGTAGACAAGCTGGTTGCCCAGCGGCGACCAGGCCGGATAGCGCGCGCCTTCGCCGGGCTTTGTCTCGGTCAGGCGCGCCAGGGAACCTTCCGTCAAATTGTAGATATAGATCTCTTCGTGGCCGCTGCGGACGGAGGTAAAGGCGATTTGGTCGCCCCGGGGAGACCAGGCAGGCTCGAAATCCCCGCCGGGTTCGGGCAGGAGCTGCTCGATATTCGTTCCATCGGCGTTGACGGTGTAGAGGGTCGAGTTCGGATAAACGGCGTAAGGGTCCTGGGCAAGGGTGCATGGGGAGATGAAAGCCAGCCGCTCCCCATCCGGCGACCAGGAAGGCTGGCAGGCGCCTTCAGGCATACTGACGATCAACTTTGGCGGGCTGCTGCCGTCCACGCTGTTCAGGTAAATAGCGGCTACGCCGGTGCGGGCCGAGGCAAATGCGAACTGCCCGTAACCGCCGCCCACGGGGGTGATGGTGGGGCTGGGCGTAAACGTAGGCAGCGGCGTTTCGGTCGGCTGCGGCGTTTGGGTGGGGAGGGGCGGCTCGGTGGGCGTGGCGGTAAACGGGGAGTCTGTCGGCGTAGAGGATGCCGATGCGACTGGTAGTGGGGTCTGGGTTGGGGTGGGAGTCGGGGTGGCGTTGCCGAGCGGCACGCCCGCCATCGCCATCAGCTCATTGAAAGTGCCCGGCGCGAAAAATGAAAAAGCCAGCACGCCTAAAACCCCCAGGAGAGCCAGGATCAAGGAAACAGGCAGGCAGCCCAGTCCCCTGCGGCGTTTCTTGTTTTTGGTCGGCGTCCGGGGCTGGCTGGGCATTTCGACGGCGCGCGGCGGCATCAGCGGTTCAGGGATGTCCTCCACCTGTTCGATGAACTCTTCATCCGGCTCGGCGGGTTCGGGGGGCGGCTCGACGCTGAAACTCCCGGTAATCCCGTCCAGGGTGAGGCTCTTGTTGCTGGCAGCCAGCAGGGCCTGCTTGAAAGCCTCCCCGTTCTGGAAGCGGTCTTCGGGCAGGACCGCCATGGCTTTTTCGATGGCCGCCGAAAGCCGCCGCGAAACCTTGCTGTTCCGCTTGCGCAACGGGGTGAGCTGGGTATTGTCCATGGCCCGGGCCAGGGCATCCTCCGGGATGACGCCTGAAATAGCCGCGTACAAGGTCGCCCCCAGCGAATAAATATCGGACCGGGGATCGGTCCGCGCCGTCCCGTACTGTTCTGGCGGCGAATAGCCGGGAGTCATGGCCCGCGCCCCGGTGGTGGTTACCTGGCTGCCCTGGACGACTTTCGCCAGGCCGAAATCCACCAGGTAGATGTGGCCTTCCGGCGCAATTTTGACGTTGCCTGGTTTGAGGTCCCGGTGCAGGATGGGAGGTCTGCGGGTATGCAGGTAGGCGAGCGCGTCGCACATCGCCGCGCCGATCACGATCACGTCTTCTTCGGGCAGGACCCCCAGGCGTTCCATCCGCTGGCGCAGGTCCTCGCCCTCGATGTAATCCATCACCAGGTACTGGCCCTGGTCGGCAATGACGAAATGATCGGTCACGCGCGGCAGGTTGGGGTGGCGCAGGTTCGCCAGGATCACCGCTTCGAGGCGGAACTGGCGGGCATATTCGTCTGTGGTAAAGAGGTTCTCTTTAACGGCCACATCCACGCCCAGGTTTTCATCCACGGCGCGGTAGACAGAACCCATGCCACCCTGTCCTAAAATTTCGACGATCCGGTAGCGTTTATGGAGAAGGTTGCCGCGTTCTAGAGTCATTGAGATGCTGTTTTTTTCCTCGCGCGGAGTTTTGGTATCAAAGTGCCTGCATTATATCAAAAAGACTTCGCGCGCCGGTCAATTTCTTTGAACCTAACGGTTTTGTAGTGTAAGCAGGCGGCGAAACAGTCAGGGAAAGCCCAAAATTCAACCCCCCCGAAGCGTTGACGAGACCTTAAGTCATAATGTACACTCAATACATGCAGACCCACCCGAAACGCCCATGGGACTGGCTGCTCGCCATCCTGCTGATCGCCGCCATGCTCACCTCCGCCGGGCGGCTGGCCGTCACATCCTGGACGATGGAATTGGAAACCGCCCAGGTCATGGCCGGACTCGGCGCGCTGCTGGGGCTGGTCATCGGCGCAAGCCGCTTCGAGCGGCGCGGACTGATCGGCCTGGCCCTCGGCTACGGATTGGTGATCTACCCCTGGTACCTGGGGTGGGTCGAACTGCCCAACGTCCCCGCCATGGAACGCATGCTCAGCCTGGGCGGCCGCCTGCTGTTTTCCATCGGGCTGCTCTTCCGGGGGGAGCCGGTCAAGGACCACCTTTTCTTCGTCACCCTGCTCTCGATCATTTATTGGGCCATCAGCGTGGGCGCGGGTTTCACCCTGCAACGACGCGCCAACCTGCTGGGCGCGCTGGTCCCGGCCGGGGTCGTGCTGCTGGTCGTCCACAGCTACGACAGCTTCTTCACCCAGCGGATCGCATTCGTCGCCGTTTACATTTTCCTGTCCCTGGCCCTGGCCGGACGGTTATACTACCTCAAACAGCGCGCCGCCTGGCAGGCGGAAAAAGTCTACATGACCTCCGAAACCAACCAGGTCATGATCAACGGGCTGTTGGGCGCTGCGGCGTCGATCGTCCTGCTGACCTGGGCGCTGCCGGCCTCGGCCACCTCCCTGGCGATCGCCGCCGATACCTGGAAACAGGTTACCCGTCCCTGGCGGGAAGCGCAGGAAAACATGTCGGACGCGTTCGCGGCCCTCGAATCGACCGTGAACCCGCGCCGCGATTACTTCGGCGATACCCTGCCCCTCGGCACGAGCGTCCCCGAAACGGAAACCGTGGTGTTCGTGGTCCAGGTAGTCGCCAGGCCCTTCCAGCCGCCCCGGTTGTACTGGCGCGGCCGCATCTACGACGTGTTCGACGGCCGCCAGTGGATCACCTCCGAGCCGGTCGGCGTCGTGTTCGACCCGGAAAACGGGAACCTGAACATCCCCGAAAAAGACAGCCCCAACCTCATGAGCCTGCGGGTCCAGAACCAGATCAGTGACCTGGGCCTGGTCTACGCCATGCCGCAGACGGTGTGGATCAGCCGCCGGGCCACGGCCCAATCCTTCGTCAACGACGACGGCGCGCTCGACCTGGTGATGCTCAACCCCGCCCCCGCCATTGCCGCCGGGGAAGTGTTCGAGACCCGGGCCGCGGTCAGCAACCCCACCATATCCGAATTACGCGCCGCCGGGGAAGACTACCCCGAATGGGTGACCGAGCGTTACCTGGATGTGCCCGGCAACTTTTCGCCGCGCCTGCGCGACCTGGCCCAGGAAGTCACCGTCAACGCCGAGAACCCCTACGACATGGCCGCCGTCATCACCCTCTACCTGCGCCGCAACGTCAGCTACTCCCGCGCCATCCCCGACCCGCCGCCCGGACGCGACCCGCTCGAATGGGTCATCCTGGACCACAAACAGGCCTTTTGCAATTATTACGCCAGCGCCGAAGTGCTGATGCTGCGCTCGCTCGGCGTCCCGGCCCGCCTGGCGCTGGGCTATTCCCAGGGCAACTACAACGGCGTCTCTGCCGAATACACCGTGCGCCAGAGCAATTACCACGCCTGGCCCGAAGTCTACTTCCCCGGCATCGGCTGGGTCGAATTCGAACCCACCGTCAACCAGAACCCGCTCGTCCGCCCGCCCGGCGAGTTGGACAATAACGACGGGGGACCGAACGCCAATCCCCTGCCGGAAGAGTTGCTGCCGCAGCTCGACGGCGGCGAAGAACCCCTGCCCCTGCCCGACGACCAATTGCCCGCCGACGCCAACCCGATCCGGGCCTTCATCTTCAACTGGCGGCCCGTCTTCCGCACCCTGGGATGGATGCTGGCCATCGCGGCCGTGATCTGGCTCTGGCGCCTCGACCAGCAGCGCCACATCGTAGACCGCATCCCTCACATCATCAAGGCCAACCTGGAACGGCGCAGCATCGCCACCCCGCGCTGGCTCGACCGCTGGGCCTTCTACGTCACCCTCAACCCGGTTGCGCGCGCCTACCGCATCATCCCCTGGGGCCTGCGCTGGCTGGGCAAACCGGTTGACCCCGCCAGCACCCCCGCCGAACACGCCCGGCTGCTGGGCGAGTCGCTGCCAGGCGCAGGGCTTTCGATCAGGAACCTGCTCAACGAATACCAGAGATCCGTTTACAGCCCCGAACCGGGCGACATCTTCATCGCACGCCGCGCCAACCGCCTCATCCTGCAAGCCGCGGTAAGAGCCTGGGGACAAACCCTGTTACAATCCATCCGCCGCCGCTTCGCCCTCCGCTAACGCAACGTTTACGCCGCTGGCCGGGCAAGGCGACATAAATGTCGCGTTACATCTTTCCAAGACAACCCCATGATCCCAGACCCCTCACCCATCCCCATGAACCGGCAGCTCAAAGACTTGAGCGAGCAGGTCGGCAGATTGCGCACCGCCCTCCACAGCCTGCGCAGCACCCTGCCCGCCCACACCCTCGAGTCCATCTCCGATATCGAAGGCTCGCTCTTCAAACTCAGCCGCCAGATCGGATCTTTCGAGGAAGAACGGGCCGACCTGCTGGCCCTGACCGGCATCTCCAGCGTGATCAACTCCTCGCTCGAACTGGACGAAGTCCTGCGGATCGTTATGGACACCATCGTCCGGCTGACGGGGGCCGAGCGCGGCTTCCTCATGCTGCGGGACGACGCCGGCGAGATGACCACCCGCATCGCCCGCAACTGGGAACAGGAATCCATCAACCAGTCCGAATTTGCCATCAGCCGCACCATCGTCCAAAGGGTGATCGAAGAAGGCCAGGCAGTGCTGACCACCAACGCCCAGGAAGACCCGCGCTTCGGCGGCCAGGAAAGCATCATCGCCTTCAACCTGCGCTCGATCCTGTGCGTGCCGCTCAAAGCCAAGAACGACCTGATCGGCGTCATCTACGCCGACAACCGCATCCGCTCCGGCATCTTCTCCGAATCCGAACGGGACCTGCTGACTGCCTTCGCCAACCAGGCCGCGGTTGCCATCGAGAACGCCCGCCTGTTCACCTCCCTGCGCCACACCCTGGCCGAAGTGACCGAACTCAAGAACCTGATGGACAACATCTTCGCTTCCATCGCCAGCGGCGTGATCACTGCCGACGTGAAAGACCAGATCACCCTCTGCAACCGGGCCGCCGAAACCATCCTCGGCCACACCGCCGTGGAAATCATCGGGCGCCCGCTGGACGAGGCGCTCGCCTCCGCCGCCAACGCCATCCTGCCGCAGTTGGCCTCCGTCCGCCAGAGCGACGCCCCCATCGTAGACTTCGAGATCTCCCACACCCTGCCCCTGCGCGGCCAGGTGGACTGGCGGCTCAACATGTCTCCCCTCAAAGACGCCGACCAGACCACCCAGGGCATCGCCATCGTCCTCGACGACCTGACCGAGCGCAAACGCCTCGAGGCCCAGCGCCGGCTGTTCGAGCGCATGGTCTCGCCGGCCGTCATCCGCCAGCTCGACCCCGACAGCCTGGCCCTGGGCGGCAAGCGGGTGGACATCACCATCCTGTTCGCCGACATCCGCGGCTTCACCAGTTACAGCGAGAAACGCTCCCCCGAAGAACTGGTCTCGGTGCTAAACCAGTACCTGGCCGCCGGGGCCGAAGCCGTCCTGGCCCAGCAAGGCACAGTGGATAAATTCCTGGGCGACGCGGTCATGGCCTGGTTCAACGCCCCCATCCCCCAGGAAGACCACACCCTGCGGGCGGTCAAGGCTGCCGTCACCCTGCGCGAGAGCATCGCCCGCCTGCACGCCGAACTGCCCCCCGAAGCCCACCTGTCGTTTGGGGTGGGCATCCACTACGGCGAGGCTGTGCTGGGGTTGATCGGCACCGACCAGCGCCTGGATTACACCGCCATCGGCGACAGCGTCAACACCACCAAACGCATCCAGGAGAACGCTGCCAGGAACCAGATCCTCATCAGCCGCGAGGCCTACGACCGGGTCAAGAAAGACGTGGACGCCCTGCGCCTCGACAGCCTCCAGGTCAAGGGCAAACGCTTCGCGGTGGAGGTTTATGAGGTGGTGGGGGTGAAGTGAGGCAATGAGCAGTGGGCAGTATTCAGTGTTCATGCGTCGCACCTTCCCGGCAAGGAAGAACCGGTTAACCGGAACCGGCTCCCGCTTGAAACAATCCCACTAAACCCGGTGCGACGCATTCGCGGGCGCATAAGTAGAAAGTGACTGTCAATTCGGAATTGACAGTCACTTTGGATCACGAGTGGGCAAACGGTCCCGGGGGGGGCAAAATATGACAAATGTCACTTGGAATTCGCATCCAAACTTTCTATACTGGGAAGAACTCAAAGCGTGGAGTTGGAATTGGGTTCAGTAACCGCAGCATTCACGTAAACCAAAGAAAATTGATTTCCTTCAAGCCAATTGGATCTGCCTTCAGGGCAACCGGATTTGTCCTCAGGATAAGTTGATTTCTCCTCAGGAAAAACAGGATTGCCCTCAGGTCAAACTGATTTTCCCTCAGGGCGATCCTGATCCCTTTCAAGGCAATTTTGTTTGCTTTGCGGCTATATGTGTTTTCCTTCAAGGGGAAGCCGGAACCTTTGAAGGTTCAATCCTTCCGGCAGCCTGATGCCATCCAAGGAGATAAAAATGGCAAACAGAATCGTTGCAATAAACACTTACCGTCCCCGCCTGAGCCTGAACAAGGCAGCCGACACCCACCGCTTCATGGAGCTGGTCACCCTGCGCTCCACGCTCTCGCCCGGTGTGGTCTTGAACGTGCATGAAAGTGAGGTGGAAACGCTGATCGGCCTCCTGTTGGAGGGCCGCCCGGTGCATACCGGGATCGGCATCTACACGCCCAGCGTTGACCTGGACGGCGACCTGGAAGTGAAAGTCAAGCTGGACCCCCGCGTTCTCAGCGCCCTGAATGCGGCCAACGCGTACCGCGGCGACATGGTCAACATCGAGAACATTGGCAAGAGTGCCGATGAACTGGTCAATATGTGGAATACGGAGCACCCCGAAGACCCGGTTGCATAAGTCCACTGCGCTCACCCAGGCGGCGGTCACGCTTATAGTGACTGCCGCCTGCCAATCCTGACAATGCGCTTAACGAGGCGTGATTTTTGGCGGTTGTTTTGGGGTGGGCGGGAAGTTATAATTTTGGATATAGCCTGTTATGCAAATTCGTTTTGTATAACATGCCGCACAGGGATGTTTTACAAGAAATTCTTGCTTAACACATAGTTGGCTGGCTAAAAGAAATGTCTGATTCTTTGAAATAAAACAGGAGCACCAATGCAAGAACAAACGGAATTATCCTTGCAAACTTACATTTTGATTGTTGTCATCATCATTGTTCTGTCTGGAGTTTTGGGAGGCATTGCTAACTACTTTATTGTGGAAGCATCTAAAAAATCAACCGACAGGAAAAGTATCTGGGGATATATTGTTTTAGGAGTCGTTGCCGCTTTTGCAGTACCCTTATTCTTGAATATGATTTCAAGCAACTTACTTGAAATTGGTCAATCTAATCAACTCGCTTTATTTGTGCTTTGCGGGTTTTGTCTTATTGCCGCTGTTTTTTCCAAGAGTTTTCTTGAGAATATGTACAGCAAAGTAATGCAACAGGTGAAAAAAGTGGAGAATGAAGTTCAGGAACTTAAAGAGCGAGAAAGTGAGCCTGAATTAACAGATTCTGTAATTACAGAGTCAGAACAGTTGGCATTGGGACTATCTGAGAATGAAAGAAGAGTTTTATTTGCTTTCGGCACTGGAAAATATTCATATAGAAGTTTTTCTGGAATTAAGAACGAAACTAATCTGAGCAAGGAAATCGTCCGACAATGCCTTGATTCATTAGTGGATAAAGCATTACTTGCTCAAACTTTTGGTGAAGAAAATCAGCGTCTTTGGTACATGACGCTATCAGGTAAAAGGTTGCTGGGCTTGGCTAAAAAGTAACTCCCCAAGAACGCCAGCCAACACAGCGTCCTCAGAAACCAGATGATC
>DIDQ01000025.1 GCA_002418215.1 Anaerolineales bacterium UBA5796
AAAGCCCTGGTCGCCGGCCAAAGGGAGCGGATCATCTAGTTTCTGAATCCGTAGTAGCGACTTTAGTCGCTGACTCTCTACCGGAAAGATTTTGGCTCTTTGATATTTTATGGGGTCGCCCATTTTTTCACCACAGAGATCACAGAGTCCACAGAGAAAAACATTTAAAATCTCCGTGCTCTCCGTGTGCTCGGTGGTAAAACGGGTTTCCACCCCACTTAAACCTGAAGAGCCGTTTTATTGAGACAAGGGGAATTGGCGTAACGTACCTCGATAGGGCCTCCTTTCTGGTGAAACCATCACCTACACTGACACCTTTTATGTGACGCATTTATGACGGTTTCGATACGGGCAATTTGAGAGTTAAACAAAAAACGTCAAAAAAAGTGACGCTTTTCGCGGGGCGGGATTATCTCTTGCCAAATTACGAACGGAACGGCTTTCCGCGCCACATCACCGGCTATTGGCTGTTGCGGGTCAAGACCAGGATGGTCAGGTCATCAGCGGGGGGCAGGGGGTGGATGAAGTCCACCAGGGCGCTGTCAATGTGGTCGAGGATGGCCGTAGCGGTGCGGGCCGGGGAGGTGGTCAGGAGCGAGACCAGGCGCTCCTCGCCGAACATCTCCTCGTCGGGCGAGAAGGATTCGGTCAGGCCGTCGGTGTACATCAGCAGGCAGTCGTCGTCTTCGAGGGTGATCATATTTTCGGTGATCTCCAGGTTCTCGACCGCGCCGAGCGCCATGCCGGTACGGGTCAGGCGGGTGAGCGAGCTGGTATCGCAGCATTGCCAGATGGGCGGGTTATGCCCGGCGTTGGCATAGGTCAGTTTGCCGGTTTTGGTGTCCAGGACCGCGTAAAAAGCCGTGACGAACATGCCCTGCTCGCAATCGGGATACAACAGGGCGTTGACGCGGCGCAGGGCCTCGGCCGGGGAATCGGTCTCCAAAACGGCGGCCCGGACCAGGGTCCGGGTGAGGGCCATGAAGAGCGCAGCCGGGACGCCCTTGTCGGCCACATCCGCAATGAACAGGCCGACCTTCCCGTCCGGCAGTTCCAGCACGTCGTAGAAATCCCCGCCGACCTGGCGCGCCGTCCGCCAGCGGGCCGCCAGGTTCCAGCCCTTGATCTCAGGCAGCACCTCGGGGATGAAGGTCTGCTGGATCTGGCGGGCGAGCTGCACCTCGTATTCGAGGCGTTCGCGCACGACCATTTCGAGCTGCAAGCGGTCGTTCTGGGCAGCCAGGGCCACCTGTTGGGCGATGCCGGTCAGGATTTCGAGCCGCCGTTCGCGGAAACGACGCCCGCCGAAGGCTTCCTCGATCAGCATCACGCCGAAGATGTCGCTTTTGATGGACAGCGGGAAGGCCATCATCAGGCGCTCGCCGCTGGAAAAAGCCTCGATATGGCCGACCAGGTTGTCGTCCGGCTCAATCAGCAGCCAGGCGTGGGGGCCGTCCTCCGGCTCCAACTGGTTGACCACGATCCGGTTCTGTTCACGGACGATGTCGAGCAAGGGGAACTCGCCGACGGCGTAGTCTTCAGCCCAGACCAGTTCCTTCACGTCCTCCGGGAGGCCGTACTGGTCGCCGGGGTAGAACATTTGCAGATCTTCGTCCCAGAGATAGATGGCGCAGACCTCCACCCCAACCACGATAGGCATGATGCGGACGATGGTGCCCAGGATCTCGCCCAGGTCGTTCATGCTGACCACCGCCTGGGCCACCTGCAACAAGGCCGCCGAGGCGTAAGCCTGTTCCTGGGCCACGTCGTAGAGGCGGGCGTTCTCGATGGCGACCGCGGCGTAACCGGCGAAGGTGGTGGCCATGGCCTGGGCCTCGTGGCCGTAGCGGCCAGGGGTGTGGTGAGCCAGGGACAGCACGCCCAGGGGCTGGTCGCCGATCCGCAGCGGGGCGACGATGGCGGAATAGTCGTTGTCGAACTGCCCAGCCAGGCCGAGCGGGCCATAGGGGTCTTCGGGCTTGCGGATGAGCGGTTGGTCGGCCATCAAGGCGTTGGTCATCCATTCGTAATCAGAATTGGATGGCATCCGGGTCAGCATGACCTCTTGAGGGTCTATGCCGTGGGCTGCGGCCAGGAACAATTCCTCCCCGTCCAGCAGCCAGATGGCGGTGATGTCGCAGGGCAGGTTGCGTTCCAGTTCGGTCAGCACCGACTCGAGCACCTGCTCCACGTCCACGTTGGCCGAGAGCAGGCCGGCCACCTCGCGCAGGCTGTCGGCCACCTGCCGCCGCCACTGCTCGGAACTGTACAGGTCGGCGTTGTGGATGGCCGCGGCGATGTTATCGGCCAGGGCCTCGAAGATCAGGCGGTCGTCGTCGGTGAAAGCGTTCTTCTGGTCGCTTTGGATGTCGAGGATGCCGACCACTTCCCCGTTGAAGGTCAACGGCACGGTCAGTTCCGAATGGGTCTCGACCGGGGGCAGGGGCGAGGGCCGGTAACGCTTATCCTGGGTGACATCGTTGAGCAAAACCGTCTGGTTATTGCGCGCCACCCAGGAGATCATGCCGCTCTCATCGTCGAGCGAGACGGCATAGCCGCCGCTCAAAATCTCGCTCCGCTCGCCGCTGCCCGCTTCGTAGATGATCTGCCGCCGGTTATGGTGGACCGTGAACAGGTGGATGAACGGGTAGCCGAACTTCTCCTGCACCAGCAAAGCCATATCTTTCATCAAGGCTTTCAGGTCGAGAGTCCTGGTAATGCTGTCACTCACTTCGGCGATGACGGCCAACTGGTCGGCGCGGCGGCGCAGGTCGCCATACAGCCGCGCTCCCTCGATAGCCAGGGCGATGTTGTCGGCCAAGGCGCGCAGCACCAGCAGGTCGTTGGGATGGAAGGCCGCCGCCTGGTCGCTCTGCACGTCCAGCACGCCAAGCACCCGGTCTTCCACCTTGAGCGGCAGGACCACTTCCGAGCGGGTCTCGGGCAGGCTGCCGATAAAGCGGAAGCGCGGCTCGTTCTGCACGTCGTCGGTCAGCACTTCCTGGCCGGTTTGGGCCACGTGCCCGATCAGGCCCTGGCCCACTTCCACTTCGAGGGCCATTGGAGCCTTCCTGCGTCCCTTGCGGGAGGCGTGGGCGCTGGCGCGGTAATGCAGCGCAGCCTGCCCCGGCGAAAGGGTAAAGATCGCCACGTAATAATATTTGAACGTCTCGCGGATCAGGGCTGTCACCCGGCGGGACAGTTCGTCCACGTCGAGCAGGTTGGCGATCTGGGCGCTGACCGAGCGCACCAGGCTCAACTGCCCGATGCGCCAGCGTTCGACTGCCACCCGGTGGGAGGCCACCAGGGCTACCGCGGCGATGCTGACCAGCCCCGCCAGCCCGCCCAGGTCTTCCTGGGAGAAGGCGGATGCGCCCGTCCGGGAGATTTGCAGCACGCCCAGAAGGAACCCCTGCTCCTCGATGGGGATGGCCGCCACGCAAGCGCCGCCGGGACCCTCGGCCTGTTCGCTGACCATTTGGCCTGACTCGAACGCCCGGCGCATCCACTCGCTGGACGGCTCGGGCGTGAAGATAGGCTCATCATTCCAGTCCGGCAGGCGGAAAAGCGACTCGTCCAGCCAGACAGTCGCCTCGCCGTCCACCAGGCGGGTAACCATCTTCTCGATGCGGTCGCGCTGGGCTGCCAGGGAGGTAGCGTTGAGCAATTGTTCGCCCAGGCTGGCAAGTTCGCGCCAGTCGGGCGCGGCAGGCTGGGGGTCCCGTTTACTCATCCGGTTTCCCACGGTGCTTCTTCATGGTGAGCACATTCCCAAATTCAGGAGAGCATTCGAAGGTGACTTCATCCATCAGCTTGCGCATCAGGTAAACGCCCAGGCCGCCAACCTTGCGCTTCTCCAGGTCCGGCGACAGGTCGGGGCCGGGGACGCTTTCCAGGTCGAAGGGCAGGCCGTAGTCCCGCAGGATGATGACCAGGTCGGCGTCGGTGAGGCTGCAGGTGCATTCGATCTTGCCGTCCGGGATGTCCTCGTAGGCGTGTTCGATGATGTTCGAGCAGGCCTCGTCGGCGGCGAGTTGGACCGCGTAGACCTCGCGCGAATCGAAACCGGCTTCGTCGGCGGCCTGGCCGACGAATTCACGGATCTCATCCAAGCTGCTAAAATTGGCGGGAAAGATGACGGTGCGCATGAAGTAAACGAAAGGCCGCTTTCAAGGCGCAAGGCGAAAGCGGCCTGATGGTTCTCGCTTGCCCAGGATTAGAAATACCCAACCGCGGCAGTAATATCGTCGAAAATCGTAAACAGGGGGACAAAGCCGGTCAATTCGAAGGCTTCGTAAATGCGCTGCGGGATGCAGGCCAGCACCAGCTCGCCACGGTTGTAACGTTTGCAGGTGCGCTGGGCTGCCAGGATGGTGCGGAACCCGGCGCTGGACATGAATTCGATCCCGTTCATATCCACCACGATCTTATACACACCGTTGGCGTTGATGCCTTCGAGAATTTCACTCAGCTTGGGCGCTGTGGAACTATCCACGCGGCCTGTGACGGTCACAACATCGCAGTGTTTATAACTTTTGGTTGTAGTCTCCATGGGGATCCTCCATCATCAGGGTAAATTAACAGCCCGCATTATAACATGGGAGACGGTACTTGGCCCCCTACTGGCGTTGGGGGTGGCTTCCTTAAAAAGTGCTGGCGGAGGATCATCTCGCCGCCCATAACGGTCATCGCGGACCTCTGAGCAGGCGCGCGTCGCACGCGGCCCTCACAAGTAAGGATGAACAAAGCTCTGCTTGAGCAACAGGAATGGATCATTCAGGATGCCCAAATTGGATTTGCAGAGTAAAATCGAAAGAACTTCTCGAATATAGGGTTCTTCCATGATGCCTGATTCCACAGACGAACAACTGCAAGAACGGGAACGCCGCCGGGACATAGCCGAAGGGCTGCGTGGTATTCTCGCGGTCCTGAATTCCAATAAGCCCCTTGATGCCATCCTGGATTACATCACGTTGTATGCCTGCCGGTTGTTGGAAGCTGATGCGGTCGCCATCTATCGTTTGCAGCCCGAAACCAATTTGCTCAAGATCCAATCTTCGCATGGTTTGAGCGACGAATATCTGGCGCATTCAACCATCATCCTGGGACAAGGCCCCACCGGGCAGGCCGTGAACCAGGGCAGGCCGGTTGCCATTACTAATATAGACCAGGCCATGGAGGTGCTGGCGCAGCCTCTCAGCCCGGAAATGATCGCCCTCTTCAAAATCCTGTCCAGGCATTTCCGCTCGGAACTTTCTGTGCCGCTCATTATCAAACAAGATATTGTCGGCGCTTTGAACCTCTATTATGCCGACCCGAGAGGTTTTAGCCAGGAAGATATAGACCTGGCCATATCTTTCTGCGACCAGACGGCGCTGGCCATCGAAAATGCGCGCCTGCGAGAACAGGCGCGGCAGGAGGCCGTCACAGCAGAACGCAACCGCCTTGCGCGGGAACTGCACGATTCGGTCACCCAAACGATCTTCTCGGCAAGCCTGATCGCGGATGTCTTGCCGACGATCTGGGAACGCGATCCGCGTGAAGCCCGGTACGCGTTGGATGACCTGCGCAAGCTGACACGCGGCGCCCTTGCCGAAATGCGCACGTTGCTGCTTGAGCTGCGCCCGGTGGGGCTGGGAGAAGTTGGGTTGGAGGATCTGCTCAGGCAACTGGCGGCAGGCGTCTCAGGGCGCATCCGCGCCCAGGTGAACATCCAGGTGGAGGGTGTGGCTGATCTGCCGACCGAGGCAAAGTTATCCTTTTATCGCATCGCGCAAGAAGCGCTGAACAATGTGGCAAAACACTCGGGGGCAGACAGGGTAGATATCGAAATGAAATCGGTGGCAGGCCTCTCGTCCAGGAAGCGAAAGAACGCGAGGCCCAATCCGCGCATGGTCTCCCGCTCTGTTTCGCTGCGGATCCGGGATAACGGCTGCGGCTTCGATCCCGAATCCGTGATAGGCGAACACCTGGGCCTGGGCATCATGCAGGAACGCGCTTCTCAGATACCGATCAACTTATCCATACAGAGCAAGCCGGGACAGGGCACAGAAGTCTTACTGCGCTGGCATCAACCGAAACGCGAGAGAGGTACCCCAACATGATACAAAAAGGACCGATCCGAGTCATTATCGTGGATGACCATGTAATGGTACGAAGTGGTTTGCGCCTATTTTTATTGGCCTTCGAAGACCTCAAGCTGGCAGGAGAGGCAGCCAACGGGAAAGAAGCGATCCAGGTTTGCCACAGGGAAAAACCTGATGTGGTTCTCATGGATATGGTTATGCCGGTCATGGATGGCGCGCAAGCCACCCGTGAGATCTGTTCCCAATTCCCACAAACACGCGTCATCGGTTTGACTACTTTTTACGAACCTGAGATGATCCAAAAAATGCTTGACGCCGGGGCGATCAGCTTCCTTTTGAAGAGTATTTCGGCGGCAGAGTTGGCTCAAGCCATTCGCAATGCGAACAGTGGCAAGTCAACGATCTCGCCGGAAATCCAGGATATTCTCAAGGGCAGGCAGCCATCTTCCATGAACCTTTCCAAATACAATCTGTCTGCGCGTGAGGTGGATGTGCTCGCCTGCATGATGAGCGGGCTGAGCAACGCGGATATCGCCCAGGAATTGGTGATCAGCCTCTCCACGGCCAAATTTCACGTCAGCAATATTCTCAACAAATTGGATGTGGCCAATCGCGCCGAGGCTGTCTCGCTGGCGTTGCAAGAGGGCCTGGCAACCCCCCGGACGTCAAGGAAAAATCGCGGCTGACTAAAATAACGCATACGAGGCGGGTGTTTATGAACGCCGGCACAGGCCTTAGCCTGTAAAATCAATATGCCGCGTTGCAAACCTTTCACATCGGTAAGGTTTATGGACGAAACTGGTCAAAATTAATAAGGTTTTAGTGCCATAAGTCATTTGACAGTACGCCTTTCGAGGGGATAATTGAGACTGGAGAACCCAAAGTTATAGAAGCGACGCAGCAACAAGGGTATGCGAGAATAAAAGAACAGAGTTAAAGAGGTCTACCATGGATGTTCCACCCATTTCACACCCGGCATGGAGTAATATTGTCACCGGCAAGGCCAGGTATCAATTCGATTTCCTGGCTACAAAATTCCTGTTGGGATATTTGTCACTCCAGGTCCAGAGAGATTCCTCGCCGCAGGCCGTCCAACGCGCCGCCCTGGAACTTCACGATATTTTTACCCGGAATGCGGATCTGGTTTCCGTACAGCGCGACCTGATCAAGATATTTGGGAAGGAGATATTGCGGGGCTATATGTACGAACTCATCGAAGTAAAGGACAAAATCACGCGCGGCAAAAAGCTGTTACTCGCAGGGGACGAAAGTCTGCTCCGGTTGCTGCCGGCCGGGAGTTGGATTGGCGGAACCATTCCATACTTTATGACCGAACAGGGCGGGTTGACCACCCGCAATCAGATCTATGTGACCGAGCTGCCGGAATCTGTGTCTGACATATCCATCAAGGTTTATGATGGCGCCGCCCTGCCCCGCGTTTATGCCGATGCGCCTCAAAATGGTTTCAGCGTGATCATCATGCCGGGCATGTCCAAAACCCACCTGGAATTTGCCCTGAACGCGCCCCGGTATCAGGAATTCGGACACAGCCCCCTGATCGGCTGGATTTCGGGTGTCCACCTGAACGACCTGGGAAAGCTGACGCCCAAGGTGTTCAACGGGCAGACTCAAACGATATTGGAAGATGGCGCGGTGGTAATGCATGCAACGTTGCCGCCAGCCCATGTAGCCGAGATCGGGTATCTGAATATCTTCGAGCAGGGAACCGGCGATACGATCACCTTCGCCCAAGACGGGTTCAGCGCGCGTGAGGCTTATATCAATGGAGTCAAAACCAATTTTGCGGATTATGTCACTCAACGCAACCTGGATACGAGGCTTCCTCTCGTAGCCGACTACTTTGGCGCGATGGTGAATGTCAGTTTTCAAAGTGTCGAACAATCGCTGCAAGAAGTTCGATTCTATGCCCCGGTCTTCGCTGGAATCCCTTATAAACACGCAAAACCTTTCAAAGATTATGTCCAGCAGTTCACCGCAAAATTGCCATCCCATTTGAGCGAACCGCCTGTTTTCTCATGCAACTGCGTGTTGAATTACCTGTATTCGAAACTCGAAGGAAAACGAACCGGGAAAATTACAGGCCCGGCTACATTTGGCGAAGTGGCTTACCAATTATTGAACCAGACCATGACATATTTGACGATCACCGATCTTAGCGATAACGGATCATTCTGACGGGCAGGCTGGATCGGGAAATCCTGGCGCTCACGCCATACCTTGAGGTCGTTCCTGCAAGGTTAGCGCAGTGCTCTGGCGCTGTTTTGCATTTCCATAACAAAACCGGGAGTGAAGGATCAGGCCTGATTTTTAAATCAGGCCATTTTATATAGGTGTGCTTCACTTCAGTTGAAACAACCGTCCCGAAGGGGTAAAGAACGGGCAGGGTCTCCCCAAAGAACCTGTGGGACGTTCCCTCCTTAAACTCATTTGAAATATACCCATCTTACGCGTTTTGGCAAAGCCCAGGCATTGGGCGTCGAACTGGCCGAAAGTACAGGTGTTTTGTCCGCAGTTGAGTGAAAAGACCGTGCTTTTAGACAGACCGCTGGAATAGATTTTGCCCTATACTGTCTATTGTGCGGAAATGCACAAAAAACATGATCAGGATTAATGTGTCTTTATATGGTTCATTGGCGAGGTTTGGCGGGGGACATTACGTCGCGCAAATGGATGTCGAACTCGAGGACAGTGATGGCAAGGCCGACCTGCTGGCCCAACTCGGCATTCCAGAGAATGAACGCGGCTACCTGTTCATCAACGCAGTGCTTTGTGAAGTTCCTGGCCTGTCAACAGGCGCGAACGAATTGCTCAACCATGGCGATCACGTAGGAATATTTTCCATTGATCGCCTATACCCATATCAATATCGAGATGGGCTGCCCATGTCCGAGGGGTTGAGGAAGAAGCTAATGGAACGCGGCGCGATGCATCATTCTTACAAAGAAAGACCAGGATAGCCACGATGTGCCAACCCGTTCCATGAAAAAGAAATCCAATCTTTGTTCTCAACAGAAGGAGTAATGCCATGACGAGAAAGATTCTACGAATTGATATGACCAATTTGAAGGCCGCCTACGAGGATGTGCCCGAAAAATGGTCGCGTTGGGCCGGTCGCGGTCTGACGTCGGCCATCACTTGCGATGAGGTGGACCCGTTGTGCCATCCGCTGGGACCGAACAACAAACTCGTCATCGCGCCCGGATGGGTGACTGGTACGCCGGCTGCCCCGAGCAGTGGACGCACCTCGTTCGGCGGCAAAAGCCCGCTCACCGGCGGCATCAAAGAATCCAATGCCGGCGGCCTGAGCGGACAGATGATCGCCAAACTCGGCCTGGCAGCCATCATCGTGGAGGGAACTCCTGCAAAAGGGAAATGGTACACCCTGGTCGTGAGCAAGGACAGGGTCAGGTTCGAAAACGCATCCGAATTGGTGGGCAAAGGCATGTACGAAGTGGATGAGCTTCTCTGGGAGAAGTATCCCAAGACGGCCATCATCGGCATCGGACAGGCTGGCGAGATGAAACTCTCCAACGCGGGCATCTCGGTGAACGATCCCGAAAATAAGCCGGGACGCTACGCCGGACGCGGCGGCCTGGGCGCAGTGATGGGCGCACGCGGCGTGAAGGCCATGGTCATTGTAGACAAGGGCGGCCCCGGTGTGGACATCGCCGACCAGGGCCTCTTCAAGCTGGGCCGCAAGAAACTGACCGAATCGATCCAGGAGCATGGTCTCACCAAAAAAGGCGGCGGCCTGAACGCTTTTGGCACAGCGGTTCTGGTCAACATCCTGAATGAAGCGGGCGGCCTGCCAACCCGCAACTTCAGCGCCGGCCAGTTCGAGGGCGCGGCGAAGATCTCCGGCGAGGCGATTGCCGAAGTCTGCGAGCAGCGCGGCGGCGAAGGGACCATGGGGCACGGCTGCCATCCGGGTTGCATCATCAAGTGCTCCAATATCTACCCGGATGAATCAGGGCAGGCCGTCGCATCCTGTATCGAATATGAAACCACCTGGGCGTTGGGCGCCAACTGCGGGATAGATGAACTGGATTACATCGCCAAAATGACCCGCGAATGCAATGATATTGGTCTCGATACCATCGAAGCCGGGAATACCGTTGCGATAGCCATGGAAGGCGGATTGCTCCCCTTTGGCGATTCTGAAGGCGCGCTCAAAACCTTCGATGAGATCCGCAAAGGGACGCCGCTCGGCCGCATTCTCGGACAGGGCGTGGAGGCCACGGCCAAAGCCTTCGGTGTGAGCCGCGTGCCAACCGTCAAAGGACAGTCCATGCCGGCCTATGAACCGCGCGCCGTCAAAGGCATTGGCGTCACCTACGCCACCACCCCGATGGGCGCTGACCACACCGCCGGGTACACCATCGCCCCTGAAATCGCCGGCGTCAGCGGCAAACTGGACCCGCTATCCGATGAAGGCAAGGCTGAGTTATCCCTTACCTTCCAGGCGGCCACAGCTTTCATTGACAGCACCGGCTACTGCCTGTTCATCGCTTTCCCGATCCTCGATATTGCGAAGGGATGGGAAGGGATGGCCGAGTCGGTCGCAGGCGTCACCGGGATGGCTGTCACCGGCGCGGATGTCGTTCCGCTGGGCAAGGAGATCCTCAAGATGGAGCGCCTGTTCAACGAGCGGGCCGGTTTCACTGCCGAGGATGACCGCCCGCCGGAATTCATGCGCCACGAGAGCCTGCCGCCTCACAACGTCAAGTGGACGATCACGGACGAACAGCTCGATTCCGTTTATGCCTGGGTGCATGACGGGCAGCCAGCCTGATCTCGAAATAAAAGAAGGTGACAGCCACTTCGCCCCACTCCGCTTCGGGGTGCTACGCAAAAGTGACTGTCACCTTTATTGTCCATAATGTCTGCTGTCTTCCAACATATCCTTTGGGGATATGAACTGACCTATCCCGACGGCTGGATCCATCGGGAGGTTCAGGATTCCGATATTTTCGCGGCTACGGCGGAGGCGCTCACGCCGTACTATGCCGGCCCGGACGCCGGTCAATTGCTGGCGCGCGGCGAATGGAACTGGCAGCGCCAGCCCATCGAGCCTTTGTGGAACCGCCACATCGGCATGTTGGCAGGCATGATGGGCGCCAAACAGGTCGGTTCGGCCCCGTGGAGGCTGAAGGACGCGGTTGGCCTCGAGGCTGAAATCGTCCTGCCGAAAAAGGACAACCGCCGGTTGTGGACCGGCATCCTCATGCGCGATTTCCGCGTGTTACATTTTATGGTCACACACCCAAAGGAAGCGCGGGCGGAGTTCGAGCCGGTTGTGACAAAGGTCATTTCCAGCCTGCGTTTCCCAAACCGGATCCTCGGGATCAAAGCCAGCCGCGAGGGGATCCCCCTCCCGCCGGGATATGAACCGGTTGACCCAAAGGACATCCTGGACGATATTTCTGATACCGAGAACTGGCGCGCCTATTCGGGCAAGTCGGGAATTGGCGCGTTGCAGGCTTTTTACTTGCGCGAAGCGCCGGTCCACAATTGGGACGTGGAAGACTATGTGCCTTTCCCCGGTTCATCTGAGCTTGGCTTTGCCCGGCTCCAGTTGCGCCGCGACGAGCTGATGATCACACTCGGTATCATGCCTTATGATGTGTCGGGATCAGGAACGATCGCCTCTTCCTCTCCCGCGAATGTTGTTTTCAAGAGTCACAAAGGAAAAGCCTGATGAATGACATTCACCAATTACAAGGCAGAAAAACAGCCCTGATCACGGGGGCGTCCAGCGGCATTGGCTACGAATTGGCCAAAATATTTGCCCAGAATGGTCATCCCCTGATCCTGGTCGCGAGGAATGAAGGCACTCTCAATCAACTGGCAGATGAATTGCGCGCGGAATTCAACGTAACGGTGAAGGTGATCCGAAAGGACCTGTCCCTTATCACGGCTGCCCAGGAAGTTATAGATGAACTGGAGCGGGAGGAAGTGTCCGTTGACATCCTGGTCAATAACGCGGGCTTCGATGTCTATGGATACTTTTATGAAACCGACCTGACCAAGGAATTGCAAATGATCCAGGTGAACCTGGTGACGTTGACTCAATTGACCAAATTGCTGGTCGGCGATATGGTCAAGCGAAAGTATGGCAGGGTCCTTAATCTTGGCTCGACAGGTTCGTTCGTCCCATCCCCGTTGAATGCGGGATACAGCGCCACCAAGGCGTATGTATTGAGTTTTTCGGAAGCCATTGCGGAAGAACTGCAAGGAAGTGGGGTCACTGTAACTTGCCTGTGCCCCGGCGCAACGAAAACAGAATTCCAAAAACGGGCACGGATGGGTGAAACCAGGTTGCTCAGGTTTGGAGTGATGGACGCCCGGACCGTAGCGCAGCTTGGCTACCGGGGTCTGATGGCAGGAAGAAGGGTTATTGTTACGGGTTTGAATAACCAGGTCCAAATTTTTTTGCTTCGCTTTTTGCCAAGAACCTTGGTCGTGAAGCTGTCCAAGTTCATGTTGGAAAGTGTCCAATGAGTCTCGACAAATGCCGTCTTTCGGCTGCAGCTCGACCCTCCGCCGAGAGCGATACTGTGATAAACCAACCATGCGTGTGACGGTGAAACTCTTTGCCACCCTCGTCCATTTCAAGGAGGGTTCGCGGGCCGGCAGGCCTTTCGAGGTCGAACTGCCTGAGGATTCCGTTGTGCAGGATTTGATTGACCACTTGCAAATTCCACCCGAAGAGACTCACGTCATATTCATCAACAATATCATCGAAGAGGCAGGTTCCAAACTCGAAGAGGGTGATGTCGTTGGCCTGTTCCCCCCCGTCGGAGGAGGTTAGATGTCCCTCACCGACCGTTTCGGCCGTCCCATCACCTACCTGCGCCTCTCCGTCACCGACCGGTGCAATCTGCGCTGCGTGTATTGCCTGCCGGAAAAAGACGCCCAACGGCAGAGGCGCGGAGACCAGCTTACAGCGGAGGAAATTGCCCGCGTAACGGAGGCCGCTGCCAGGTCCGGGGTGAAGCGGGTGCGGCTCACGGGCGGCGAGCCGCTCGTCCGCCCGGATATCGTCGAGATCGTGGCGCGAATCGCCTCCATCCCCGGCATCGAGGAAGTCAGCCTGACGACGAACGCCATGCTGCTCGAAAGGCTTGCCCGGCCGCTGGCGGAGGCGGGCCTGAAGCGGGTGAACATCAGCCTCGATACGCTGGATGCGGACAAGTTCAGGCGGATCACGCGTGGCGGGACGATTGACCGCCTCTGGCGCGGGATCGCGGCTGCGGAGGCGGCGGTTCTCGCGCCCCTCAAGCTGAATACCGTTGTGGTGAACGGCCTCAACGCCGACGAGTTACCCGCCCTGGCGCGCCTGACGATCGAGAATCCCTGGCATGTGCGCTTCATCGAGTTGATGCCGGTGGGCAACGCCCAGGACTGGGGCGAGGGTTTCCCGCCGCAACCTGGCCGTTATATTTCTGCGCAGGAGATGAAAGCCCAACTCGCAACCTGCAACCTGAAACCTGAAGCTTCTCCCGTTGGGAACGGTCCTGCTCGCACGTTCCGCATCCCCGGCGCGTTGGGGACGGTTGGATTCATCTCGCCACTTGGCGAACATTTTTGCCAGAACTGCAACCGCCTGCGCCTCACCGCCGACGGTTTTTTGCGGCCCTGTCTTTTATTGGATGGCGAGATCAACATCCGCGAGGCGTTACGCACGGGAGAGCCGATCCTGCCCCTGCTCCAGAAGGCGGTGGAGGCCAAACCCGAGGGTCACGAATTGCGCTTGCAGCATTATCCCGAATCCCGCCGCATGGCGCAGATTGGAGGTTAAGCCAAAGGAATCATGAATCAAAAGCAGCTCATCAAAGCCAGCATTGACGAACGCGGGCGAGTGGTCCTGCCTCCCGAACTGGCGGCGCGCTTTGGGATCAAACCGGGGATTGAAGTCCATTTGGATGAGGGCAGCAACGAGATCCGGCTGCTGAGACCTGTTACGCATCTGGCAAAGATTTACATCGAAGTCACCAACCTGTGCAACCTGGATTGCGTCACCTGTATGCGGAACGTGTGGGGCGAGCCGCCGGGCAAGATGAGCGACGCGACCTTCGAGCGCATCTTCGAAACAGTGAAGGCCATGTCGCCGCTGCCGACCGTCTTCTTTGGCGGCTACGGCGAGCCGCTCATTCACCATAAAACTGTTGAGTGGGTCAAACGCTTCAAGGCTTTGGGAGCGCGGGTGGAGTTGATCACCAACGGGCTTCTGCTCACAGAGAAACGTTCGCTCGAGTTCATCCGCGCCGGTTTGGATGTGTTGTGGGTCTCGCTGGATGGTTCCTCCCCGGAGAGTTACGCGGATGTGCGGCTGGGTTCGTCGCTTCCAAAGGTGGTCGAGAATCTCAAGACCCTGCGACGGATCCGCTACAAGGCCACCGACATTGACAACACCAAGCCGAACCTCGGCATTGCGTTCGTCGCCATGAAAAGCAACCTCGCGGAGCTGCCGGATGTGCTGCGGTTGGGGATCAGCCTGGGCGCGAAACAGTTTTCGATCAGCAATGTCCTGGCGCACACGCCTGAATTGCAGGAAGAGATTCTTTACAAGCGGACGATCTTCAATACTGCCACGCGCCTGAGCGCTTCTCTGCCGCTCGTCAATATCGCCCGCATGGACTGGAACCAGCTCACCAAAGACGTGCTGGCAGAAATCTACGCCAAAAAATATCGCCTGGAACTGGCGGGCTATGAATGCAACCGGGCTGTGGATAGTTGTCCGTTCATCGAGCAGGGCAGCACCGCCATCCGCTGGGACGGGAGCGTGCATCCGTGCCTGCCGCTCCTGCACTCCAACCAGGATTATTTTGGGAAGCGTCTGCGCCACGCCCGGGCCTATATTCTCGGCAACGTTCGAGACAAGGATTTGCTTGAGATTTGGGCCGATCAGAATTATGCCGGCCTGCGTGAGCGCATCCAGCGCTTCGATTTTTCTCCCTGCACCTTCTGTAACGGCTGTGAACTCTCCACCGACAACGCAGAGGATTGCCTGGGAAATACCGGCCTGGCCTGCGGCGGATGCCTGTGGGCGCAAGGCGTGATCCGTTGCCCATAATCCGCTGCCCGTGACGGCTGGAGGCAGACAACCGGCTTTTGTCCCTGCAATTCAACCACAATCCGCCAGCAGTACAGCCATTGCCACAGGCAGGTACGGGCTGCGATATCCGGGAGAATGGCGTCCCCTTCAAGGCTTTCCAACGCCAGGCGCAGAGGCGCAAAGAGTTGTTGGAGGAGTTGGATTCGTTGGTTTCAGGTCTGGAATTGCGGTTATGCCCAAAGCCGATTTGACACGCCGCCCCTCATCGAGTATCCTTGCACCCGTCCGGGCAGGCCCGGCGCGGCAGAGCCTTGCGAACCCCGCCAGGGCCGAGAGGCAGCAACGGTAAGGAGGTGTCTCTGGGTGCCGCCGGTCTCCTGCCCGGATATTATTTCTCCCACTTTCCCTTTTCTGTGGCAAAATAACCCCATGCCTCGCTGGATGCAATTCACCATCGCCATCGCCCTCGGTATCGCCGGGGGACTGCTCTATGGCTGGGTCATCAGCCCGGTCGAATACGTAGATACCACCCCAAACACCCTCCACCCAGATTTCCGCGTCGACTACATCCTGATGGTCGCCGAAGTCTATGCCGCCGACGGGAACCTCGACCAGGCCGGGCGTCAACTGGCTGTTTTGGGGAGTGATTCGCCTGCGGATCTGGCTTCCCAGGCCCTCGATTACGCCCGGGACAACGGCTACTCCCCCCACGAACAGGGACTCCTCCAGCGCCTCGCCCTCGGACTTGTGGCCTGGCAGCCGCCAACCGGAGGCACCTCCCCGTGAGCCGGTCCCGCTTCCCCTGGCGCATCCTTCTCGGCCTGCTCACCGGCCTGGCCCTCGGGCTGGCCTATGCCTGGGTCATTTCCCCGGTCGAATACATCAACACCACCCCCGATTCGCTCCGCGCCGACTTCAAAGACCAGTTCCGGGTCGCCATTGCCCGCGCTTACCTCGCCACCACCGATCTGACCCGCGCCGAAGTGCGCCTGTCTCTGCTCAAGGACGATGACCCGGTCGAAGCCCTTTCGGCCCAGGCCCAGCGGGTGCTGGCCTCCGGCGGCGAGGCGGAAACCGTCCGCGCCCTGGCGCTGCTGGCCGCTGCCATCCAGGATAAACAGGCCGCCCTCCCCGTCGAACCGACCGCCACAGCCGCCAGCGGACACCCCCCCCGGCCCGCCTCCCCCACCGCCCT
>DIDQ01000163.1:0-769 GCA_002418215.1 Anaerolineales bacterium UBA5796
AGCGGGAGGGCAGGTGTTCAACCGTAGGTATTATAAAACCGCCTGTTTCCAGGCGGTTTGCGAGATTTTGGACTTTTTCAGTTATGCCGGGAGGGGAAGCCCGTTCTTTTTGAAAAATTCTTCGATGCCCATCGTGTGGCTGCAATAATCACGGGTCTTGAAGAATTCGCAGTCGCACGACCAGTTCCCTCTATCAAACATGACAACGTGATCGTTATTTTCCCCTTCAATTCGGATGGTGAAGGCTTCAAAATGGAAGCGATGTGGTTCCTCAGCATAACGTTTGGCTTTTTCGATTTTGCCGATCATCCCAGAATCCATCTTTTCATCTCCTTTGTTAAGATAAGAAAAAGCACGCGAAGAAGCGCGTGCTCAATCAACGGAAGTGGGGCTTTTTGTAAATACTCGCATAAGCGTTAATCCTGACACGAGTATAGTGCTATTCAGGTGTAAAGTCAACCCGCCGATGAAAATCGTATGAGATTCGCAAGGTAACCGTTCATCAATCGGCGGTCGCCCCGGCCAGGGCGGGTTCGTCGCCGTTGTATTGGCGCAGTTCCGGCCACTTGCGGGCGATCAGGGCCACGCCGACGATACAGCCTATCCCGCCGGTGACGATGGCGAACGGCGCGCCGAAGAGTTGGGCCACCACCCCGGCCTCGATCTCGCCCAGTTGCGGGCCGCCCTGGAAGAAGATCTGGTTGACGCTGGTCATCCGCCCGCGGATCTCGTCCGGGGTTTGCAGTTGGCGGATGGTGTTGCGGATGAT
>DIDQ01000163.1:797-2128 GCA_002418215.1 Anaerolineales bacterium UBA5796
CGGATGATGGTGCTGACCGAATCGGCCGCGCCGGTGACGGCCAACGCGATCCACGCCAGGACGAAGAACGGCGACAGGCCGAAGATGATCGTCGCCGCCCCGAAGATGACCACCGACCCCAGGAACAACGGTCCCTGGCGGCGCAGGTCGGGCATCTGCGAAACGACCAGGGCTGCCAGCACCGCTCCCACCGACTGCGCCGCCGACAGCCAGCCATATTCGACCACGCCGACGCGCAACACGTCGCGGGCCACAATGGGCATGAGCGTGTTGGCCGAAGCAAAGAACGTGGCGATGAAATCCAGGATCATGGTGGAGAAGATGATCGGTTTGTTCAGGATAAAGCGGACCCCATCCATGATGGATGAGAAATTGACTTTCCGGGCGCGCAAGTCGAATTTCTGGGGGATGTTCCCGATCAATAGCAGCGCCAGGATCACCGCCAGGAACGAGACAGCATTGATGTAATATACAGCCTCCTGCCCCCAGGCAGAAATCGCAATCCCGGAGAGAGCCGGACCAATGACCGAACCGGCCTGGAAAGCAATGGAGGTCATGCTGAAGGCGTTCGGCAGGTCTTTGGCCGGGACCAGGTTGGGGACCAGGGCCTGGCGGGCGGGGCCGTCGAAGGCGATGGCTACGGCCTGGATGGCGGTCAGCGCGTAAATGTGCCAGAGCGAGATACGCCCGAAATCGGTCAGCAGGCCGAGGGTCAGGGCGGTGAGGGCGGCAAAAGTCTGGGTGATGAACAGGATCTTGCGGCGGTTGCGCGAATCCGCCATCGCGCCGCCGATCAACGAAAAGACGATCACCGGCAGGATGCGGGCCGCCCCGATCCCGCCCAGGGCAATGGGCTGGTCGGTCAGTTCGCGGATGTGCCAGAACAAGGCCCAGATTTGCATCTGCGTCCCGGCGATGGAGATCAACAGGCCGAGCCAGAGCAGGAAGAAACGGGGATATTTGAGTGAAGGAGGGATTTGGAGTTTCATTGACGGTTGGTTTCTATTCAAAGATAAAGGGCAGTTGCGGGGAACAACTGCCCACTGAAAACTGATCACGGGTTACTGGAATCACGTCCCCCAGTCGCGCAGGTAAAGGAAATCGTAGCCTATGGTACGGTTGGTCAGCTTGGCAACCGGCGGCAACATGCGTTTGAACTGGTTGCGGCGGACGCGCTCGACCACCTTGCGGACGAAGGCCTCGTCGAACCCGGCTTCGACACATTCCTCCGGGCTGTAACGGTGGTCCACCAGCAGGAAGAGCAGTTTGTCAACTTCGGCGTAGGTGAAGCCCAGCTCACCCTCGTCGGTCTGCCCGGCCCACAGGTCGGC
>DIDQ01000163.1:2218-4624 GCA_002418215.1 Anaerolineales bacterium UBA5796
ACCTGGGTCTTGTACAGGTCGCCGATGGGGTTGAGGGCCGAGGCCGAGTCGCCCCACAGGGTGGTGTAACCGAGCAGCAGTTCGGTCTTGTTGCCGGTGCCGACCACCAGCCCGCCGAAGGCTTCCGACTGGTCGTACAGGACGATCATCCGGGTGCGGGCCATGGCGTTGCCTCGCCGGACCCTGGCGTCGGCGGGCATTTTTTCGAGGAGCGGATTGACCATATCGGTGATCTCGAACGTCAGCGACTGGACGCCGAGCTGTTCGATCAGCATCTGGGCATGGGCGAGCGATCCGGGACTGGAGGCCTGGTACGGCATTCGGACGGCGAGCACGTTCTGAGGGCCGAGGGCTTCGGCCGTCAGCGCACAGGAGAGGGCCGAGTCGATCCCGCCCGACAGGCCGACGACCGCCTTCGAGAACCCGGCCCGGGTAATCTCGCTGCGGATGAATTTGGTCAGGATGGTGCGGGCAAGGTCGGTGTTGATGGTGAGGTCAACGTCCATTGGCGGTCATCCTGTTTAATTCGCGCTGCACCAGCGCCGTGCGCTCATCTCTTAACAGCGGCAACCGGGAACGAGTGCGATGCAACTGGTTCAGGTCAACCTGGGCCAGGGTCACAGCTTCCTCGAAGTACGGACCCTGGGCCACCAATTGCCCGTCCGGGTCGAAGACCGTCGCCCCGCCCCAGAAGTGGAGTCCGTCCTCGAACCCGACCCGGTTGCTGTGGACGACAAAATTGGTGAACACACTGGCATAAGCCCGGTTGATATGCTCCACCCAGCGGGCCGATTCGAGCTTGCTCTCGTCGCTCAAGCCGCGTCCCGGCGAAGCGGAGGTGAACAGCAGGATGTCTGCCCCGTCCAACCAGAGCAGGTACGGCGGCGAGGCGTGCCAGAAATCTTCGCAGATAAGCACGCCGACCCGCCCGAAGCGGGTGTCGAAAGCCCGGATGGCGTCGCCCCAGGCGAAGAAACGGCCTTCGTCGAAAAGGCCGTAGGTGGGCAGGTAGACCTTGTGATGCACGTGCAGGGTCTCGCCCCGCGAAAGATAGGCCGCGGCGATGTAGAAACGGTGACGGCTGTCTTCGTCCACGAAGCCGACGACCATGTCAATGTCACGGCTGGCTTCGAGCAGGTGGCGGAAGGTCGGATCGTCGGAGGAGGGCCGTCGGCTGACGCCCGGCGTGATGTCCTGGAGCGTGTACCCGGTCAGGGAAAGTTCAGGGAAGACGATCAGGTCGGCGCCGTCCTGCCGGGCCTGGCGGGTCATCGCCAGGTGCTTTTCCAGGTTGGCGTCCACGTCCCCTAATTTGGTGCTGATTTGCGCAAGTGCGAGGTTTAGTTTCATGGTGTGTCCGGTTTTGGGATTAGCGGGTGAATCTTACCACTAAAACAAAAACCCCTGAGTTTTTCGACTCTCAAGGGTTATCGTTTTCGCAATCCCGTTGCCGGGTTTTACATCACGCTCAACCTGAATTCGGCCAGGTTTTTCTCCAGGATACGGCGGCAGTAGTTCCCGATGTCAGTCTCGGCGATGCGATAAAAGATGGTTTGACCGTTGCGGCGGGTGTCGAGGATGCTGGCCGCTTTCATCAGCCGCAGGTGCTGGGAGGTGTTCTGCACCGACGATTCGATGGTCTCCGCAATCTCGTTGACCGACATCTCGTTCTCCATCAGCAGCCAGAAGATCTGGATGCGGTTGGCGTGGCTAAAAATCCGATAGATTTCCGCCTGCGATTCGGCGAGTTGCTTGATATCCGGTGCGACCAAAGGCCATCTCCAACTTTCAATTACATTCCCAATATTACCCAAAACTCCCTACTTGTGCAACATTTCACTATTGACTTCCGCATCCAAATAACCTATAATTCAATTAGTCAATTGATTACTTGAATATTATACCACATGCGAACATCGCAGGCAGAGATTTGAGTCGCCAAATCCGGGTCTTGTGGAAGCATCGGATACTGTCAGGGACGGTATCCGCTTTGTTTTCAGGAGGCAGTCATGGTTTCGACAGAGTTGCTCCGCCGCTATCCCCTTTTCGCAGGCCAGAACCATTACATGCTGGAAGAGATCGCCATGCTCAGCAGCGAAGTGACCAAAGCTGAGGGCGAATGGCTCTTCCACGAGAACGAGGAAGCCACAAGGCTTTACCTCGTGCTGGACGGCGCGGTGGCCTTGACCGTGTTCGTCTATCTCAACGGCATGGAGCAGCACCTGGCCACTTCGCACTCGCTCGGCAAGAACGAGGTCGTCGGCTGGTCATCCATCGTGCCGCCGCACCAGTACAAGGTCGGAGCGAAGACTGTGAAGGACTCCCGGCTGCTCGAAATAGACGCCATGCCCCTCCGTCAGCTCTTGGACGACAACCCCGAATACGGCTATCACTTCCTGCGCCAGA
>DIDQ01000163.1:4633-5648 GCA_002418215.1 Anaerolineales bacterium UBA5796
GCCGAGGTGGTCAGTGAACGGTTCATGCTGGTCAACATCCAGATCATGAGCCTGATGGCCGACAAGGATTACAAGCCCGTAGCCGATTAAGATTCACCCGGTCTCTTCCCCGCGCAGGGAAGGGACGGACAATTGGAGGAATTATGCTCGCAACCGAACTCGAAGAAAAACTTTCTGCCAGCCAGGTATTCTGGAATAGCCTGATGGAAATGCCGGGCGGGGAAAAGATCCGCCAGTGTATCCAGTGCGGGACCTGTACAGGAGTCTGCCCCTACGGGCGCTGGATGCAGACCACGCCCCGCAAGATCATCGCCGCCTTGCGGATGAACGAATTCGAGGACATCCTCGCCTCCGACACCGCCTGGATGTGCGTCTCCTGCTACGCCTGCTCGAAAGTCTGCCCTCAGCAACTCCCGCTCACAGACGGATTGATGTTCCGCTTGAAAGAGGAATTACTGCTGACCGGGAACGTCCCGGCCGAGCTCCAGCTTGCCCTGGAAAACTCGCGGCGCTACGGCAACCCAATGGGAGAATCCCCCAAAAAACGTTCGGCCTGGACCGAGGGGCTTGACCCGCCGGTCCCGGTCCTGCGCGAAACGAGGAAGCCGGTGGACGTACTCTGGTTCGTGGGCGATTTCGCCTCCTACCACCCGCAGGGACAGCAGGCCGCCCGCGCCCTGGTCAAGGTCTTTCGCGCCCTGGGCATCAACTTCGGCATCCTCGGCCCGGACGAGGTCAGCGACGGCGATTCGCAGCGCATGGCCGGGGAACGGGGACTGTTCGAGTGGCTGGCCATCCGCAACGGGGCGCACTTCATGAGGAGCAACTTCAACCAGATCGTCACCACCGACCCGCACGCCTACAACGCTATCAAGAACGAATACCCCTCGCTGGAGATCAATTACCCGGTGCAGCACTACACCGAATTCCTGTACAAGCGGCTCGACCAGTTGAAGCCCCTGTTGACCAAAGGGATCAACGCCACGGTGGCTTACCACGACCCCTGCTACCTGGG
>DIDQ01000163.1:5672-6913 GCA_002418215.1 Anaerolineales bacterium UBA5796
AACGGCATCTACGACCCGCCGCGTGAACTGCTCAAAGCCATCCCCGGATTGCATCTGGTCGAAATGTCGCACCACCACGAAAGCAGCCTGTGTTGCGGCGGCGGAGGCGGCGGGATGTGGCTGGACGGCTTCCAGTGGGACAAAGCCAAAGAGCGCCTGTCCGAGTGGCGGATCGGCGAAGCCGTCTTGTCACGGACGGTCGAGGACTTCATGAGCGTGATCGGTGCGGAGGACAGGAACCGCCGCAAAGCCGGTCAGTCCACGCTCCTGCCCGACGAAACCATCCTGGCGGTGGCCTGCCCCTACGAGAAGCCCCGCTTCGCCGACGCGACCAAGACCATCGAAGAAGCCAAGCATGTCCAGGTGATGGACATTGCCGAATTGCTGGCCAATGCGATGTAGATATCGTAGTAGCGACTTTAGTCNNAACGACTGAAGTCGTTACTACCAGGTTAACAAGGAGCAAGAGCATGAACATCTTTGTTCCCATCAAAATGGTCCCCGACCTGGTCGAGGAGCTTTCGATTGACCCGGGCGGCGCAGCCCTGGATACAGCCTGGATGCGCCTGATCCTGAACGAATTCGACGACCACGCCATCGAGCAAGCCATCCTGCTCAAGGAGCGGGTCGGCGGGCAGGTGACCGTCATCGCCCCGGACGCCCCGGACGTGGACGACGCCCTGTTCACCGCCGCCGCCAAAGGCGCAGACCGCCTCGTCAAGCTGACCGGGGAGACCGGCTCCCTGAACAGCCACGCCGCCGCCCGCGCCCTGGCCGCCGTCATCCAGGCGGAAATCCCCGACCTGATCCTGACCGGGGTGCAGGCCCACAACGACCTCGACGGGCAGGTCGGCCCCCTGCTGGCGGAATCCCTGTCCATGCCGTATATCGGTTACGTGTCGGCGGTAAAAATCGAAAACCGGATGGCGACCGTCAAAAAGGAATATCCCGGCGGGCTGCTGGGTGAATTCATGGTCGAACTGCCTGCCGTGCTGGGCATCCAGGCTTCGGACGAGCCGCCCCGCTACGTGGCCTTCAGCAAGGTCCGCCAGGCGATGCAGACGGCCAGGATCGAGGAGCGTGACCTCGGCGCGCTGGACCCCAGCGGCGGCGCGACCGTCAGCCGCATGTTCCAGCCTGAGGCCGCGGAACGGGCCCGGATGCTCGAAGGCGACGCAGGCGAGGTGGCCGCCCGCCTGGTCGAGATCATGCAGGAAAGTGGAGTGTTGTAGGCACGAGGG
>DIDQ01000163.1:6939-8034 GCA_002418215.1 Anaerolineales bacterium UBA5796
GCGTCGCACCATGTTTGACGGGATTGTTCCCAGCGAAGAGCAGTTCCGTTCAAGCGGATCTGTCGAAAAGGCTGGTGTGATGCACTCCCACAATTGGAGGCAACCATGAGCGAAAATATTCTCGTTATCACCGAGCACTTGCAGGGACGCGTGCTCGATATTACCTACGTCATGCTGGCAGGGGCGCGCCGGTTGGCCGAACAGACCGGCGGTAAAGTCATTGCCGTTTTGCTCGGCTACAAGGCCCAAAGCCTGGCCGGGGATTTCAACGCCGAGGCGGTCCACTCGTATGACCGCCCATCGCTGGAACACTTCTCCCCGGATGCCTGCCTGCGCGTCCTGGAAGCCGAGATCAACGACGAGCAGCCCCGGGCCGTGCTGCTCGGCCACACCACCCTCGGCATGGACGTGGCCGGCGGCCTCTCAGCCCGTTTGAACCTGCCGCTGGTCAGCCAGGTGCAGCGCTTCGACGGGTCGAACTTCGTCTGCCAGATCTGCGGCGGGAAGATCATGGCTGAAGGCCCGCTGCCCGGCGAGACGGCGCTGGTCACGATGGTCCCCGGCGGGTACAGGCCGGAAGACGGACGGGGGCAGACTCCGCCCATTTTGGAGAAGCAGGCCCCCGGTCTCGAAGGGATGCGGGTGCGCCTGTCCCATTTCATCGAGCCTGAAGCCGGGGACGTGGACATCGCCAAAGAGTCCGTCCTGGTCTCCGTCGGGCGCGGCCTGCAAAACCAGAACGATCTCGAGACAATCGAACGCCTGGCAAAAGACCTGCGCGGGGCGGTCAGCGCCTCCCGCCCGCTGGTGGACAAGGGCTGGCTGCCGACCTCCCGGCTGGTCGGGAAATCGGGCAAGGCCGTCAAACCGAAGATGTACCTGGCCCTGGGCATCAGCGGCGCGCCGGAACATAGCGAGGCGATCACAGGCAGCGACCTGATCATTGCGGTCAACACCGACCCGAACGCCCCGATCTTCAACGTGGCGAAATACGGCGTGGTGATGGACATGTACGAACTGATCGAGTCCCTCAGCAACGCACTCGAACAGGAGGCACACGCGGCATAAACACCCACGAAGACACGAAGTCACAAA
>DIDQ01000163.1:8104-10248 GCA_002418215.1 Anaerolineales bacterium UBA5796
TGGTGGTAAGGTTTTCAGACACTATCTTAGCGAACTTGGCGGCCTTTGCGGTTCAAATTTCTTCTTTGTGAACGTCGCGGGCAGAAAGGAGACAGCCATGCCGGAACGAACCGACTTCTGGGGCATCCCGCATACCTTGGGCGACCCCGCCATTTACGTCTATGCCTTGCTCGGCCTGGCGGCGCTCGTGCTGTTGTGGCGCTTCTACCGGCAGGCCAGCCGGTGGTGGAAGATCGGGCGGCCCGAAAAGCGCTGGGACAGGCCCCTGCTGCGCCTGTGGAAGGTCGTCCAATACGCCATCCTCCAGAGCAAAGTGCTGCGCCAGCGTTACCCCGGCCTCATGCACCTGGGACTGGCCTGGGGCTTCTTCGTCTTCTTCCTCGGCACGGCGCTCGCCACCATCGACTCGCATTTCATCAAATTCCTGCAAGGGAACGCCTACCTGGCCTACAAATTCACCCTGGACCTCTTCACGGTCTTCTTCCTGGTCGGGGCCGGGATGGCTCTCTACCGCCGCTATGTCCAGCGCCCCGCCCGGCTGACCTTTGGGCCGGAATTCACCTGGTCGCTGTCGCTCACCATCCTGATCGTGTTGGCCGGGCTGGTGACCGAATCCTTCCGGCTGGCGGTCGATCGCCCCGCCTGGGCCTGGTGGACACCCGCCGGGTGGCCGCTGGCCCAGGTCTGGATCGCAGCGGGCATCCCCAACACGATCCTGACCAACTGGCATCTCGGCCTTTGGCTCTTCCACCTGCTGATCGTCGCCGCGACGCTGGTGACGCTGCCCGTCGGCACCCTGCTCCACGTCCTGACCGCCCCGCTCAACATCTTCTTCGCCAAACTGGACCAGCCGGCCGGTCGCCTGTCTCCCGTGCCCCTCGCCGCCGACGGGCAACCCGTCTACGTCCGCACCCTGCGCGACCTGACCTGGAAGCAGTTGCTCGAAGCCGAGGCCTGCACCGAGTGCGGGCGCTGCCAAGACGCCTGCCCCGCCCACGCTTCGGGCGCGGCCTGCGACCCCAAACAGCTCATGCTCCACATCCGCACCGCCCTGCGCCATGACGGAACCTCCCCCCTGCTCGACGACGGGGCCATCAGCCCTACCTCCCTGTGGACCTGCACCACCTGCGCCTCCTGCCGCCAGGAATGCCCGGTCCTGATCGAACACCCCGGCACCATCGTAGACCTGCGCCGCAGCCTGGTCATGGACGGGCGGGTGGACGCCGAACTGCAAAAAGCCCTCGACAACCTGGGCCGCTACGGCAACTCCTTCGGCCAGTCGCCCCGCATGAGAGCGCGCTGGACCCAGGGCCTGCCCCCCATCCCCGACCTCCGCCGGGAGCCGGCCGAGTTCCTGTGGTTCGTCGGCGACTACGCCTCCTACAGCGCCACCCTGGCCGACGTGACCCGCAAGACCGCCGAAGTCTTCCAGCGCGCCGGGCTGGATTTCGGCCTGCTCTACGACGCCGAACAGAACGCCGGCAACGACGTCCGCCGCGTGGGTGAGGAGGGACTGTTCGAGATGCTGGTCGAGAAGAATTTGTCCACGCTCGAACGCTGCCGGTTCGAAAGCGTGGTGACCACCGACCCGCACACCTTCAACACCCTGCGGAACGAATATCCCGACGAATGGCGGACTCAGCATCAAATCCTCCACTACGCCTCGCTCCTGGACGATTGGCTGGCCTCCGGCAAACTGAAGTTATCCCGCCGTTTGGGTTACACCGTTACCTACCATGACCCCTGCTACCTGGGCCGTTACAACGACATCTACGACGCCCCCAGGCGGGTCATCGCCGCGACCGGCTGCAAACTGGTCGAGATGCCCCGCCACGCCGACCGGGCCTACTGCTGCGGCGCGGGCGGCGGGCGCATCTGGATGGAAGAGGGACAGATGGCCGAACGCCCCGGCGAATCCCGCATCCGCGAGGCCGCCGCCCTGAACGGGGTCGAGGCCCTGGTCGTCGCCTGCCCCAAAGACGTGACCATGTACCGGGACGCGGTCAAGACCACCGGTAACGAGAGCCAGCTCCAGGTCCGGGATTTGATCGAACTTGTGCATGAGGCAATGTAAAACGAGAGACCTCCGAGTTCTTAGAAAGCGTTTGGAAAATCAAAAACTCACCGGAGATGAACAAAGATAA
>DIDQ01000156.1 GCA_002418215.1 Anaerolineales bacterium UBA5796
GGGACGACCGTCGGCGGCGCGGCGGTGGGCGTAGCCGGGGTGCAAGCGGCCAGCAATGCAATGGCTAAAACTCCAAAAATATTCACCACGGAGCGCACGGAGAACACGGAGATTTTAATTTTTGCTCCGTGAACTCCGTGTTCCCTGCGGTAAACCTGATCTTTCTGCATTCGACTATCCTTTCAGAAGCACGACCGCGCCCCGGGCGGGCAGGTTCAGGCGGATTTCGCCGTTTTGGACATCGAAGCGTTCCCCGTTATCTGACGGCCAGACCTGCGCGAACGAGCGCGCGGGACCTCGGACCTGGATCCTGATATCCTCGGGCGTTTTCCCGGCGTTGAAAGCGACGATGGCCTCCTGCCCGTCGAGCTGGCGGCGGTAGGCGATGGTCCGGCCTTTGGCGTGGATGAACTCGAAGCCGCCCGTCCGCAAGACGGGGTGGGCATTCCGCAGGGCGATGACGGCGTAATAGAATTCGCTCAGGCCATGGTTCCAGCTTTCGGGCTTGTGCCAGGGGAAGGCTTCGCGGCAGTACGGGTCGGTCCCCGCCGACAGGCCGACCTCGTCCCCGTAATAGACGCAGGGCGCGCCGGGCAGGGTCATCTGGCACAGCACGATCTGGCGGAGGGCGGCCTCGTCGCCGTTGACCAGCCAGAGGGCGCGGGGCATATCGTGGCTGTCGAGCATGTTCATCTGGGCGTAGTTGATCTCCCAATCATACAGGCCGTACATCGTTTCGATATCTGTTTTGAATTTTTCAGCATCGCAGGGTTTGAGCACCACATCCACATGATGCCAATCGGTCCTGAGCGTGTCTGCGCCGAAGAAGTTCAGCGCCGGGCCGGTGAGTTGGTAATTCATCACCGCGTCGAACATGTCGCCTTGCAGCCAGTGGCGGGCCTCGTGCCAGATCTCGCCGACGATGTAGGCTTCCGGGTTGGCGCTCTTGACCACCCGGCGGAACTCGCGCCAGAAGGAGTCATCCTTGATCTCTTCGGGCACGTCCAGCCGCCAGCCGTCTATGCCGAAATCCAGCCAGTGGCGGGTCACTTTGAAGATGTAATCCCGCACGCCGGGGTTATCGGTGTTGAACTTGGGCAGGGAGGGATGGTTCCACCAGGCGGCGTAGTTGGGCTTCTGGTCTTTTTCGGGGTAAGGGTGCAGCGGGAAATCCTGGATGGTGAACCAGTCAATGTAAGGCGAGTCGCCGCCGTTTTCCAAAATATGGTGGAAAGCCCAGAAGCCGCGTCCGCAGTGGTTGAACACGCCGTCCAGCACGACCCGGATGCCGCGTTTGTGGGCTTCGTCGAGCAGCTCGCGCAGGGCGGGTTCGCCCCCTAAAAGGGGGTCAATTTCGAGGTAGTCGTAGGCGTTGTAGCGGTGGTTCGAGGCGGCGGAGAAGATCGGGTTCAGGTACAGGGCGTTGATGCCGAGTTCCTTCAAATAGTCCAGTTTCTCGACGATCCCGTACAGGTCGCCGCCCTGGTAGCCCTGTTCTTCGGGCGGGGACCCCCAGGGTTTGAACCGGATGCCGCGTTCGTGCTGCGTGCGCGGACTGCGATGGAAGCGGTCGGGGAAGATCTGGTAAAAGACGGCGTGCTTGACCCACTCAGGTGTCTGGATGTTCATGGTCGTAGTGGCTCCTTGGAGGATGGTATTGGTAAATCGGAGTCGAGCGTCTCCAGACGTTCGACTCTCTTCCTGCACTCGATGAATTTGCCGTAACGGAGTCCAAAGTCTCCTGACTTTGGACTCCGTTACGGCTGGACATTCCCGCCGACCGGCAGGCCGCTGGGGACCGAGGCCGGGATGGTGTTTTCCAGGTGGAGGGCGCTGGGGGAGGTCAACGAATCGAGGAAGGCCAGCAAACCCCGGATGTCGCGGTCCGAGAGCCGCACCCCCTCGGACCCGGAACGGCTCAATGTCGCCAGGACGGCAGCCAACACTTCGGGCTGGTCCTGGCAGGTATCCTGCAAGTCCTCGGCCAGTTGGGAGGGGTCGTAGTTCTCCAGGCTCCCGGCCGGGTCGAGGTGGTGGCGGATGACGGCTTCGAGCGAGGTGAGCGTGCCGTTGTGCATCCACGGGCCGGTGATGGCGACGTTACGCAGGGGCGGGGTGCGGAAGGCGTAGCGGTCACAGGCGTTGCCGGTCTCGCGGGCGCGGCCCAGGTCGAAGGGCTGCTCGCGGCCTTTGCCGTCGCCGATCTGCGGCACGGCCAGGTTGTAGAACTTCTGGTCGGTCAGCAGCGGACCGGAGTGACAGGCGGCGCAACCGGCCTCGCCGTAGAACAGGATCGCGCCGCGCCTGGCCTCGGGCGGGAGCGCCTGCCGGTCGCCCTGGAGGTAGCGGTCGAAGGGACTGTCTTCGAAGGTGAAGGCGGCGATCTCGTAAGCGGCGATGGCGTTGGCCGCCTGGGCAAAGGTCAGTTTCTCAGCCGGGATGTCCGGGTACGCCTGCCGGAACAGGTCGGCGTAAGCGGGGATGGCGAGCAGGCGCTGCATGAGAGCGTCCCAGATGGGGCGGGAGGTGTAATCCAGGACGGCGGCCAGTTCGTTGGGCTGGCCGAAGAGGTCCACGTCGCCGCGCAGGCCGCGCATTTCGTCGCGGGAAGTGACCGGGAAGAGGGCCTGGGCGGCCAGCAGGTTGTCCAGGCCGGGCAGGAGGCGGTCGCTGGCGGGGGTGTCGAAGCCGGTTTCAGGCGCGCCGGAGACGCGGCCGTCCCAGAACAGGGTGGTCCATTCAAGGTAGCCCAGGTTGAAGAGCGGGTTGGCGTTGCGCGGGATGAGGCCGCGTTCCTCGTCGGGCTGGATGCGCGTCTCGGCCAGGCCAACCCCAACTGTCCCGATCGAGACGGAGAGGTTATCCCCCGTCCCGGCCAGGGGATGGTGGCAGGTGGCGCAGGCGATGTCCCGGTTGCCGCTCAAGACCGGGTCCCAGAACAGGGCTTCGCCGAGTTCGACCAGTTCAGGCGGGGCCGGGGCGGGGCTGGTGGGGAGACGGACGTCCGCTTTTTGCATCAGGGCCTGCAGGCGGGCATCGGGGGAGAGCATCTGCCAGGCGGGCATCCCGGCCGCGTTGGAGGTGAAGAAGTAAAGCCCGGCCAGCGCGGCGACGGCCAGGAAGGCCGCTTCGGCGCGGGGCTGTTTTGCAGGGGTGCTGAGGGCCAGCAGGCTGACGCCGGTGAGGGCGAGGCCGAGGAGCAGGGTGACTGGAATGCCGATATTGCGCGTGAGAGGCTCCAAAGTCGGGAGACTTTGGACTCCGGGCGGTTTCGTTTTCGGTAAAACTTGCAGGGATGTCTGGCCTTCGAGCGGGTAATCCAGCCGGTAGCGTTGGTCGGCGGCGACGTTTTCGATGATCTGGGTCGTGCCGTCGGGCCAGCGGACGGTCAGGTCGGCGCGGCGGTCGGGGCCGAGGCCGAAGTAGAGGGTCAGTTCGCTGCCGCCGCCCATCCCGAAGCCGTTGATGACTTCCAGAATTTGGGTCGGGCCGCCGGGGGTGGTCAGGGTGACCCGCGTCCCGACCGCATCCCGGTTGACCGGCCCCGCGCCGGCCAGTTCGAGCGCCAGCCAGTGGTTGCGGGAGTCGAGGCCGGCTTCGTTGCGGTAGAGGCGGTAGCCCTCGTCTATGTTGCCGACGACCAGGTCCAGCCAGCCGTCGCGGTCGTAGTCGGCGTAGGCTGCGCCCAGGCTGGGACGCACGTCGGCGGCTTCGTTGGCGCAGGCCGCTTCGCTGAAGGTGCTGTCGGCATTGTTGCGGAAGAGTTTGTTGGAGGCGATGTCTTTGTGATCGGTGGTGTCCGAGACTGCCAGGTACAGATCGCGCCAGCCGTCGTTGTCGTAATCAAGGAACAGGGCGGCCCAGCCGATGCTGTTGGGGGTCTGGACCCCGGCGGGTTCGGCCACTTCAACGAATGTCCCGCCGCCCCGGTTCTTGAGCAGTTCCATCGGGCCGACGTTGGAGAAGTAGAAGTCGAACGTGCCGTTGTTGTCGTAATCGCCGACGGCCAGGCCCATGCCGAAGAGTTTCGAGTCGGCTCCGGCTTCGCGGGCCACCTGGGTGAAGCACCAGCCCCCGCATCCCGGCCCGTCGTTGCGCCAGAGCTTGTTGCCGATGGGGTTGATGAACTCGTCGTTGACCAGGTAAATGTCCGGGTCGCCGTCGTTGTCGTAGTCCACGAAACTGGCGATGAACCCGGCCCCGTTCAGGCCCCCGCCGAGGTAATCGGACACGTCGCTGAAGGTGCCGTCGCCGTTGTTGCGGTAGAGGCGGTCGGGGTCGCCGTCCATCTGGCGGCCGCATTTGGGATAGCAGGACCAGTTGGCGATGTACAGGTCGAGGAAGCCGTCGCGGTCGAAATCGCCCCAGGAGGCGGACTTGCTGTTGCCGTAATCGGCGATCCCGGCCTGACGGGTTACATCGGTGAACCTTTTACCGCCTTCGTTATGGAAGAGGTTATCTGCCCCCCAGTTGACCACGATCAGGTCGAGCCAGCCGTCGTTGTCATAATCGGCGAAGGTTGCGCCGCCGCTGTAAACGCCGGGGAGGGCGACCTGCTCCGATAACGGGGACAGGCTGAAGGTCCCATCGCCGTTGTTGCGGTAAAGGGTGTTCGGCCCGTCGGGGTCGGTCACGTACAGGTCAGCCCATCCGTCCCGGTTGTAATCCCCCCAGGCCTGGCCGACGGCCATATCCAGGCTGGGGACGCGGTTGTGGGTGATCCCGGCCTGCTGGCTGACGTTGCGAAAAGCCGGGGCCGGGTGCGCAGGCCCGTCCGGCGATTGAAGAAGGTAGCCCTGTTGCAATAACAGGGCTACCCCAACGAGCAGGAGCATGAGCGCAAGGGCGCGCCGCATCCCTATCCTTTTTTAGCCTTTGACCGCGCCCGTAGTGAGACCGCCGACGATCTGGTCTTGCAGGATCAGGTAGATGATCATGATCGGCAGAGCGCCGAGGAGCGCGCCGGCGGCGAAGACGCCCCATTTCTGGTCGAACTGGCCGGCAGTGAAGATTTGCAATCCGACCATCAGGGTGTATTTGTTCACGTCGTTGAGCAGGATGCGGGCCATCAGGAAGTCGCTGTAGGTGCCGATGAACGACAGGATGCCGATGACGATCAGGATCGGGCGCAGGAGCGGCAGGAGCAATTGCGAGAAAATCTGGAAGTGCGAGGCGCCATCCACCATGCCGGATTCGTCAATGGCGCGAGGGATGGTGTCCAAGTAGCCTTTCATCAACCAGATGTTGATCCCCATCGAGCCGCCGAGATAGACGAGGATCAACCCGGCGTGGGTGTTGAGGCCCAGTTGGGGGATGATCTCCCCGAACTGGAAGACCAGGACGTAGATGGCGACCAGGGCCAGCAGGTTGGGAAAGACCTGGATCAAGAGCAGCCCCTTGAGCATGGCAATGCGGCCCGCGAAGCGCAACCGGGAAAAGGCGTAGGCGGCCATGGTGGTGATCGTAAGACTCAAGATGGTCGAGATGCTGGCAACTTTGACCGAGTTGAAGATCCATTTTTGGAAGTACAGGTCGCCGAATTTGTAATTCGGGTCTGCCCCGAACAGGCGCTGGTAATTGATCAGGCTGGCGCGGTCAGGGATGAGGGTTTGGGTGGCGAGGGACTGTGAGCTGTTGAAGGAGGCCGAGATGATCCACAGCACCGGGAAGATCGAGAAGTAGATCAGGAGCAACGCGACGACCAGCCGGACCGCAATGCTGAAGCGTTTCTGGAATTTCTGGGACGAACGCAGGTTCTGGTAGGTTTGACCGATGTTAGACATTTTCGCTGACCTCCTCCCACATATTTGTGAACCGATACTGGAGCAAGGTGATCGTTCCGACGATAAAGAATACGATAATGGATATGGCCGAGGCCAATCCGTATTGGACGCCGCGCCCGCCGCTCTCGAAGGCGAGTTTGTACACGTAGCTGATCAGGATGTCAGTGTGGCCTGCCTGGGTCGAAGCGCCGACAATCGGGGGGCCGCCGGAGATGAACAGGTAGATCAGGTTGAAGTTGTTGAAATTGAAGACATAAGAGGCGATCAGGAGCGGCCCGACGGCCACCAGCAGCAGGGGGAGGGTGATGTTGCGGAATTTCTGCCAGCCGGTCGCCCCGTCAATCGTGGCGGCCTCGTAAATATCCGCGGGGATGGATTGCAACGCGCCGCTGGAGATCAGCATGAAATATGGGTAACCGAGCCACAGGTTGACGATCAGGATCGCCACTTTGGCCCAGAAGGCATCGGTCATCCAGGGCGGCGCCCAGTTAAACCAATCAACAAGCCAACGGTTTACGACGCCGAATTCGGAGTTCAGGAGGCCGCGCCACATGATGATGCTGATCAGTCCGGGAATGGTGTATGGGATCAGCAGGAGTGAACGGATGATCTTCTTGAGCGGGAATTCCCGGTCGTTGAACATGATGGCAATGGCCAGGCCCAGGGCAAAGGTCGAAAGGACGCTGAAGGTGGGGAAGATGAAGTTCCAGGTGAGGATCTGGACCAGCGGGCCGCGGATGGCGGGGCTGGTGGTGAAGTCAATGAAATTTTTGAACCCGATGGTCGCCCTGAACCCCGGCCTGATGGCCTTCCCGTTGCGGGCGGTCCAGGTTCCGTTGACGTTGTAGTAAATATCCCCGTTCGACTGGTCGGTGAAGGTGTCCAGTTCGGGATCGTAAATGTAGCGGATCTGCAGTTCGGCGGCTTCGTTTGGCGAGCGGATCTGGATGGTTTGGTCGCCTTCGAGTCCGAATTTGATGTTGGGCAGTTCTTTGTCAGTGGCGGCGATCAGGGTGTTCAGCCGTTTGTATCCTTCGATGGTGGTCGGGATGCCTTTGCTGTCTGCCTCGCCGATGCCCGGGTCGCCGGGTTGGGCGGGGAGGATTTCCACGCCGGGCTTGCCGAGGAAGGATTCGCCGTTGTCGTTGACCAGCCACAAGGCGTATTCGCCCGAATCGGCTTTGAAAGCCGTCCAGGAATACGATTTGCCTTCTTCGGGCAGGTAGGTTGCTTTTTGGATCAGCGGAATTGCCTGCTCCTTGGTCAGGAGATGCCCGTCGCCATAGTTCGTGAAGGCGACGTAAATTGTAAAGATGATGGGATAAATCGTAAACAAGATGAGGAAACTCAACCCGATTCCCATCCAGCGGAACGGATAGGCCTTTGGCAGCACGTAAATGAGGTTGAGCATTATCGTAATAATGCTGATAATGATAATCAACTGGTCGAAGCCCAGCGCCAGTGCGCTTTGGATGAACCAAACCGATCCTGCGTCGAATAAAAGCATCAGGATGATGCGGATCAGCTTGGAGGTCAGTGTTTCGCCGGCTGCGCGTTTGCTTTTTGATTGTCCACTAATAGTATTGTTCATGACATGCTCCTCGTTCAGTACTCAGGCGTGCCCGATGGACAAAAATTACCGGTTGCAAAGCCGTATAACTTTGAAAAGAATTACAGTGAAGGCTGGGGAGCGCATGGCTCCCCAGCCTTCTTGGTCACTGGACAGGCTTACTTGACGATGATCTCCAGCAGTTTTGTTGCGGGATCGTAGACGAATTCCACGGTGCCGTCGGCGGCCAGGGTGAACTTGTAGTTCGGGCCGTCCTGGGCGCCATCGGAGCCGTAGTTGGTGGTCCAGGAGCCATCCAGGGCAACCTTGACTTCGTAGTCGCCAGCGGTCAGGTTGAACGGGCCGCTGTGCCACTTGCCGTCATCGCCCTGGGTCATGGCGGTCACGGCGCATTCGGGCTGCCAGTCGCCTGGGCATCCGGCCTGGGCCTGGTAGGAGCCTGGCGCGTTGACCATGCCGGTCAGCGGGTTGGCGATCAGGGCGCGGATCTTGGTCCCGGCGTCTTTCATGGCCGTTTCGGCATCCTGTTTCCCATCGCGAGCCAGGACGACCGCGTCGTTCCAGTTACCCCAGACCGATCCCATGGCGGGGATGGCAGGCATCATATTGGCGTTTTCGCCGGCGGCGGCCATGGAAACCAGGTCAGGATCGTCAACTTTGGCGAGCGCGGGCAGGTAAGCGGGCGGGCGCTGTCCAACTTCGTACAGCTTCAGCATCACGTCCTCGGTCGCGATGAATTCATTCAGGAAGGCCTGGGCCAGGAGGACATTTTCGCTCTGGGCGTTGATGAAGAAGCCCTGGGTGCCAGCGAAGGGATAGCCGCCGCTGGGGAAGTTGGAAATGGCGTAAGGCACGCCGGATTCACGGATGCGGCCCAAAGCCCACGGGCCGGCCATAATGAACGGGACCTTGCCGGTTTCGAACAGGGCGTGGTTGTTGGCCCAGTCCCAGTCGGCGGGCAGGTCGCCAGCGGCGACGCCATCAGCCAGCCACTTGACGCCGGTGATCATCCCCTCGCTGTCAACGCCGAGGTCCTCGGGGTTCCAGTTGCCGTTGGCGTCTTTACCGAAGATGTAGCCGCCGAAGGAGGTAAACAAAGGATAAGCATCATAAGTGGTGCCGGTGACGGCCATGATGTAATCCACTTTGCCTTCGTCCTTCAGAGCTTTACCGACAGTGAGCACCTCGTCCCAGGTGGCCGGGGCAGCGGAGACCAGGTCGGTGTTGTAGAAGAAAGCCATATTCTCGGTGGCATAGGGCATGCAGTAGAGTTCGCCATCGAAGGTGCAGGCTTCCAGGGCCTTGGGGGCGAAGTCAGCGGCCTTATCGCCCAGGTCAACCGGGGCCAGCAAGCCGTTGGATACCAGCGTCCCGGCCTGGTCGTGGGCGATCACGATGATGTCGGGGCCTTCGCCCAGCGGGGCGGCAACCTGGAAGTCATCGCGGATGGCGGACTTCAGCTCGACAACCAGTTCGAGTTGGTAGGTGGCGAGCACTTCATCGGCCAGGTCTTGCAGGATCGGGGCGCGGGTGTCGTCGGCCCAGATGCGCAGGGTGCCGACGGGTTCGATGGTGGGGGGTTCAGTCGGAGCGGCTGTCGGTTCTTCGGTGGGAGCCATCGTCGGCTCTTCGGTGGGGGCCATGGTCGGGGCCTCGGTCGCGGCGGGGCCGCAGGCGGCCAGGACCATGGTGAGCATCAGCACGAGGCTGAACAGTGTAAACAAACTCTTTTTCATTCTCTTTCTCCTTGAAATTTTCGAAAGTTTTGCGTGGGCCTGCCGGAATGGCAGAGTCCCATACAGGTGTGGCTTGTTGAGGGTTTATTTATACTACGAGAGTCTTCCTCACCTCCTTTCCTTCGGCGAGCTGGTGCAGGGCAATCGTCAATGCCTGTACCACTGCGCCCATGCTTGATGATCGTCTGCCTAACAATGCGGTCGTGATGCGCACCGCGTGAGCAGCGGCAGGCAGGCTGCGACGCTGCACAGCCTGGCGGACGGGTTCGAGGAACAGGTCCCCGATCTGAGCCACACCACCGCCAACTACCACCATATTGGGATTGAAAATATTGACCAGACCGGCGATGGCGATGCCCAAATGACTGCCGGCCCGGGACAGGATTTGTTGCGAAATTAAATCGCCTTGACGGGCCGCATCGGCCACATCCTGGGCGCTGATGCGTTCCACCGGTGCGATCTCGGACAGGATGGTCCGCTTGCCGTTATGGACAGCCTCCTGCGCCTGACGGGCGATGGCGTGCCCTCCCGTCAGGGCCTCGAGACAGCCGCGGTTGCCGCAGGTACACATCGGGCCGTTCTCGTCAATCGTCAGGTGTCCGATCTCGCCTGCAGAGCCGGTTGCGCCGTGATAGATCTGCCCATCCAGGAGCAGCCCCGCGCCGATCCCGGTCCCGACCTTGATATAAGCCAGATTCCGAAAGCCTCGCCCCGCGCCATAGGCCCATTCGCCCAGGGCGCCCAGTTCGGCGTCGTTGTTGAGCGAAATCGGGCAGCCCCACATTTTTTCGAGCGTGTTCCGAATGGGATAACGGTCCCAGCCAGGCATGATCGGCGGGGCAACCACCATCCCCGCGTCCGAGGCAATTGGACCGGGGACCCCCACGCCAATCGCATTGACCTGTTCGATGCTTATCGAGGCTTCGGCCAGGGTTTCCCGGAGCAATTCATTGGCCTGGTTCAGGCAGGTTTTTGGCCCCAGGGCGATGTCGAAGGGGATTTCTTTTTCCTGGATGAAGTTCGCGGCGTAATTGGCGACCACAATGGAAAGATGAGTCGCACCCATGTCCACCCCGGCGACGTAATCGCCGCTGGGATTGATCTCCAGGATGATCGGCGGCCGGCCGCTGTTGACCGAACGACTCTCGGCCTCACGCACGATCTCTGTTTCCAGCAAGTCATTGACAATGGATGTGACTGCCGCCCGGCTGAGGGCCATTATATGCGCCAACTCGACGCGTGAAATCCCCCCTGCCGTGAACCGAATCAAGTCAAGGGCGGCATGTTTGTTAAGATTTCTTACATTCTGGGGAGAGGTGTAGCCAAAATACTGGGTCACGTGTGTTTGTGTGGGGGAAATTCGGCGTATATCAGCATACTTATGATAGCACGAAAAATTAATTTGTCAAGTTGTTTAACAATGTAAGGGGGAAAAGCAAGCAGCCCGTTTCGACGTCGAAACGGGCTGCTTGCGAAAAAATTGTTGGCGCTCTTGATCAGTATGGAAAGAATCCGCCAATCTTCGCGAATTCTCGCTAATCTCCCGAAAATTTCGCAAAGATTGGCGCAGACCCGCCCTGAGCTTGCCGAAGGGCCTGCCCTGAGCTGGTCGAAAGGCCTACCCTGAGCTGGTCGAAGGGTTAGCGGATTCCGTCCCAGCACTTTGGCGCGCCAGCAAAGAATTTCGGCTCTTTGATATTTTATGGGGTCGCCCATTTTTTCACCACAGAGATCACAGAGTCCACAGAGAAA
>DIDQ01000014.1 GCA_002418215.1 Anaerolineales bacterium UBA5796
GTGGGCGTGGGGTGGGGGATCAGCAGAATTTGCCCGGCATAAATATTGGCGCACTGCGCATCAACCGAAGGATTGAGCTGGACTATTGAACTGATGTTAACGCTAAATGCAAATGCAATGTCGAGACAGTTTTCACCGGTTTTTACAGTGTACTCGATGGGCGGCATCTGGGTAAACGTGGGCGTCGGCAGGGGTGTGGGAGTTTCAGTGGCAGTCGGCGTGATGGTCGGGGTGGTGGTTTCGGTCACGTCCGGGGCGGTGGTGGCCTCGCCGATTGGGGTGTTGGCGCGCAGGGCGAAGAAGACCACCGCCGCGCCGATGCTGAGGAAGAGCACCAGCAGGCCGAGGGCGGCGGGCAGGCTCAAGGTCAATTCGGGCATGCGGCTGCCCTGGACCGCGCTTTGGGGTTTGGCTTCCGCTTTGGCGCTGAATTCGCTGCCGCAGACCAGGCAGCGGGTGGCATTTTCGCTCAACCGCGTGCCGCAGGTTGGGCAAATTTTGGTTTTCGGTTCGGATTCTGGACTCATACGGGTGGGGATTATACCACGACGATATTTATCAGGCCTGGTCAGGGCGGAACATCGTCCTGGGGGCCGCATCCGGCTCCGGGGCGCAGGTGACCCATCCGCTGCGGCGCAGGGCGTTGCGGACCAGCCATTCGGCAACCAGCCCAAGCGTGCTGGCCTGCCGGGTCTGGTGGACTTCGACTGTTTTTTCTTCGAGGGCGGCGCGCAGCGCGGAGGCGGTCTTGCCGGTAAAGCGGGTGGTGACCAGGCCCAAGGCGCGCAGGATGTGGGCGTCGCTCCCGCCGATCGAGACCAGCCTGGAATTCCGCGCAAACCGGCGCAGGATGGGATGACGCAGGGCATACCATGACCCGGCCACATACGCCTCGATCCCGATCAGGGTCTGGGTGATGCCAGGTTGCAGCAGGGCATGATAGATGACCCCCAGGTTGATGCTGGCCGGGCTTTTCCAGGTGGTCGGGTGGGCGATGATGCACAACCCGTCCTGTTCGGCCACTTTTCGGACGGTCGCGGCCAGCGAAAGTCCGGGCGGGATCGGTTTGGTGATGTAAAGGGCCACAAGATGCCCGTCGGCGGTCGAAATCTCGCAGCCGGGGACGACCTCGATCCCGTATTCCGGGGCCAGTTCCAGCGCTTCGAGCGCGCCGCTGACCACGTTGTGGTCGGTAATGGCGATCACATCCAGCCCGCGCTCAACGGCTTTGGATAAGGCTGCCCGGGTGGTAAAAGTTCCATCAGGGCTATGGGTTGTGTGGACGTGCAAATCAGCGAGACCCATTCTTACCCCCTTACAGGGATTGTGAACTTCTTACATTATGGAGAAGTGGGTGCATTATAATCGGCTACGCCATGCTTGACAACCAATCCCTCTATAAAACCATGCTGCGCATCCGCCGCTTCGAGGAGCGCGCCCTGGCCGAGTTCTCCACCGGCAAACTCTTTGGCACCACCCACGCCTACATCGGGCAGGAGGCCGACGCGGCCGGGATCTTCGCCGCCGCCGACCCCGGCGACGTGGTCTTCAGCAACCACCGCTGTCACGGCCATTTCATCGCTTACGGCGGCGACCCCTACCGCCTGGCTGCCGAACTGATGGGCAAGGCTACCGGGCTGGTCGGCGGGCGGGGTGGCAGCCAGCACATCCAGTGGCGCAACTTCTACTCCAACGGCATCCAGGGCGGCATCGTCCCGGTGGCGGCGGGCATGGCGCTGGCCGAGAAAGTCCAAAATACCGGCAAAGTCGCGCTGGTCTTCACCGGCGACGGCACGCTCGGCGAAGGCGTGTTCTACGAAAGCCTGAACATCGCCTCGCTCTGGAAACTGCCCGTTGTTTTCGTTGTGGAAAATAACCGTTATGCCCAGACCACCCCCGTCGAACTGGCCCTCTCCGGCTCCATTTGCGGACGCTTCGCGGCTTTCGACATCCCGGCCTGGGAACGCGACACGACCGACGTGCTGGAGGTCCGGGCCGCCGCGGCCGAAGCGGTCGGCTACGCCCGCGCTCAAACCGGACCCGTGGGCCTGATCCTGCGCACGTACCGGTTCGCGGCCCACAGCAAAGGCGACGACGTGCGCGCCCCGTCGGAGATCGCGGCCTTCAAGGACAAAGACCCGCTGACGGTCCATGCCCCGCGCCTGGGCGATGACGAGCGCGCCCGCATCGAAGCCGAAGTCGCGGCGGAAATCGAAGAAGCCTTCACCCGCGCCGCGTCCGACCCTTTCCCAATGATGAAGGATGAAAAATGAAAGATGAATTTTGGGCTATTGCCATTCTGCTTCGTCTCTCAACTTTTGCCTTCACCATTCATTTTTTCTCTTTCATCTCTTATCCTTAACAATGCCTACCGTCCTCGAACGCCTCAACCACGCCCTCCATCATGCCCTCGAAACCGACCCCCGCGTCCACCTCCTCGGCGAAGACATCCTCGACCCCTATGGCGGCGCGTTCAAAGTCACCCGCGGCCTGAGCACGGATTTCCCCGACCGGGTGCATACCACGCCCATCTCCGAGGCCGCCATCGTCGGCGTGGCGAACGGCATGGCCCTGCGCGGCCTGCGCCCGGTGGCCGAGATCATGTTCGGGGATTTCGTCACCCTGGCCGCCGACCAACTGGTCAACCACGCCGCCAAGTTCCGCTGGATGTACAACGACAACGTGCGCGTCCCGCTGGTCGTCCGCACCCCGATGGGCGGGCGGCGCGGCTACGGCCCGACCCACTCGCAATCGCTCGAAAAATTCTTCCTGGGCGTGCCGGGGCTGAAGGTCGTCGCCCCGAATACCCTCGGCGACCCTGCCGATCTGCTCGCGGCCGCCATCGCCGCCGACGACCCGGTGCTGTTCATCGAACACAAACTGCTCTACACCCGTCCGCTGCTGGAGGCGGGGGTGGGTGATCTGCGGGATATGCAAATCGAAACTGCTGGTGGCCCGTACCCTGCTCACCTTTTACGTTTTACTCCTCACTCGCACTTGACGATTGCTACCTACGGCTACAACTTCGAACTGGCCCGCCAGGCCGCCCTCGACCTGCTGTACGAGCACGAGATTTTCGCCGAGATCGTCCTGTTTTCGCAGCTCAGTCCGTTCAATATTGATCCATTGCTCGAATCCGTTCAGCGCACCGGCCGCCTGCTGACGGTCGATGAAGGGACGTTATCGCTCGGCTGGGGAGCGGAGGTTATTTCCAGAATAGTTGAGCGTAGTAACGACTTAAGTCGTTACTACGTCAGCCGCGTCGCCGCCCTCGACCTGCCCATCGCCAATTCCAAAGCCCTCGAAGACGAGATCCTGCCCTCGCAGGAGAAAATCACCGAAGCCGCAATTGAGCTTTACCACGAAGAGGGTGCGTCGCACCAGAGTTCCAGGTAAAACCCGATAAACGGAGGGTTTTCTCGCCTGGAAAACCCCCGTTTGGTATGGTGCGACGCACTCGCGCCCCGGAGAACCCATGATCAAAGCCGAAATCACAGTCCCGCTCTTGAACGCCAACGAACCCGAAGCGCGGGTGGCCCAGGTCCACGCCCGTGACGGGCAGGCCGTGGCCCGGGGCGAGGTGCTGTTCACCATCGAGACCACCAAAGCCGCGGCGGATATGGAATCCCCGGCAGATGGCTTTTTCCGCCTTTTGGCGACTGAAGGTGCCGCCCTGCGCGTCGGCGACCGGCTGGCGGTCATCACCGACACCGCCGACGAACCGGTATCCGTTCCATCCGCTGAGTCCGTTCCCGCAGCCGCTTCCGATCTGCGCATCACCAAACCCGCCCGCGCCCTGGCCGACTCCCTCGGCCTCGACCTGGCCTCCCTGCCCGCTGACAGGCTCATCACCGAATCTGTTATCCGGGAATTGGCCGCGGCCAAAGCCATGTCCGCTGCGGTGGCGGGGATGGCTTTTAGCGAAAAGCACATCCTCATCTACGGCGGGGGCGGGCACGCCAAAGCCGTGATGGACCTGCTCAAGGCCCTCGGCGAGTTCGAGATCGCCGGGATCGTAGACGACGGCATCCCGCCCGGCTCGACGGTGATGGGCATCCCGGTGCTGGGGGCGCGGGACCTGCTGCCGGGGCTGGTTGCGAACGGGCTGCGGCTGGCCGCCAACGGCGTCGGCGGGATTGTGGACATCGGCGTGCGCGTGCGGCTATTTGAATTGCTGGAAAATCAGGGATTTATGCTCCCGGCGCTAGTCCACCCTCGGGCGACAGTCGAGCCGGGAGCCAGGATCGGCGCGGGGGTGCAGGTCTTCCCCAACGCCTACGTCGGCTCGGAGAGCGTCCTGCACCCGAAGTGCATGGTCAACACCGGGGCGGTCGTCTCGCACGATTGCGAGATCGGCGCCTACTCGCACATCGCCCCCGGCGCGCTGCTGGCCGGGCACGTCCACGTGGGCGAGCGCGCCCTGGTCGGGATGGGAGTCAAAGTGGTGATCGGCATCACCCTCGGCGATGGGGCGCGGGTCGGCAGCGGCGCGACCGTGCTGGCAAACGTCCCCGCCGGGACAATTGTCCCCGCGGGGAGTGTATGGAGGGGGAGTGATAATCGGATGTCTGTTGTATAATTCGAGATATGAATCTTCATGAGCTTGTAAACGCCATCCAGCACAATCGGATTCGTATCACAGATCATGCTGACGAAGAAACACAGGCGGATCACCTTGTTTTCGAAGAAGTGTTTTTCAGTGTTTTACAAGGTGAAATTATCGAAGATTACCCAACGGATAAACCATATCCGAGTTGTTTGGTGTACGGTGAAAGCTTTAAAGGTGAGCCAATCCATAGCGTTTGGGCATATAATCCTGATACAGAGTGGGCTGTGTTGATTACCGTTTATCGTCCCGACCCCAACCGCTGGATCAACTGGCGCGAAAGGAGAAAATGATGAAACCTTTTGAAAAATGCCCTGTTTGCGGCGGGGAACTTGTTGAAAAAGAAGTGGAAAAATTGCTGAGAGGCGGCGCGAATACTGCCGTGGTGAAAGTCCGCGCTGAGGTCTGTCTGCAATGCGGCGAAAGGTTGTATTCGGTTGAAACGGTGCGCCGCTTCGAGCAAATTCGTCAAAAGCTGGCGCGCTCCGAAGTTGATGAGTTTATTTTGTTAGGACAAACGTATCAAGTGGCTTAAGATTACAAAAGTGGCACTTCCAGTAGAGTGCCACTTTTAGTTTGCAAAGTTATTCAACCGGCATCATTTTGGGGACTTCGCCCACTTTTCTCCGCCCCTCGTAAATTCTCAGGAAGAATACACCCAACAAGATCAGCGCCGCCCCGCCGGCCTGGATTCCGGTCAGCCGCTCGCCGAGCAGCAGGTAGGCGATGACGGCGGTGAAGACCGGCTCGCTGGTGGCGATCAGGTTGGCGATGCTCGACGGCAGGTCCACCATGCTGACGTTGTAGAGGCCGAACCCGGCCACGGTCGGCCCCGCCGCCAGCAGGATCAGCCATAGCCAGCCCATCCAGGCGTCGCCCAGCCAGAGGATTTCTGCGGGAGTGGCCGCCGCGCCGGGGATGGATGCGCCCGGGAACAGGTTGAAGCCCAGCAGGAAGAGCATCCCGAAGCCGAAGGTGTACAACAATGTGGACCAGGGATTGAGGCCGCGCTGCGAGGCCGAGCGTCCCATCAGGCTGTAGACGGCGTAACCGAGTCCGGTCAGGACCCCGGTGAGGATACCGCTTGGATTGCCCCTCCAGGCCGACGGGTCCGCCGCGCCGGAGACGAGCACACAGCCGGTCAGGCTGAGCGCCACCGCCAGGGCCTTGACCCAGTCCAGGCGTTCCTTGAGCAGCCACCGGCCCAGCAGGGCAGTGAACGCCGCCGAGGAGTAAGCCAGCACGGTGGCAACTGCCGCCCCGTTGAGCGAGACCGAGAGCGTCCAGAGTGAGTTGAAGACCGCCAGCACCGCGCCGTAGGCCAGCAGGTAGGGCAGGTTTTTGCGCGGGACGCGCAACAGGCCGGGGCGCAGGATTCCCAATGCAAGAAGAAGGGTCAGCACAACGAAGACGGCCCGCCAGAAGGCCAGCACCAGGGCCGGAACCTGGTAGGCCTGGGTCAGGTGGCGGATGAAGATGGCTGTGGTCGAGAGGAAGATGGCGCTGATGAAGGCGATGGTGTAGCCGCGGGTGAGGGAAGGGGTTGTGGGCATCGTTTTGTTTGTGATGGGGGAAGTTTTCACCACAGAGTTCACGGAGACCGCAGAGAATTATTTGGGTTTTCTCGGCGCTCTCAGTAATCTCTGCGGTGAGGATAGATTATGACAGCAATTTGCCGGCCTGGGCCAGGAGCCAGGGTTCGAGTTCGGTGATGCCCTCGCTCAGGCGGGCGGCGGCGACGATGGGCAGCCAGCGGCGGTATTCGTCCCGGCCGCCGGGGCGGAGCTGGAAGTAACGGCGCAGGTACAACGCATGGGTGGCTGAGATGCCCAGCCAGGCGGCCTTCGACGGGTTGGTATTGGCCGCGCCCAGGGCCAGGATGGTGGTGCGGGCCACGTCGGCCAGCGGGTTGCCGATGGACGAATCGATCCAGTCTATGATGACCGGGTCGGGCTGGCTGAGCAGGATATTGCCGGGATGGAAGTCGCCGTGGCAGAGCCGGTCGCCTTCGGGCAGGGTTTCGAGGGCTTTGAGCGCCGCAGTCCTGAGAGTCTCAGGCAAGGGCTTGGCGGATTTGAGCTTGTGCTCCAGTTTGCGATGCAGGGGCGGGATGTCGGCTTCCATCGGCCTGGCGTGCATCTCCGCGTGGAGTTCGGCCAGGGTCCGGGCGTGGGAGACGAGCCGGGCGGGGTGTTGATCGAGGTCAGACCACATCGCCGTGCCGTCGCGTCGTTCGTAGAGCAGGCCCACCCGTCCGGCCACGCTGACGGTTTCGCCCACTGCCGGGACGGGCAGCCCGGTCGCGGAAATGGCTGAGGCGATCCGGCGCTCGTAGTCCACCGCTTCCGGTTCGAACCAGTCGAAATACAGTTTGACCACCCATCCCGGTTCCCAGGCATAGATTTCAGCAGTGCGGCCCAGGGCGAGGGGCCGGTCGAGGTCGCGGTCCATCAAACGCCCTCGACCACGACCATTTTGGTGCGGGCGTATTTGTGGCGCAGGGCACGGGCGGGGGCGTATTCGGGCGAGTTGAGCCAGGCTTTGGCGGCTTTGACCGACTCGAACTGCAAGATGACCAGCCGGTTGGCGCGCCAGTCGCCTTCGAGGGTTTCGTTCGGGCCGCCGCGGGCGACGTATTTTCCGCCGTAAAGTTCGACGGTGGGAGCGGCCAGTTTCTTGTAGTCTTCGTAACCGACCGGGTCGGTAACTTCGATATCAACGATCACATAAGCAGTCATATTTCTCCTTTTGCTGCTGCCTTGAGCGGAACCACCGATTTTTGTGGTGAAGTCGAAGGGCCATAAGTATCGCTTCGACTGCGGGCCTGGTTGACGCTCGACCCTCCGCTCAGCGCAAAATTTAGCGTCCGAGCAATTCCAGCAGGATGTCGGGGCGGTCGGTGATGAGGCCGTCTACGCCCATTTCGACGAATTTTTGCAGTTCTTCGCGGGTGTTGGGCGTCCAGATATGCGCCTGGATGTTGCGGCGGTGGGCGCCGCGGATGAAGCCGGGGCGGACGATCAGGATACCGGAGTCCGTTTCCGGGACCTGGATGGCGAATTCTGCCGGAGAGTACAGCCCGCCGAGGAAGGCGTAGTTCAGGATGACGAAGCGGGTCACTTCACCCCGGCTGGCGGAGGTGGCGACTTCGGGACAGGTTTCCCGGAACTCGGCCATGCGCTCGTCGTGGAAGGAGGCGACCAGGGCCTTGTCTTGCATGTTGTACTTGCGGATCAGGTCGCACAGCGGCCCGGACATGGAGCGAACTGTCTTTTTGATCTCGATATTGACCGGGTAGCCGGGAAGAGCCTGGAAGATTTCTTCGAGGGTGGGAATGGCGATTCCCTGGCCTTTGTAGGGATAAGTCAGGCCGCCGTCCTGCGTCCACCAGTAGGCGGCGTCGAGCTGTTTTAGTTCGGCCAGGGTCATTTCCTCGACCAGGCCGGTTCCGTTGGTGGTGCGGTCCACCGTCTCGTCATGGATGATGACCAGGATCCCGTCTTGGGTGAAGTGGGCGTCCATTTCGAGCACGTCCACGCCGAGGGCGGCAGCGCGTTCGAAGGCGAAGAGCGTGTTGCCCGGCCAGAGTTCATCCCCGCCCTGGTGGGCAAAAACGAGCGGAGCCTGGTCGAAATTGTCGAAGAAGGGATGCGGCGGCGCGGGCCGCGACCCCAGCCTTAATCCGATTAAAACTGCGGCGAATACAAGAAGTAGAACAGGGATGATGGGATTCCTGGTTTTCAAATCAACTCCTCAGGGATTACATTCATTCGAGCGTGAAATAAAAGGTCGTGCCTTCGTGGACTTCGGATTCGGCCCAGACTTGTCCGCCATGCTTGCTGATGATGCGCTGGACGATGGCCAGGCCGACCCCGGTACCTTCGAAGTCGTTGTCCTCGTGCAGGCGCTGGAAGACACCGAAGATTTTGTGGGCGTAATTCATGTCGAAGCCCACGCCGTTATCGCGGACAAAGTATACCGTCTTGCCATCCTTGCGGGTCGAGCCGACTTCGATGACGGGATGCTCCTTGCGGCGGGTAAATTTGAGCGCATTCGATAGCAGGTTGGTCATAACGCTCTTCATCAGGTCGTAATCGGCGCGGGCGTAAGGCATATCCTGGATGGTAATCTTCACCGACCGGTTCGAGATGTCCTGTTCGAAGTCCTGGAGCGCTTCATGGCACAGGCCGGCAAGGTCAACCTGGCGCTGGGTAATGGACTTGCGCCCCAGGCGCGAGAACTCCAGCAGGTCGTCTATCAGTTTGCCCATGTTGAGCGAATTGCGTTGGATGCGGAGCAGCAACTCCTGGCCTTCGGGCGGCAGGTAATTCTTGTAATCGTTGAGCAGGATGCCGGTAAAACCATTGACGCCGCGCAGGGGCGTCCGCAGGTCGTGGGATACCGTGTAGGTGAATTCTTCCAACTGCTGGACGACGGTTTCCATCTCTGCGGTGCGTTTTTGGACCCGGTCTTCCAGTTCGGTATTGAGCAGGCGGATCTCGTCTTCGGCGTTCTTTTGGCGGGTGATGTCCCGGGCCAGCCAGAGCACCTGGGTTTCGTCGTCAGCCAGGTAGGCGACGGCGTGGGCTTCGAACCAGGACTTCCCCATCCTGTATTGGAATTCTTCGACCCCGCCGCCAATGATCGCCCGGTCCAGCACCTCCTGGATGCCGCGGGTTGCGGATTCAGGCATCAGGTCATGGATGGATTTCCCGACCATTTCCGCGCTCATGGCGGCCATTTGTTCCAGCCTGCCGGTAAAGACCTCATGGATGGTTCCCCTGGCGTCGAAAATGACGATGACGTCAGGCAGCGCCGCCAGCAGGGAGCGCAGTTTGCTTTCGCTCTGGCGCAGGGCAACTTCGGCGCGGGTGCGTTCGGCCAGATCGGCGCGGGCCTGGTCCATGGCCCGGGTAATGCTGCGCTGCCACAAGACCATGACCACCCCCGAACCGAGCAGCGTGGTCACGAACGAGATCCAATGCTGGAGCGGGGACAGGTCGGTAATGGCTGGTGGAAGATGCCCACTGATCTCTAGGTAAACGATTGCCAGGGTGGAGGCGATGGACAGGATCAAGGTCAACATCACCCCGGCCTGCCCCAGCAGCGTCCCGGCTACCAGGATCAGGAGCAGGAAGGCAGTCGAGATTGGGTTGCGTATCCCGCCAAAACCGATCAGGTCGAAGGTAATGTAGGCCCAAAAGAGGAGTACCAGTATCAGGCTGACTCGCCGGAGCCAGCCGCGCCTTTGGAGGTAAAGCAAAACCAGCAGGCAGGCCGATAGAATTCCGTTGATGAGCAGGATTTGCCCCTGCCCGCCCCCGGCAAAAGACATGAGCAGGGTGGCAAGCGAGGTAATGATGAGCGAAAAAACCAAAATGCCGCGCAGAAATACATCCAGGCGTTGCCGCTCGGTTGAGTCGGAAGTATCGGGAACAGCCAGGAATGATCTAAGCCAGCGCATACGACTCCTGCCGGGATGGAAGTGATGGGTTATTGTATCGTATCAGGCCGGGTTTTGTCCGAAGCCCTTACCGGATACTTCGCCAACGCTGCGGTCTCCGTTCCCTGCCGGGACTTGCGCTAGGTCACGATCTGGCGCTGGCGCGAATATTTCGCCTGCCGCCCTTCGGCCACCACCCGGCGGAGGCGCTCGAAACCTTCCCAGATTTCGGCGAAGGAAGTGTAGAGCGGCGCAAACCCCAGGCGGATGTTGTCGGGGGCGCGGAAATCGGGGATGACGTTCATCTCCTCGATCAGGGCGCGGTTGATGCGATACCCGTCAGCGTGGCGGAGGCTGAGGTGGCCGCCGCGCAGGGCCGGGTCCCGGGGCGAGCCGAGCCGGAACCCGAGCGGGGCCAGGATTTCGTCGGCCAGGCGGATGGCGTATCCGGTCTGGCGGATGGATTTGTCCCGGATGCGGTCCATTCCCGCTTCGAGGGTCAGGTCCAGTCCCGGTTCGATGGCGAGCATGGACAGGATGGGCTGCGAGCCGCTTAAGAAGCGTTTCACCCCCGGGGCGGGGGCGTAGTCGAGGGCGAAATCGAAGGGCTTGTCCTGCCCCCACCAGCCCCAGACCGGCGAGAGGGCTTCGTCCTGGATGGCCCGGTTGACGTACAGGAAACCGGATGCGCCGGGGCCGCCGTTGAGGTATTTGTAGGTGCAGCCGACGGCGAAATCGGCCCCGCAGGCGTCGAGCGCCACCGGGACCGCGCCGGCCGAGTGTGACAGGTCCCAGAGCGCCAGCGCGCCTTTGCTGTGCGCCAGGCGGGTGATCCCGGCCATGTCGTAGAGATAGCCGCTTTTGAAGACCACGTGTGAGAGGGTGACCAGGGCGGTGTTTTCGTCAACCGCAGCGGCGAGGGCGTCGAGGTCGGGGGTGAGGCCGCCGTCGCGGGAGGGGATGCGGATGATCTCATATTTTGAACCGCGAAGGCCGCCAAGAGCGCCAAGGTTTTTGTGGTTTTCCCTGGATTCCTTCGCGTTCTTTGCGTGCCTGGCGGTTAATGGTCTTTCTTGCCCCATCAATTCGACGATCCCTTGCAGGATGTACAGATCGGAGGGGAAGTTGAGCGTGTCGGTGATGATCTTCGTCCGGGCGGGGCGCAGGCCCAGGGCGGCGCTGGCGAGTTTATACAGGTTGGTGGAGACCGAGTCGCAGACGAGCGCCTGGCCAGAGGCCGCGCCGATGATCCTGCCGAGTTTGTCGCCCAGGCGGGAGGGGGTTTCCCACCAGCTTTGGCCCCAGCCGCGCACCAGGGACGCTCCCCATTCTTCCTTGACGATTTCCTGCATCCGCTCACAGGCGGCCTGGGGCAGCCTGCCGAGCGAGTTGCCGTCGAGGTAGACCAGGCTGGGGTCGCTGATGACGAATCTTTGGCGGAATCCGGCCAACGGGTCGGACGCATCCAGGCCCAGGGCGTAGTCACGGGCAGCGGAGAAATCCATCCTCAGGATTTCCCGAAGCCGGAGACGCGGTATTCGATGTCGAGGCGGACTTCGACTTTTTTGCGGTGCTGGATGTCCATGCCCATGTCGGCCTGCGGGACGACGCCCACGGCTTTTGACCTGGCCTGGGCGAAGGCGATCTCGGTGGGGCGGAAGGGGCCTTCTTCGTCAACGTAATTGTCGTTGAAGTTGTAGATTCCCATCAGTTCCACGCCCAGGCTGGCGGCCACTTTTTGGGCGCGTGCCCCGGCTGCCGCGATGGCTTTTTCGAGCAACTGGTCGCGGGCTTCCTCGTCCGGGTAGCGCCAGGTGATCTTTTCGAGCGAAGCGTTCTTTTGGGCCGCGATGACGCCCAGCAGGTCGGGGAATTGTTCGAGTTGGTTGCAGCGGACGGTGAGACGGTAAATGGCGCTGGAGCTTTTCAGGAAATTCCCGCCGGAGGCTTCGGTGGAAATGGATTGCAGGTGGATGTCTTCCGGCGGCAGGCCGATTTCGTTCAACCCGCCGACCAGTTGGCTGACTTCTTTCGACTTTTTGAGGGCCTCGTTGCCGCTAAAGAAGGAGGCGCCTTTGATGGATACGGCCAGGTCGGCGTGAGTGGCTTCGATCTCCCCGCTCCTGAAAGCGGAGATGCGGATGGTATCGGGTTTGGATTCCATGATCTGTTTTCGTACCGCCTTTCTATTGACGTTTTCTCCCCGGCTGCCACTCGGCCCAACAGTTCCGCCCGGCTGCTTTGGCAGCATAGAGGGCCTGGTCGGCGCGGGTGAGCAGCTCGTCCAGGGAGGATACTGTTTCATCAATCCCGGCCACGCCCATGCTGATCGTCACTGAAATCTCACTATCGCCAACAGTGATGGGCTTGTTGGCGACGATTTCGCACAAACGCCCGGCGATCAGGCGGGCATCTGCCAGGTTGGTGCGGGGCAGGATGATGGTAAATTCTTCCCCGCCGTAACGCCCGAGGATGTCGGTGGGGCGCACGTTATCGCGCAGGCGGCGGGCGACTTCACACAGGGTGGCGTCGCCGGTGGCATGGCCGTAATTATCGTTGACTTCCTTGAAGTGATCAAGGTCGAGCATCAGGATGGACAGTTCATACGGGAGTCGCCGGGCGCGGTCGAAGAAATCCCCGGCCTGGTGGAAGAATTGCCGCCGGTTGGCCAGCCCGGTCAACGGATCGGTCGTGGCCAGGCGCTCCAGTTTCTGTTCGATCTGCCGGCGCTCGGTAATATCCCGGATGGCTGCAATGTGGACCGAGCGCCCCTTCCAGGTGATGAAGCGGGCCGTGATCTCAACCGGGAAAACGGTCCCGTCTTTTTTGCGATGGTAACGCAGCGGGATGCGGACGACTTTATCGAGCGGCGCGGTATTGCGGGTGGCGGCCTGGGTCTGTTCAGGCTCGGCAGACATGTCGGTGTTCTTTTTTGTGAGCAGTTCTTCGTGGCTGTAGCCGTACAAGGCGCAGGCGGCGCTGTTGGCCTCCAGGATGGCTCCGTCTTCATTATGGATGATGAATATGGCGTCGGATTCCAGTTCGAACAGGTTCCGGTAATTTTTTTCGCTTTCGACCAGAGCCTCCTGGATTTCCTCGCGTAACCCGATTTCGCTCATGCTCTTTTCGAGTTCGCGGTTCAGGCGCTTGCGCAGGTCGAATAAACTCCCGCCGATTCCCCCGATCAGGCAATAGGCCAGGGTGGAGATAACGAGACGCACCACACTCAGGTCGGCGGCGTTGGGGTTGAGGGTCTCGTGGGCCAGCAGGGTCATGGGCAGGCCGATCAGGCCGCTGAGGATCCCCCCGAAAGCCCCCAGGGTGCTCCCGGTGATAAGCACCGGAATGGCGATCACCAGGGGGGTGGGGATGTCCTTCCGCGCTTCGGAGAAGAAGAATACAAAGGACAGAAAGACCGCCCAGGCCGCCAGGGGATATCCCCATTGCCTGAGTTTGGGGCTGCTCCCGGGCCAAAATCTGCGAATGCGCGCCATCACCGTCCTTTCGCGGGGACCTTCGACATGGCATATTCGGCCAGGGCAGTGATCGTCAGCGAGGGGTTGACGCCCGGGTTGGCGGGCATGACCGAACCGTCCACGATGAACAGGCCGGGGTAATTGTGGACCTCGAAATTTTCAGATACCACACCTTCAGCGGTATCCTTCCCCACCGGCGCGCCGCCCAGGATGTGGGCCGTAGTCGGCAGGTTGAGCAGGTTTTCGCCCAACGACCCCATCGGTACGCCGTTCGTCCGGCGGGCAAAATCACGGGTGATGTCGTGGCCCACGTCCACGCGGGCGGCAATGGTGTGGTCCGGTGTCGGGTCGGCCACCAGCCCGCGCCGGAAGAGCGTCAACAGGCTGCGTCCCAGGCGGAATTTCATGTGGTTATCGGCGTTTTGCATGACCAGCAGGATGGTCATATTGTGCGCCCAGCCCGGCAGAACCATTGCCTTGAGATAGTCAAGCGGGTGACTCAGCGCCCATCCCAACGATTTGAGGAGACGCGCCGGCACCGAATCGCCGCGCGAGATGAGCGGCGCAGAAGCGAAACGCATCAGCGACGACCCGTCCGGGTAGCGCACGGGTTCGATGCGGGTGATCTCGTCGGCGTTGAAGATGGAGGTGATGGCGATGCCTTGCGAGTAATCCACGCCTGAGTTGCGGGCCACGGAGCCGAGCAGCGCCTCGGAATTGGTGCGGACTTTCTCGCCGAGACGCGGGGAAATGTCCGGGAGGGAGGAGCCGCGCAGGGTCAGGAGCAGTTTCATCGTCCCCATCACGCCCGCCGAGAAGATCACGCAGCGCGCCCGGACCGTCTGCCTGCTCCCGCCAAACCAGCGGGTCGAGGGCCGATACGTCACCTCGTACCCGCCTTCGGTCAATGGCCTGACATCCACCACTTCAGATTCGGCAACCATCTCGGCCCCGCCCTTTTCGGCAAAAAACAGGTAATTTTTGGGCAGGGTGTTCTTGGCGTTGTAGCGGCAGCCGACCATACAGCCGCCGCATTGGCGGCAGCCCGCCCGGTCGGGTCCCTCGCCGCCAAAGTATGGATCGGGCACAGTCTCGCCTTCGGGTCCGAAGAACACGCCCACTTCGGTAGCGCGGAAGGTGTGGTTCAGGCCGCGTTCCCCGGCCAGTTGCCGCAGCAGATCGTCGGCTTTCCAGAGTTTGGGGTTGCGCGTCACGCCGAGCATCCGTTTGGCGGTTTCGTAATGAGGAGCGAGCGCCTCGCCCCAGGCCAGCGGACGGTTCCAGGCGGGAGTGGCGAAGGTTTCGTCGCTGGGGATTTCGAGCACGTTGGCGTATCCCAGGCTGCCGCCGCCCACGCCTGCCCCATGCAGTACCATGGCGCCTTTGGTGAGAGTGATCTGTAAAATGCCATGCGCCCGGATGGCCGGCATCCACAGGTATTTCCAGAACGACCAATTGGATTGGGCGAAGTCGTTATCCTCGAACCGTTTACCTTTCTCGATAACCAGCACCGAATAGCCTTTCTCGGTCAAACGCATAGCCGAAACCGAACCGCCGAAGCCGGAGCCGATGATGATGTAATCGTAAATTTTCAGGGTCATGGGATACCTTTGAAAAAGGGTTCTGGCATTCCGGGATTTCATGTGGAAGTCCCCGGGTTTATTGTTATTATATCAAGTTGCGGTCCCGGAAGATGAAAACCGCCCTCTCGAAAATCACCTTGCCAAAGGTTTCTTCATGGACTATAATCTGCCCGCCACGGGCGCGTAGCTCAGCCGGTTAGAGCGCACGGTTCACATCCGTGAGGTCGTGGGTTCGAGTCCCTCCGCGCCCACCAAATACAGGAGAACCCAAGGTGTACGCCGCACCTGGGTTCTCTTTTTGGTCCGGTATGCAACTATCCAAAAAAGCCAGTTTCCTCCCATCGAATGACCGCCATCACCTGATTGGCAAAGCCGGGCAAGTCCTGTAAAATGACCTCGCCCTCAAATGCCGTGACATTCGGGGGCGGCATCTGGTAACCCTATTCTCCCTTCAAGGATGGAACCTGGTCCTCGTTAATTGCAACTCCATAAGTTGCGTAGAGGAGAACTATGAACAAAACAACGGTTTTTTATCTTCAATCTATATTTGTGATAACAACATTGCTCATGCTTATCGGTTGCAGTGTGATACCTCTAAGGATTGAGCCCGCACCTTCTTTGCAATCTGCTACTCCACCATCGTTGCGCACTGCGTCCCCCCCACCTTCACCCACCGGCACCATACTGCCGTATATACACTATAGTCCATCTGAGAAATTCAACACCCACCTGGAATTCGATTATCCGAGCTGGTGGTTTTTCCAGGAAACAAAATTACAGGGTACAGATATTATTTATATTGGCATGAGTGATCCACGATCACTTACCGTACCAACCCGAACGCCTGAAGAAACGCATGGCGGTACACCAAGTGATTTTGGGAATGTATCCATTACAATTGATCCTCCAATTCCCGGCCAATCTCTCGATGAAATCGTTGAGCCCTTCCAAAATAGTAATATCGCGTGGGCTCCCCTACTCAATTATTATGAACTTGTGATAGATGGGCACAATGCGTTTGTGTTTGAGTACCAGGTTGAACCGTTTGACGACAATGGTTACAGTTCGTTAATGTTTGAGAGAGTTATTTTGTTTATAGTCGAAAATCAACTGTACCAAATTGTTTTTGTGGTCGCGGAAAAAGACCGCGGCGGCGATTTTGAACAAGGATACGAGTATTTCTTTAAGAGTATAAAGATAGTGCCATAGCTTTTTCCAAGGCCGAGATAGACTGTTCCCCGATACTCAGAGTAGCTGCCTAATCGATTTTCTCGCAATACAGACAAACTGTTGTAAATACGTGAGCGACAACACCACAGACCTGGGTAATCTGGGCTTCGGACTCATGTACTACGGCGCTCGTTTCTACGATCCCGCTTTGGGACGCTTCTCCAGCGCCGACACCCTCATCCCTGAACAGATCCAGGGCACCCAGGCTCGGGATAGGTACGCCGGGATGAATAATAATCCGGTCAGATATAGCGA
>DIDQ01000013.1:0-2555 GCA_002418215.1 Anaerolineales bacterium UBA5796
GGGTAGAGCGCGGCCAGGTCGGTGGGCAGGGCGGGGACGGCGGCCAGCCCGCGCAGCGCGCCGGGGATGGGGAGCGATGGCAGGGTCAACTCGCCGGAGGGGAGGCTGTAAGCCGTGACGAAAGTGCGGTTGGGGGTGACGAGGCGGGTGATGACCTGGGTCCCGTCCCGGCTCCAGGCGGGCCAATCCCCGGACCCAAGCCAGCGCGGCGGGAAATCGGGCTGGGCGCTGTCCCACAGGTAGACGCCGCTGAGGGTGCTGCCGTCGTAAGCCCAGACGCCAAAGGCGAGATACCGCCCGTCCGCCGACCAGGAGGGGTGCGACTGGCGGCCCTTGACCGGCTCGCCGACGTTGACGAACCGTTCCTCCGGCGCGGCATCCAGGTCGGCCAGCCAGACCTGGCCCTCGCCGCCCCGGGTCGAGACGAAGGCCACCTGGCGTCCGCCGGGCGACCAGGCCGGGGAATGGTCCGCGGCGGGGTCGTCGGTCAGGCGGATCGGGGATTGGGCCTTGTCGAGCGGGGACAGGATGATGTCGAGATTCCCATATTCGTTGCTCTCGTAGGCCAGCCACAGCCCGTCCGGCGACCAGGAGGGGGCGCTCTCGTAGCCGGGCGTGTCGGTGACGCGGGTCACGCTGCCGGAGGCCAGTTCGAGCAGGTACAGGTCCCAGTATTCGTTGCGGTCGGAGGCGAAGGCCAGGGTGGAGCCGTCGGGGCTGAGGGCGGGAGCGGAGTCGTTCCAGCGGTCGCCGGTCAGCCGGGTGAGCGGGAGGGAAGCCGGGGCGTAGGCAAAGAGATGAGCGTAACCGTCCTCGGTAATGGACAGGACCAGTGCGTCCTGCAGTTCGGCCATCGGCCTGGGCGAGGGCTGCGGCGAGGGGACGAGGGCCGGGGCCTCCGCCGGGGTGGGGCTGGCAATGAACGGCGGGACGGTGGTGACTGTCCCGGGGTTGAACTGGCAGGCGGTCAGGCCGAGGAGGAGCAACAGTCCCAGGCCGGCAAGACAGGATCGGGTTCGGGAGCGGAATAACATTGAAATAACGGGAGCAGGCTAATCGTCCGGGGCGATTTCGAAGGGGACTTCGCGGCGGTCCACGTCGTCCATGTCGGGGTAGAACAGGCGGGCCGCCAGGATGAAGTCCCCATCCACAGGTTCTGCAGACGGGCGTCGCAGGTGCAGGGTCAGTTCGAGTTTCCAGGTCATCGGCTCGACAACGCTGGCAGTAGCGAGCTGCCGGCCGTTATTGTCGGTGATTTCCAGTTCGATGTAGGGACGCTCGAGGAAGGGGGTGATGTGAAGGTTGACGCGTACCCGGCGCCCGTCGGGATACGGTTCGGCGGTGATGTCCTCGAAACGGACCTCGGCGGGAGGCTTGCGGCCGCCGGGGCTTTCGATGTCGGGGAAGAAGAATTCCATGCGGAGATTATATCCTTTGAATCAGGTGACAGTCACTTGCGAATTTCACCACTAGACACAAAGCGCACAAAGGATGCCTTCGCGAACTCTGTGCCTCTGTGGTGAATTTATTCATCGAATAAAAAGGTCGCTTCGGTGTAGGCGCGCACGCCCTTGTTCTTGACCCGTTCCTGGATCCAATGCTGGAGGTAGGCTTCCTTGTATTCGATGGGTTTGGCGCTCGAAAGCTCGTGGAGCGGGTAGTTGAGGTGCAGGGCGCGGGGCGAGACGCTGAAACGGGTAATGCCTGTCGGCAGGACTATGTTCAGGGCAGCCAGTTTCAGGACGGTCTTGATCCTGAAACGGGGGAAGACGACCAGGGCAGCCAGGTCGGGGTAGATCTTCCTGAACGATTCGATCAGGGTCTGGCTGGTGCGGTCGAGCGAGGCGCGGGCCTTGTAAGTATCCACGATGGCGTGCAGGGTGGCAATGTGGTCGGCAAGCTCGCTCGGCGCTTCGTTCAACAGGTACAGGCTGCCGTCCGCCAGGCGGATGTGGACCGGCATGTATTTGGGCGCGTCGAGGGATTTCTGGGTATCCACTTTGACCACCTTCAACCCGTTGATCTGGCGGATGCGGCTCATCAGGGTTTTCTGGCTCATGCCCCAGACGATGTGGTTCCAGGTCTGGAGCAGCACGTTCGGGTCGTCCGGCTCGACCACCTGGGCTACGATATGCGGGAATTCCATCTCGCTCAACGAGGTGACCCGGTTGGCCCCGTCCAGCACCATGTAACGGCCTGAACCGTCGGTCAGGGGCATGACAATGGGCGGGTTGCGCAGGATGCCCTGGGCGCGCAGCCTGTTTACCAGCGGGAGGGTGCGCTGCAAGTCGTGGTCTTCGTGCAGGATCAGCCTGTCAACGGGCAGGATTCGCAGGGTGGGCAGGTTGGGGATCATTCGTTTCCTTGAAAATTAATTTAGGCTCTATCCGAAAATTCTTTAACGCAAAGCCACAAAGACGCAAAGGGATTATTTTTTGGAAGCTTTTTGGCATTTCCACTCCGTCAAAATTGACCTTGAGCCATTTTGGAAGCGAGTCAATGGGTCTTCTTTTGCTCACATTTTTCTAAAAGTCTGCATTTTCACCACGAAGACA
>DIDQ01000013.1:2619-3908 GCA_002418215.1 Anaerolineales bacterium UBA5796
GGTAAGGTTTTCAGACACTCTCTAAAACTGCCTGGCGTCTTCGCGCCTTTGCGTTAGAAATTTAATTTGTAACTATTCAGGCTGTCATTGCGAGGCGGTTGTTGCCGAAGCAATCTCCCGCTAAATGGGCAAAACTGACCTTTGGGAGACTGCTTCACTCGCAAAGACCGCTCGTTCGCAGTGACATCGCTATTTTTGAGTATATGGCTGAATAGATACTTTAATTTTAGGATAGGCACTTAGGGCGACGTTTTGGCCATCGGCCCTTCGATCCAGCAGCCCATCTCTGGCGTAACCGCCCGACAGTAAACCGTCGGGCTACTCCTACAAAATCTGCTAAAGCGGATTAGCCGACTTTCAGTCGGCTTGGCAGGAATAGCCCGGACGTTTACGTCCAGGCGGGCAGGGCAGAAAGTCCGATATGGTTTGCCGGATCAATTTGGAAATGTACAACATGTCGCTGCTGGCGAGATAAATCTCGCCTTACCAATTTCAGATTGCCGCGAGCATACCATTAAACGGTTGCAGGTTCAAAGGGTCGCAAGGTCCAAGGTTTCCAGGGCGGCTGCGAAATCTTCTGGATACGGAGATTTGAACAAGGGCCTTTCCCCGCTAGCCGGATGGATGAAAGACAGCTCGGCCGCATGCAGGGCGGGACGGGCGATCACGTCGCTGGGAGAGGCGCCGTAGAGCGCGTCGGCCAGCAAGGGATGGCCGAGGGCCGCGGCGTGGACCCGGACCTGGTGCGTGCGCCCGGTCACAGGCGCGGCGGCGATCAGGCTGTAATCCTGTCCCCGGTTGAGGACGCGGAACATGGTCAGGGCATTTTTCCCGTTCGTGTGATCCACCACGGTGCGGTGCTTCTTGCCCACGTCCATCCGCAATTTATGGGCGGCGCTGCGAACCTGCCAATCGGGGCGTCCCTCCACGATGGCGTGGTAGACCTTGCGGGCGGTGTGCTGCTCGAACTGGCCGTTCAGATGGCGGTGGGTCTCGGCATCGCGGGCGAAGACCATCACCCCGCTGGTGGGCTTGTCCAGGCGGTGGACGACCCAGACCGGGCCGAATTCAGCTTCGAGCATCCGGCGCAGGTAGGGCGCGTCCGGCGTCCAACCGTCGGGGAGCACGGGCAGCCCGGCGGGCTTGTCTACGACGAGGAGATGGTCATCTTGATAGAGGAGATTGAGCATTCCCGAATTAAACCATATAGTCGAGGAGTTGAAACCGTCCCGAAGGTTGTCGCAAAAGCGGCAAACTCTCTCGGAAAACCCTTCGGCAAGCTCAGGGCA
>DIDQ01000081.1 GCA_002418215.1 Anaerolineales bacterium UBA5796
CAAAAGGTTTTTCCCGTCAAAACGGGAGAGCCGATTTAAGTACGGGGCGTTTTCTTAATTTGTCCGAAAAAACCCTACAAAACAACTGATTTTTCCTGCTATACCGGGTAAATCGAATTTGCTACCATGGGGGTAGTAAAGTTCTGCCTGTTTTGGGCTTATCTCTCATTTGGAGCAGGAAAAAAACATAATGAAACGAGTTGCCAACGCTGTAAAAAGGTTTTTCTTTCCCCCAACTGGCGCCCCGCGCTGGATAAAATTTTTACCGTATGCGGCCTTGAGTATTATTTTCCTGCTTATTGGAGTTGGCGGCGTTTATACGTGGGATTACACAAACTCCTCCGAGTTCTGCGGAACAGCTTGCCACTCCATGCCCCCGCAATACATTACCTACCAGGATTCGCCGCACGCGCGTGTCAATTGCGTGGAATGCCACATCGGGCGCGAATTCGTTGGCAACCAGTTCACGCGCAAGATCGGCGATGCCCGTCACGTGTTTGCCACCGTTTTCGGGACCTACGAATACCCGATCATGATCAAGAGCATGCGTCCGGCTCGCGAGATTTGCGAACGCTGTCACAACCCTGAAAAATTTTCGGATGACAGCCAGCGGGTTATCTTTCACTATACCCCGGACAAGGAAAACTCGCTTTACCGGACGTATCTCATCCTTAAGACTGGCGGGGGGAGTGTACGCGAGGGGCTTGGGCGCGGCATCCACTGGCATATCGAGAACAAAGTTTATTACTACGCCGCTGACGAATTAGAACAGGAAATTCCCTACGTCCAGGTCGTTGACGGCGACGGCAATAAGACCGAGTACGTGGATGTCACCTCGGGCTTCGATTCCTATGGGATCGATGAAACCCAACTGAAGGAAATGGACTGTATTACCTGTCACAATCGAATTACCCACAATATCGAAAAACCGGAAACAGCCGTGGAAGACGCGCTCTATAAAGGTGTCATTCCACCTGCCATCCCGGAGATCCGGGCGCAGGCCGTGGGAGTTCTCAGCGCAGACTACGCCACTCTCGCAGATGCCAAAAACGGGATTGACAGCCTGTCCTCGTATTACCAGGCAAACCATCCGGCGTATTTCGAGGCTCATTCCGATCAGATTTACAACGCGGTCGAAGCCTTGAAAAACATCTACAACAAAAGCGTTTTCCCCGACCAGGACATGGATTGGGACACCCACCCGAACAATATCGGCCACAAGGAGTCCCCGGGCTGTTTCCGTTGCCATGACGGCAAGCATATCGGCGGCGGAAGCGCCATTCGGCTGGAGTGCAACCTGTGTCACGCCATCCCGGTGGTGGCCGGCCCGGAGGATGAAGTCACCAATATCGAAATCAGCCACGAACAACGGCCCGGCACGCACCAGAACGCCAATTGGCTGGCCTTGCATCGTTACGCTTACGATGAAAATGACGAAGACGAGACTTGTACGGGTTGCCATGATGTTACGAATTACGACGGCCCGGCTGATAACTCGTCGTTCTGCTCCAACTCGGCCTGCCATGGAAGCAGTTGGGAAACCATTGATTTCGATGTTCTGGATTCAGATCAAATCCGCAGGATCGTACTGGCGCAGATGCCCCACTACCCCTCCATGCTGGAGCCTATGCCGGAGTGGGGCGAGGCCGAACCGACGCTGGACTATATCCATCGCGTGCAAGAGGAAATGGTGTGCGAAGACTGCCATGAAGAATTCCCGCCGGTTGCGCCGCCTTCGAATGATATGTGTATTTCCTGCCATGGCGAGACACTGGCTGAGACGGCCAAATTGACGGCCCATTTCGAACCCAACCCGCATGATTGGCATTACGGCGAAGAACTCCCCTGCTTCACCTGTCACCAAAACTTTGGCCCGTACAGAGCACCTTGCGGACTGTGCCATGCCGAAGAGAAATACGAAAAGATCGGCGAACCCTCTGGCTCGAACTAGACAAAAAGGAGAAAGCTATGCTTGGACTTGGAACGACCGAATTGATCATCATCCTGGTCATCGTGATCCTCATCTTTGGCGTTGGCCGCGTCGGGAAGATTGGCGGCGAACTGGGCAAGGCCATCCGCGAATTTCGCAGCAATGTATCCGTTGGCGATGGAAAAGCGGCTGACGAAAAACCCGGCGAAACAAACATCCAATCTTTGTAGAAAGTAACCCGAGAAATATGGCAACTGAAAATAGCCGGGAGCAGTTTCGAATAGACCAACGCCAGCGGCGGATGCAATTCTGGGCGCACCTGGAAGAATTCCGCAAGCGCCTGTTCCGGGTCATCATCGGCCTGGTGGTGACGTTCTGCATCAGCCTGGCCTTCACCGAGCAGACGATGACATTGCTTTTGTCCTATGTGAGCGCGGTCCAGCCGGTGGCTTTGCACCCTACCGAAACGATTGTGGTCTATTTCCGCGTGGCAATGATCCTGGGAATAGTGCTGGTCATGCCATACCTGCTCTACCAGTTATTGGCTTTCTTTTTGCCGGGCCTGACTCGCAGCGAAAGCCGCTTCTTGCTGGTATCGGTCTCGGGGATAGGATTTTTCTTCGCCCTGGGGGCAGCTTTTGCTGCATTTGTGATGATCCCGCTCGCGGTAGGGTATTTGCAAGGCTTCATGAACGATCTGGTGCGGCCCACCTATTCGATAGATGGCTACATTTCCTTTGTCACTGCGCTTATGTTCAGCAGCGGGATCATCTTCGAAACGCCGCTGTTACTGGCCCTCATCGCCCGCATGGGATTGGTGACCGCCAAACAACTGTCGAAGGGACGGCGGTTTGCCCTGGTGGTGATCGCAGTGCTGGCCGGGGTTGTTACGCCAACACCGGATGCTTTCAACATGCTTTTGGTGATGGCCCCACTGGTCCTGCTCTATGAGGTCGGTATCTTTTTGGCCTGGCTCGCAGAACGCGCCCGCCGGAAAGCCCTATCGGCCTCGGTTGCGTGAGGTACGAGATGCGTTTTTTCAACCTGGGAGCTAGTGAACTTCTCCTGATCCTCCTATTTGCCATCCTGGTGATCGGCCCGAAAGAAACGATCCGCCTGGCAGGCCGGGCAAAGGAAGCCATCCGTTCGGTACAGGGCGCTTTTTCAGACCTGACAACCGGCGTAGCGAACATTGCGGAAGAAATATTCGAAGAACCCAAAGACAGGGAACGTGATTCCTGATCTCCTGCAAAACCAATCAAATCAAGATACGGAGGAACATAGAATGAAAACCAAAAAATATATCTTTACCACTGCGCTGTTTCTTTTTGCCCTGATCCTGTCTGCCTGCGGGAACAGCGACGGAGGCGGCGATATCGTCATGGATGAGCCGGTTCCAGCCGGGGCGGAGGATGCGATGGTCATCGAGCTGGAATTCACCCAGGACGAGATCGTCCCCAATCGGGTGGCCGTCCCCGCCGGGCAGAAAGTCCTGTTCGTCATCTACAACAGCGACACCAAGACCGGCGACCTCAACGAAGACCACAACCTGGTCGCTCCCGACATCGAGTTGCAGGAAATGCTGGTCATCCCGGGGCAGACCATTCGTCGTTTATGGGATGGATATGATGTCCCCGGTGAATATCGCGCCGGCTGCACCATCCACTCATGGATTGACATGACGATTGTCATCGAATGAACTATTTTTATGCGAGGGAGAGAGGAGGCTCGTTTATTGAAAGGATGCAAGGCTATCTAAATTTGCAAAGTTTTATCAATGAAATTCCACAAGGAGAATGCAAATGACTGAAAGTTTGACTCGACGAGAATTTATGAAAGAGTTCGGCAAAATGGGCGCGGCCGCTGCCCTGGTTCCGATGGTAGTGGCCGGCGAACAGATGTCTGATAAACCCGCCGGCCTCCAGCGCCCCGCTTTCATCAAGGAAGTGGATCAACCCACCACCGAGGTGGACTGGGCAAAAGTCGAACGCCTGGCTGAAGGCGAAAGAACCGTCCGGCGCCAATTTGCCAAGTACGTGGGCCAGGAACGGGTGGACAAACTGTCCGAGATCCAGAAAGCCAACATGGACAAGTACCTGAAGGAAGACAAGCCCGGCTACACGCTCAAGGATTGGGCTTTGCAGAGCGCGTCAGGTGGGGGCGCTGCGCCTCGAAAATTCTTCCTGGACCCGGAAAGTGTGCGGACGCCGGAAGCCCTGGGCGTCCCCAAGTGGAGCGGCACGCCTGAAGATGCGGCCATGATCATCACGGCCGCGGCGCGTCACCTCGGCGCCGCGACGGTTGGCTTCGTGGAACTGGATACCAATACCACCGAGAAGCTCATTTACTCCAAGGACCCCGACGGGAAGGAAATGAAAATCCTGGACGTGGACGCCCCCGCCGAGGACGATGCCTCCCGCACCATCCCCAAGAAGGCCCGCTACGCCATCGTGTACACCGTCCAGATGTCTGAAGAGACCATGACTCGCTGCCCCACCCACCTGGGCGCTCAGACCACCAGCCTGACCTACAGCCGGTCGCAGAACATCCAGGAACGCTTGCAGCGTTTCCTCATGGGCCTGGGATACATGGCCCTGGGCGAATCATCCACCAATGCCCTGGGCATCGCCCCTGCCCTGGGCGTAATGTCGGGACTGGGCGAACTCTCGCGTTACAACCGACTGCTCACCCCGGAATACGGCTCGATGGTGCGCGTCTTCAAGATGCTCACGGACCTGCCGGTGGCTCCCACCAAACCGATCAATGCCGGGCTGCTGGAATTCTGCAAGAACTGCACCAAGTGCGCCGATCACTGCCCGTCGAAGGCTTTGAGCTTCGAGAAGGAACCCACCTGGGAAGTCAAAGGCGGGTGGAACAACGCCGGCCACAAAGCCTGGTTCGAAGATGCGACCAAGTGCCGCAGCTACTGGTATGAGACCGGCAACAACTGCGGCATCTGCTTCGCCGTCTGCCCCTTTGCCAGCAAGAACCTGGCCAGCTTCAGCAGGGTACGCAACTACCTCACGGCCACAATCCCGGCCTTCGATGGCACCCTGAAGAAGATTGACGACCTGCTTTACACCCCCTACACCGAGTTCGGCAAACCGCAGAAAGACCCCGAAGAGTGGTGGAGGCTCAACCTGCCAGACTATGGCATCAGCACCGATCAATCCGTTCGGATGACAAGCTAGGAAAAGGAGGTATTCGATGTCTGTAACTCTTTGGTTAATCCTGGGCGTGGTGGTGGGTATTGGGTTCTTCCTTGCTGCCACCAAGATGAAACTCAGTTGGTACGAGTGGCTCCTGGCCGTGTTGGGGACCCTCCTGGTCCTGTTCGCGATCCAAAACTATGGCGCATCCAGGCTGGCGCTCGAATCACGCGCCGCCGGGTTGCTGCTGGTCATGTTCGGGCTTCCGGGAGTGATCCTGGCCGCCGTCGGCTTTGCCCTCCCCTGGATGAGAGCCAGGAAGGCTGGATAATCTTCTCCTCAGGCGTGGGGATGGGGTCTCAGTATCCCATCCCCACCAATTTAACCGGTGCAGGTGTAACAATGCCTTATTATGAATATCGCTGCCGGAGTTGTCATGCGCGCTTCGAACTCAGGCGGGAGGTTGACCAGCGCGACGAGCCAGGCCAATGCCCGGAATGTGAAACGCCGGGAATCATCCGGATGCTATCGCTCCCGGCCACATTCTCGGTTTCAGCGGGCGGGCATCTTGTCCCTGTGGGAGCGTCATCCCCATGCGGCGGCTGCACTGCGGGTTCCTGCGGCAGTTGCGGCGTCAAAAATTAATCCCATTAGCTTCGCGTGAAAGGATCAGGCTATGAAGAAATACCGGCGATTATTAATTCCCGCCATGTTCCTGTTTGTGACCATTTTGGCTTTAATTCCCACGGTAGCCCTGGGAAAATCAGCTGGAGCGACCCGCGAGATAACCATTCAGGCGAAGACTTTCGAATACACCCCCCGGGTGATACGGGTGAACCAGGGCGACCACGTCAAACTGACCCTGATCGCCGAGGACGTGACCCATGGTTTGGTCCTGGAAACTTACGGCGTCGAACTGGAATCGCACCCGCGCCAGGACCCCGCACCGAGCGTCGAATTTGTGGCCGATAAAACGGGATTGTTCCGTTTCCGCTGCACGACGGTTTGCGGGCCGCTGCACCCATTCATGCAGGGCGAATTCATCGTCGAGCCTTACAGCAAATTACCGGTCGCCTGGGGATTGACCTTTTTCGTCGCCCTGGGATCGGTCTTCGCGTTGCAGCGTTGGGGCAGCGACCCGGCGAAGGACCCGCTCGGTAGCTGGAAATACGAATTGACGCGCTTCAAATGGCTCGAAAAACTGTTCAAACAGCGCTGGTTCCAGTTTGCCCTCTTCGTCCCGAACGTTTTCTTCTTTGCCGTGATCATGCTGGCGGCTTTCTTCGGGACGCCCGTCGGCAATGCCAATTTTGCCATTATCTACGTTTGGATCGTCTGGTGGGCCGCCCTCAAATTCTTCTTCATCCCCATTGGCGGGCGGTCCTGGTGCATGATGTGTCCCCTGCCCCTTCCGGGCGAATGGCTGGACCACCGTTCGTTCGTCAAGAAAGGGCGCGAAAAACCGCTTTCGGTGGCCCGCAAGGGATGGCCCAAGAGTCTGAGCAATGTCTGGCCGATGAATATCGGCTTTTTGAGCGTGGCGCTCTTCAGCGCCATCATCCTGACCCGCCCGCTGGCAACCGGGATCGTCCTTGCCTTGTTCATCGCGGCGGCCATGGTCACTTCTGTGCTGTACGGTCGGCGGGTTTTCTGCCGGTATATCTGCCCGGTAAGCGGTTTCACCGGGATGTACTCGATGGTTGCGCCGGTCGAGATCCGCGTCCGGGACCCGGAGGTTTGCAAGAAGCACACCGACAAGACCTGCATTTCAGGCAACGAAAACGGTTATGGCTGTCCCTGGATGTGTTACCCCGGTAACCTGGAACGGAACGCCTTCTGCGGCATGTGTACCGAATGCTTCAAAACCTGCACCCAGAATAATATCGCCATGAACCTCCGCCCGTTTGGGAAGGACCTGTTCGTGAACAAAGGACGCGGGGTGGACGAGGTCTACAACGGCTTCATCATGCTCGCCTGCGCGTTGATCTACATCGCCGTCTACCTCGGACCCTGGGGCATTCTCAAGGATATGGCCAATATCGCTTCGATCCCGCTGTTCCTGCTCTATGCGGTCCTGTTCATCCTGTCCAACCTGGTGATCCTGCCGGGGTTGTTCTATATTGCAGTCTGGCTGGGGAAGGGTCTCGCCGAAGGCAGGCTGACCCCCGCCAGCGAGGCGTTTGCTTTCGTGCCGCGCTTGTGGAACCAGTTGGTATCCCTCGTCCGCCGCAAGCCGCAGGCCGAAGGTCCGGGGGCCGCTGCGGTTGTGCCCGCCTCGGGCGCGGGATTGCCCTCGGCCGCGCGCCTGTTCACCGATTACGGTTACGCCGTCATCCCCCTCGGATTAACGGGCTGGATCGGGTTCACGGTGGCGTTTGCGCTGATTGACATTTCTTACGCCATCCCCCTGCTCTCCGACCCGATGGGCTGGGGCTGGAACCTCTTCGGGACGGCCGGCTACGGCTGGGTGATGTACGTGCCGCACCTGGTCCCTTACCTGCAAGCGCCGATCTTCCTGGGCGGGCTGGCAGTTTCGATTTATACGGCCTACCGGATCGGCCTCAACCACACCACCGACAAGAAAGTGCTCACCCGCAGCCTGGCGCCGGTGGTGATCCTCATGTCAATGATTACCGCAGCCCTTTTCTGGCTGGCAATGTAAAAAATCCGCATTAAACAAAATGAAAGGAAATGGTCAGATGAAACGCATAAGTGCTTCCGGGATGGTTACTGCTGTTCTTGGGTTGCTTATCGTGCTCACGCCGGTCGTGCTCCCCGTCTGCGAAGGATTGCTGGAACTGGCGAGCGGCAAACAAATACCCATGCGCTGCCACTGGACGGCGCGGGCAGAGATGCTGTTTGGGGTGATAATCATGGCCCTGGGGCTGATGATCGCCTTCCTGAAAAGCCCCGGTGAGCGCCGCCGCCTGCACCACCAAGCCGCAATCCTGGGCGCGGTCACTATTTTGACACCCCTCTTTATCATCCCGACTTGCGATAACCCGGACATGGCCTGCAATGTGGGCACGAGACCGGCCCTGATTATCCTGGGAGGCCTGGTCTTGCTGGCCGGGCTGCTGGGCAGCCGCGCCCCGAAAACACCCCCCGCGGCTGAAGCCTTTGCATGAAGGACATCACCCTCCCGGCCCTGGCCCTGCAGAACCTGCGGCGCAAACCCTACCGCACGGTCGTGATCGGACTCTGCGTGGCGGTCGCGACCGGGTCCCTGTTCGCGGCGACGATCGTGCTGCGCGGCGTCCAGCACAGCCTGGATGTCGGGCGCGCCCGCCTCGGCGCGGACCTGGTCATTGTCCCCGCGGGATACGAAATATCGGCCCAGGAAGCGTTCATCACCGGCCAGCCCTCGACCTTTTACATGCCGGCGGACGTCAAAACAGACATTGCCGCCCTCCCCGGCGTGCAGCAGACATCCGCCCAGGTCTTCGTCGAGACCTTGAGCAACGCCAGTTGCTGCATCGGCGAATTCTTCCTGGTCGGCTTCGAACCGGATACAGATTTCACCATTTCGCCCTGGCTGGCGACCCACCTGGACGGCAAAGGGCTGGGACCCTACGACATCATCGTCGGCGACCGCATCCTGTTGCGCGAAGGTGAGACGGTCATTTTCTACGGCACAGCCTTCAAGGTCGTCGGGGTGCTCGAAAGGACCGGCATGGGCATTGACCGCACGGTCTACGTGCCGATGGAAGGCATGCGCCGCATGATCGCCGATTCCGCCGAACTGGCCGAAGTCACCCTGGCCGTTGCGCCGGATGAAATCTCGTCGCTGCTCATCAGCGTTGCGCCCGCTGCCGATGTCCTGGATGTGGCTGAAATGATCGAAGCGAGCCTCGACAACGCCCGGGTATTCACCGCCTCACAGCTCAACCAGGCGGTTGCCAGCCAGTTGCAGGGCGTGTTAGGGGTCACTTTTGGCGTCACGGCTGCCCTGTGGCTGATGTCGCTGCTGACGATCGGGTTGGTATTTTCACTGATCGTCAACGAACGCCAGCGCGAACTCGGCATCCTGCGGGCCATGGGCGCCCGGCGGCAGGCCGTTTTCCGACTGGTGATGGGCGAAGCCGGCCTCCTGACCGGGCTGGGCGGACTGGGCGGGCTGGCCGCAGCCGGGGTGCTGCTGGCCGGATTCTCCCGCCTGATCCAGCTCCGCCTGCATATCCCCTACCTGCTCCCCAACTGGATCGAGATCATCGGCGCATCCCTGCTTTTGCTGCTCCTGTCCCTGCTCACCGGCGCATTGGCATCCCTGCCCCCGGCCCTGGCCAGCAGCAAAATGGAACCCTACGCTGCCATTCGGAAAGGCGAATGATGAGCCGCAATAATGGACACAAACCGGATATTACGCCGGTCATCAGCCTCGAAAGGGTCAGCAAACTCTACCGGCAAGGCCATGAAATCGTCCATGCCGTCAATGAAGCCGATTTGCAGGTTTTCCCCGGCGATTTCGTCAGCATTACCGGCAGGTCCGGCTCCGGCAAGACCACCCTGCTCAGCCTGATCGGTGGGCTGACCACACCAACCGCAGGCCGGGTCGGGATTTTCGGCCAGGCTCTCGAAAGCCTGGAGGACGTCCCCCTTTCCACTTTGCGCGCCAGCCGGATCGGCTTCGTCTTCCAGTTTGCCAGCCTGATCCCCACCCTCACCGCCCTGGATAACGTGCGGCTCCCCGGCCTTTTCAACTCAGCGCAGGTGGACCCCAAAGACGCGGCCGACCTGCTCGGCTGGGTGGGGCTTGCAGGCAAAACGAACAGTTTCCCATCCGAACTATCCGGCGGGCAGCAGACCCGAACTGCCCTGGCGCGTGCCCTGGCCAACCGTCCCGACCTGCTCCTGGCCGACGAACCCACCGGCAACCTGGACGTGGAAACCGAACACGAAATCCTGACCCTGCTGCGCGACCTGAACCGCCAACGCGGGATGACCATCGTCCTGGTGACTCATAACCCGGAACTCGCCCGGCACGGGACCCGGCATTTGATCATGGATAACGGGAATTTGACCGAGGTCCACAGCGAAAAGGTGCTCTCACTTGGCTAAACCGATCCGACTCAGCCTGGGCCTGCTCCCGTTATTGATAGTTCTCCTGCTCCCTTCCTGTGGGCCGGGCGGACGCCTCGAATGGCGTTTCGAAGCCGGCAACGCCGTTGTCGGCGCGCCGGCCGTCGGCCCAGATGGGACGGTCTATATCGGCACCCACGACACCTTCCTCTACGCCCTGACCCCGGAAGGCAAGGTCAAATGGAAGTACGAAACCGGCAATTGGGTGCATGGTTCAGCGGCCGTCGCCCCCAGCGGCGTGATCTACGTCCCGGCTTATGACCGCAAACTCTACGCCTTTTCTCCTGAAGGCGATCTGCTCTGGGCATTCGAAGCCGGGCGCAAGATCGAATCGTCCCCGGCCCTGGCCAGGGACGGGACCATCTATTTCGGGGCGGACGACAATTTCCTGTACGCCCTCAACCCGGATGGCAGCCTGAAGTGGAAACAAGACCTGGGCGGTTGGGTGGTTTCCTGCCCGGCGGTTGCGGGCGATGGCAGCATCTACGTCGGCTCCGAAGACCGGGCGCTCTACGCCTTCGACCCGGACGGCAATCTCAAATGGCGCTTCGAGACCGGCGGGCCGGTCTACTCCTCCCCGGCTGTCGGGGCAGACGGGGTCATCTACGTCGGCTCGGCGGATTACTCTGTCTACGCGGTCACCCCCGGCGGAATGGAGCTATGGCATTATGCGACCGGAGCAGAAGTGTATTCCTCCCCGGCGATAGGGCCTGGCGGAGTTATCTACGTCGGTTCGATGGATAACCACCTGTATGCCCTCAACCCGGACGGCTCACTCGCCTGGCGTTTCAATACCCGCGATTGGGTCATCTCGTCGCCCGCCGTCGGCTCGGATGGCACCGTCTACTTTGGTTCCTACAACCAGAACATCTACGCCATGTCTTCGGATGGGCAGGTGCTCTGGAAGCACAAGACAGACAAATACGTCACAGGCTCGGCCACCTTGCTGCCCGGCGGCAGGCTGTACATCGGCTCTGACGATAACTATTTGTATGCGCTCAAAACAGACAGTCCGGGTCCGGCTGGAACGTCCTGGCCCCGGTTCCGAGGGGACGCGCAAAATTCGGGCCGCGCGGATATCCCGGTCCCCGGGAACTAACCTGGAGAGTCTCGAAACCCGAAAACTTTGGTAATTGGAGGCCGCTATGAAAATCCTTGAGTTCTTTGCCAATTTCCTGATCGTGGTGGTGCTTGCCGGCACGGCGGTGGGCATCTTTGCTTATGAGGGCGTTTTGGAATCGCAACGGGACTGTATCACGATCCGTTTTCGGCAATATGAGCGCGGCAACCCCACGCCCAATACCGTGTATCTCAAAAAAGGCGAAAAAGCCTGCCTGCGGTTGACCAGTGAAGACACCACCCACGCCCTCAACATCCCGGATATGGGCATTTACAGTGAACCCATCCACCCGGGCAAATGGACTTATGTGTACTTCACCCCCGAAGAAAGCGGGACTTATAGTTTCGTTTGCACCATCGTATGCAGCCCGATGCACTCACGGGTGCGCGGCAAACTCGTGGTTGAGTGAAGTTTCGCCGCTCCATGGCCGTCGAACAACCTGGTTCCCTTTCCCGGCGTGACTTTTTGCGCGTGGTCGGCGGCGTGACCGGCGCAAGCCTGTTGTACCTGCTGCTACGGCCCGATAAACGGGAATTCGGTTCAGTCCGGCCTCCCGGCGCCCTGCCGGGAGCGGGCTTCGAGGCGCAATGTATCCGCTGCGGGAAATGCCTGATCGCCTGCGACCAAAATGCGATCACGCTGAACCTGGAAGGATTACCCCAAATCAATGGCTTGAGCGGGTGGTGTAACTTCTCCCTGGAGTGCATCGCCGCATGTCCCTCCGGGGCATTGCAGCCGATTGACCCTAAAACAACAGTGGAGATTGGCATTGCGGTCATTGACGAAAACCGCTGCATAGCCTGGAACTGGCCGGGCTGCCGCCTGTGCTACGAGAAATGTCTCGGCATCCAGAAAGCGGTCTGGCTCGACGAGGAGTATCGCCCGCATGTGGACGAGTCGTTATGTACCGGCTGCGCGGCCTGTGTCTTTGTCTGCCCGCAATCAGCGGCGGCAGGCCAAAGCAAAAAATACGGAAAAGCTGTTTCGCTTAAGGCAACCTGATTTGACCGCCCAGGATTCCCCATACCCTCGAACCAGGAAACGGGTTCAGCACCGCACCGGCTTTTGGCCGCCATTGCGGTTTATGGTCACTGTGCTGTTCTTTGTGTTGATCGGCAGCGGCCTGTGGATCGGTTCGACCTGCTCCCTCAGCATCGGCCCGGTGGATTTTTCGTGTCCGCTGGGGGCGGCGCAAGTGATGGCGGCCGCGGGTGTCTTCATCCCTGCGCTGGCGGCAGGTTCATTGCTCACTCTTTTGTTGATCGTCTTTTTCGGGCGCGCTTTTTGCAGTTGGGTCTGCCCCGGGCGCTGGGTCTTCAACCGGGGAACGCGGCCAGGCCGAGGGTCCGGGAAGTACCGGGCCTGGATCCAGCGGGGGCTGCTGGGCGGGGTGGTCGGCGCGGCGTGGCTCTGTCATTCCCCGGTCTTCTGCGTCATCTGCCCGGTCGGTGCGTTTTGCCGAGGGGCGATCCTGGCGGGTAACGGCGGCAGTTTCCTGCCGATGATCGCCTGGATCGGAGTGCTGCTCGGCGCGGAATGGGCCAGCGGGTTATCCTGGTGCCGCGATCTGTGTCCATTGGGGGCGCTCTTCACCCGCTTGAGCCGTTTCAACCCGTTCCTCAAGGTGAAGAAAAATCCTGAGATCTGTAAACCTTGCAACGTGTGCGAAAAATCCTGCCCTGAAGGTTTGAACCTGGCGAAAGATGCCGATTTTTCGGCCTGCACGAAATGTTACGCCTGTCTGGAAGCCTGCCCGCGAGGGGCGATCGAGATAAAAGGGTATGACGGGAAGCTGCCCGAACGCATAAAGGAACGGGATGCTTCGCGATAGAAATACAGTCCGAACTCGGTTCGTAGCTGAATTGGCCGGTGTACTGGTACTTGGTCATGGCGCAGACGGGGGCAGGGTTTGTAACGCAACTCCGAGACCTTGTTCCCATTCGAATCGGTGGTCTCCCCTGCGGGGATGATAAGGCTGGTCGAGCCGAGGTGGTCGCCGAGCCGACGGGTCGAGCTTGTCGAGACCGGGTAGGTCAACTCGGAGGAGGAGGGAACGGTGTACTTGCGCACCGCGACCCGGGTCGCGCCGGCCATGCCTGCACTGAGCGGAGCCGAAGTGTAATACTTGGTCACTTCGCTGGTGGTGGTGTTGAGTTCGTAGTGGACGCCGACCCTTCGACTATGCTCAGGGCAGGCTCCCAAGATTGTCTCGCTGTCAAGGACAGATTGGGCCATCTGGCCGTCACCGTTCCTTCGACTGCGCTCAGGATAAACTCCGGTGAAGGTGGCGATGATCGCTTTAATGATGTGAGAACAAACGGGAGACCTTCGGTCAAGCCTCAGCGAGAAGCAAAGGATTAGTATAAGGAATTCATTGACTCCCCATGAGAATGGCAAAAATCACGTAAAAAGTATTATATGTTGTATGCGATGCAATGGAGGGTGTTAGAGACCGCGAACGCCACGCTAGTAGACTATATATCAAAGTATTCAAAGGTATATGCACCCAGAACGCTAGAGGGGAAGTAAAAACGAGACCTAAATGAAATGACCAGAAGACCAATCCTTGAATTAAATAGGCTTTGTTATCGTCATACAGCGTTGATAAGTACCCTAGTAACAATCCGCGAAACATAAATTCCTGTGGAATAGATGAAAAAGCTTCGGTAGCAATGGATCTAACAATAAAATTAAGAGAAGTGTACCGAGAGAGATCTACAGACTCTACGCGGTAACCGCCAAAATGAGTTATTAGGTAAGCAAGTGGTATGGCTAAAAATACACCAGAAATCAAACCCGTAGATAACCATATTGCATTTCTGCTAGTAGGGCTGGCTAAAGGAATTTTTCTCTGAACAATTCTAATGATGATTAGGCCGATAATACCCCAAACACCTGCTTTGAACAGCGTGCTGAGAGAAGTGAGTGGACCAATATTAGGGCGGAATATTGTTCCAAATAGAATAAAGAGGAATATTGATGGAGTATCGATATTGTAATCTTTTAGCGAATCGCTTCTGGCAAGAATGAACATACCTATTAAGATATAAAGACTGGAGTCAAATATCGATTGTAACCAACCCGACATTTCTTCAGGCAGGCCAGTGATAGGTAATGCAGAAATAATGTTTACTGACACACAGTAGAAAATCAAGATGTAAACAACGATGATGTTTCGTTTCATTATTTTCACTCAAAGAGGTATCTAACGAATCCCCACTTCCAAAAGTCGTAACCATTCCTCCAGTTATCAAAGGGTATACCGGTGGGCTTAGCCTTACCAGGTGGTTCTGGGACTGTGTTTGTCGGAGGAGTGGTTGTTGATTGTGAAGCCGGATTTGGATTAGCCACTGACGGTGTAGGGGGAGTAGTACCTGGTTGCGGAGCAGGAGGCGTAGCAACAGGAGTAGGAATAGGAGTATCAAGCGTTGGGGTGGCGGTTGCAGTCGGAAGGAGCTTAGATGGTGATACTGAATCAGCAGTAGGATCGGGTGTTGGGGAATGAGTAGTAAGATCAGGCTGTTTTTGGACTGGTTCCCATCGGGTCTCTAATCTCCTTTTGATGCCTTGATACTCGCCTTGTTGGTTATAACAATTTCCTTCTTCATCGCAAACATCATGCCCTGTGGGATCGCTATATCTGACCGGATTATT
>DIDQ01000099.1 GCA_002418215.1 Anaerolineales bacterium UBA5796
TCCCGTTCGTTACGGGAGAGCCTAAATTTTTAACGCAAAGGCGCGAAGACGCCAGGCAGTTTTAGAGAGTGTCTGAAAACCTTACCACCAAGTCACCAAGTCGCGAAGTCACAAAATATTTTCCCTTTTGAGTCTTTGTGACTTCGTGTCTTCGTGGTGAAAATGCAGACTTTTCAAACACTTTCTTCGCGAATTCTCGCTAATTTTCGAACAGATTAGCGTAAATTCACGGATGGGAATCGGAATGTATTCCTGCAATGCTGTACGAAGCCTGCGAAACGGGCTTCGTGTGAGAAGCGCGTGGGCTTGTCTCCGCGCGGGCGTGATGAGGGTGACAACGGCAGTTTTGTAATATGTCTCAAGGAGCTTTGTCACAATTCTTATAAGCCATATTGCCTATATCGAAACCGGTTAGATTGCGCTGTTGATTGTCGTTGTCCCTGCCTATAATGACCGCAAATCACCTGACTGGAGACTGTTTCGATGATCGCACCTTTATCCCGCGTGAGCCTGCTCCTCGTTATCTTTGCCCTGACCCTTTCTGGAGCGCTCTCCGCCTGCTCGACCGGGACAACCGAACACCTCTTCCCGATGGCTTCGATGGACGGTATGCCCATCGAAGTGCAATCCGCCCCTGCCACAGTGCAGCAGGCCTACCAGTTCGCCGTTGCCAACCCGGATGTGCTGCATCAACTGCCTTGCTATTGCGGTTGCGGTCCGATCGGGCACACTTCCAATTATTCCTGCTACGTTGCCGAACAAAATGCAGACGGTACGGTGAAGACCTTTGACAACCATGCCCTGGGTTGCTCCATCTGCGTGGACATCACCCAGGATGCAATGCGTATGCTTGGCGATGGGAAGTCTGCGCCGGAAATACGCGCTTATGTGGACCAGACCTACGCCAAGTATGGTCCGTCGAATATGCCGTAAGGAAGATGCAGGGAAGGGAAGGTATAGAGTAGTGAAGCGGATCGTGGTTTCCTGGGCAGTTTTAGGCGCTGCGGCGTTGTTGGTGGCCTTTGCGCCCTTCAACCTGCAACCTGTTACTTCCAACGTTGAACGCATTTTCCGTGTCGAAGCTGGCGATTTCGCCTACTCTCCTGCCGTATTGCATGTCAACCCTGGCGACAATGTAACCATTAAGTTGGTAGCCACTGATGTTGTCCACGGCCTGTACGTGGACGGTTACGACCTCAGCGTGATCGCCGAGCCTGGTCAGCCTGCTGTGCTGTCCTTCACTGCTGACCGCCCAGGGACATTCCGCCTGCGCTGCTCGGTAACCTGCGGAGCGCTGCATCCCTTCATGACCGGCAAATTGAAGGTCGGTACGAACCTGCTGCTCTGGCGCGGGATCGGCCTGGCGCTCCTCGCTTTCCTGGGCATCTTAACTCTTCGCTCTCCCGGACTGCCCATTGTTCACTGAATACTGGCCGCCGTAAATGAACCTCCTCCGCTACCCGCTCATCAAAACCCTGCTGAAAAACCGCTGGCCGCAGTTCACCATCATGCTCGTCGCCCTGGCAGGATTCCTGCTGGCGGTCCTTTCCGGCCTGTTCGGAACGCCGGTTGGCAGCCGCAACTTCGGCATCGTCTTCGTCTGGATCGCCTGGTGGGCTATCTTGATGCTTGTCGCGGTTCCCTTCCTGGGGCGGGGTTGGTGCAGCATCTGTCCCATCCCGGCCCCGGGTGAGTGGCTCCAGCGCGGCAAGCTCCTTGGGCCAGGTGAATTCAACCACAGAGGACACGGGGAAAACCAAAAGAAAGGCTCCGTATTTTCTGTGGTTAAACCTTTAAATCGCCGCTGGCCGAAGCGCTTCCGCAACATCTGGCTGCAAAACGGGACATTCCTGTTGGTGGCACTGTTCAGCGCCGTCATCCTGACCCAGCCGCGCGTCACCGCCATCGTCCTGGCGGCTTTCTTGTTTGCGGCAGTCGGGATCAGTCTGATCTTCGAACGGCGGGCTTTTTGCCGTTATCTGTGCCCGGTGGGCGGCTTCATCGGCCTGTACTCGCAGCTTGCCCCGGTCGAGGTGCGGGTGGTTGATACCGCCGTCTGCGCTTCTCATGTTGAGAAGACCTGTTATACCGGCAGCGTCAACGGTTACGGCTGCCCCTGGGATGTTTTTCCACCCGGGATGGTCAAGAATACCTATTGCGGTACGTGTATGGAATGCTTGCGAACCTGCCCGCACGATAACATTGCCATTAACATCCGCCCGTTCGGGGCCGATCTCTCTGTCGAGCGTAACCGGAAACTGGACGAAGCTTACAAGGCCTTCATCATGCTGGGCGCGGCAGCAGTCTATTCGACGGTTTTGCTGGGACCTTGGGGAGCACTCAAACTGGCGGCTTACTCGGTCGGGGGCCTTCCGTGGCTGGCCTATGCCGCTTCTTTCCTGACCTTCATCCTGCTGGCCCTCCCCGGCCTGTTCTGGCTGACGGTTTGGGCCGGTAAAAAAATCTCCGGGTCGGCGCTGCCGGTAAAGGAATCGTTCGTCGCTCAGTCCTATGCCCTGGTCCCGCTGGGGCTGGCTGCCTGGGCGGCCTTCAGCCTGTCGTTCGTTTTTGCCAACTTCTCCTACGTGTTGGCGGCGCTCTCCGATCCGCTTGGCTGGGGCTGGGACCTGATCGGCACCGCCGGAGTCACCTGGACGCCCTGGCTGGCAGGGTTGACGCCCTTCCTGCAAGTTGGCGTTTTGGTGGGAGGATTTATCTGGGCGGCGGTTACATCCCGCAAAATCGCCGCCGAAAAAGCGGACAGCGCGCAGGCGGTTAAATTGTCCACGCCGGTAATTGTATTTTGCCTGGCTTTCACATTAACGCTCATGGGATTGCTGGTCGCATGAACGAGAAATCAGCCCGCATTCTGGCGGCCGTCTTCCTGCTGGGCGGCCTGGCAGCCCTGGGTATCTCCTGGCGGCTGGGGCAGGCGGATGCCGTCATCCTGCATGCTCGCATGCCCGAAGCTGGCGGCTGGACTCCCGCCGACCTGACCGTTGCAGCCGGCCAGCCCCTGCGCCTGCGCCTGACTTCGGACGATGTGATGCACGGCTTCGCCATCGGCCAAAGTGACCAGCCAGCGGTGGACGTTGAACCCGGCAAAGTGACCAATTTGACTGTTATCTTCGACAAACCAGGCACATATACTTTTTATTGCACACGCTGGTGCGGCCCGAACCACTGGCGTATGCGCGGCGCGATCATAGTCACAGGCGAGAGGGTGGAGCAACCCGTCACGCCGCCGCTATACGCGCAGCTTGGCCTGGATATTGATGCCAGGCGCGAAGCGCAAACCATCCCGGCAGGGAAACCATCCACTCAACGAAGCGCTGAAATATTCGCCCAATTCCTGCTTCCCAGCGCCCAATCCTACCTGTCCCCAGGGTATTACCGCTCCCGCAGCCCGGAGCAGGTTTGGCAGGATTTGCGGGATGACCCCCATTGGGTTCATTACTCCGACCTGCAACTCTGGGATGCCGTCGCTTATATCTGGCAGGCGAACACCACGCCCGAAGCGCTTGCCGAAGCCCGGTCGTTGTATGCCCGGAATTGCGCCGCCTGCCACGGGGAGTCGGGGGGCGGGGATGGCGTCTTTATCGGCGGACAGGTCCAAGTCCAGGGTGAAGCGCATGGATTCCCCCCAGGTTATGAGACCGTCCTCCCCACAGATTTCACGGATCCTCGCCACCTGCTGGCTGTCAGTCCGGCGCACCTGCAGGGCAAAATCATCCGCGGCGGTATGGGCACGGGCATGCCGATGTGGGGCGTTATTTTCACAGAGGAACAAACCTGGGCGCTGGTCAGCTATCTATACACATTTCAATTCGAGGAGGTACCCTGATGAGCAAAAAAAGCAAGAACAGACGCAGATCGCAAAAGAAGAGCATGAACCTGTTGATCCTTATGATCGGTGGGGGCGCGCTGGTAATTGCGGCTGCCCTAATTGCCGCATTTGGCAACAGTGATGGCGGCGGGACTCCCGCCCTGGTTGTGGACCAACAGGTGATTGACTATGGTGAGGTTAAATTCAATACCGAAAAGTCCTTTACGATCAAGGTCACTAACGCCGGTGATGGCGCGCTACGGTTCAAGGAAAAGCCTTATATTGAAGTCCGGGAAGGGTGTTGACCGCCCAGCCTGACCATCGGTTCGATGGTACTCAAGCCCGGTGAAAGCACTACAATTACTTCGACCGTTTTTATGATGCATGAAGGTATGGACGGCCCGCACGATTTTGCCCTCCACCTGAAAACCAATGATCCCGCTCAGCCCGATAAAGTGGTCTCGATTTTGTCCAACTGGGTGCCGTGAGAACGTCTGTCTCCGGCTGCTCTGTACAGTTCCCGGCGCAGGCGTTCCTCGATGATCGCCGCCGCCCCCTTCCGGGGTGCTTCGCCAGGGACGGCGGCGCGAGCGGGTCTCGCGCCGGAAACTATTGAGTATGGACAAGCGGCAGCCCGGCGATGACCCATGCCGGGCTGCTGCACCGAAAAATGATTTGGATGTAAGACGATGAGCGAACCTGCCTCGACACAAAGACCGGCTTCGCCGACCGAATGGTTGGCCAAGAACTGGTTCCCCGTTTTTATAGTTCTCTACGGCCTGTGGGTGTGGATGCCGTTCCTGGCGCCCCTCTTCATGCGTAACGGTTGGGACGGCCCGGCAAATGCGATATACTTTGTCTACTCTTTCTTCTGCCACCAATTGCCGGAGCGCTCTTACTTCTTGTTCGGTCCCCAAGTGAACTATTCCCTGGCAGAAATCCAGGCTGCCTGGATGGACACTGTAAACCCAATGCTCCTGCGTAAGTTCACCGGCGCGGCTGGGATGGGTTGGAAAGTGGCCTGGTCTGACCGTATGGTCTCGTTCTACGGCGGAGTCTGGTTTTTCGCGCTGGCATGGTATCCGCTGCGCCGCCGCTTGAAAAGCCTGCCCTGGTGGGGCTTATTGCTTTTCCTGTTCCCGATGGCGCTGGATGGAGGCTCGCACTTTCTTAGCGACCTGGCCGGGATTGGACAGGGATTTCGTGACAGTAATCTTTGGCTGGCAAACCTGACCCGGTTTGCCCTGCCGGGCAGTTTCTATGCCGGCGATGCGCTTGGCTCGTTCAATGCCTGGATGCGAATCCTGACCGGGCTGCTGGCTGGCTTGGGGCTGGTCTGGTTTGTTTTTCCACACCTGGACGAAGCGTTTCCGAATTAGGAATTCCATGAAAAAAATCCGTGCGTTGATTGCCGATGATCATATTATCGTCCGGGCGGGCATCCGCCAGTTTCTAAAATCTGCCCCGGATATAGAGGTGGTGGCGGAGGCCCAAGACGGGGAGCAGGCCAAGGCGCTGATCCAGGCCGAACGTCCAGACGTAGCGGTGCTCGACATCCAAATGCCGAAGGCAACCGGAATCGAAGTCACCCGCTGGGCGAAAGCCAACGTCCGGGAAGTCGGCATCCTGATCCTGACCGCTTATAACGATGATCCGTATGTGATGGCGGTGCTCCAGGCTGGCGCAAACGGATTTGTGCTAAAAACAGCCGACCCCGACGACATCGTCCAGGCTGTACGGGATGTGTATGCCGGGAAGTCGGTGCTCGACCCGTCTGTGACCGGGGCATTGATGGCGCAGCTTTTCCACAAGCCAGAGGCGCAGCCGGTGGAGCAGCCGACCGAACGGGAGATGGAAGTGCTCCGCCTGGCGGCCAAGGGGTTTACCAATAAAGCCATCGGTGTGCAGTTGGGGATTAGTGACCGTACTGTGCAAGGACATCTGGCGCATGTTTTCGACAAGCTGCAGGCCGGCAGCCGCACCGAAGCGGTTATGAGGGCTGTCTCGCTGGGTTGGATATCGCAAGACACTGGAATGCTGGCTGAGTAAGTTCCATGCGCCTGGCAAAATTCCCGAAAATAAATTTCAGAGCATTTTGGAAAGGCTCCACGCTTCAGTTGCTGGGCGTGATCATCTTGCCGCTCGCGCTGCTGGTGCTGGTCTTTGCGCTGGGCAGCACATGGTTACACCAGCGCGCCATGCGGGAAATGGTCGGCGAGCGGGACGAGCTGGCTATACGGGCTGCGGCCGGAGCGTTGAATACGGAAGCGCATCATCGCACGGCGGCGGTCCAGGGATTGGCCCTGCGGGCAAGCGAAGGCGGTCATCCAGAAGCGGAAATCCTCTCGACCTATGCCTTCCTTGCGCCAGATTTCGACCTGGGGTTGGCTTTATATTCTTTGGATGGGAAATTGCTGGCTTTTTTAGGGGAAGCCAGGCTTTGGGAATCTCTGGAGACCGAAAAGGAATTCTTTGCCCAACCGGGCCAGACGACATCGGTCCATGAAACACGGACAGGCGGGAAACCTGCCATCCTGTTTGCCGCTGTCTCTGCTGATGGGTCGGTTGTGGCGGTGGGAGCCGTTACGGCGCAAGCCTTTTTCGAGGGTGTAGTTTCCAGCACTTTGCCGATTGAGCGGGAAGCCCGTATTTTTATTGTCAACCAGGAACACGAGCTTGTGTATCAGAGCGGATCATCGGTTTATGACGGCGACCCGGTTCATCATCCCGGCGTGGAAAATGCTTTGGCTGGTCAGAGTGGAACTATCTATATGAACAGCCAGGGCGTGGAGCATGTGGTTTCGTACAGTTCAGTATCCCGGTTGAACTGGGCCTTGGTCATGGAAGAACCCTGGGAGGCGGTTGCCACCCCGGTGTTGGAAACCACCCGTATCGCCCCGCTGGTGCTGGCGCCTCTGCTCCTGGTTACCCTGGCTGGGCTATGGTTTGGCGCGCGCCAGATCGTCCGCCCGCTTCGTGACCTGGAGAAAAAATCTGCTTCCCTGGCCTGGGGAGACCTTAGCGGGATCGAAGAACCGGTTGGTGGAATTGCGGAAATTCGCCATTTGCAGGCTGAACTGAGCCACATGGCGCAAAAAGTCCAGACGGCGCAGCGCAGCCTGCGGGACTATATTGGCGCTATCACGGATGCCCAGGAGGAAGAACGCCGCCGTCTGGCGCGCGAGCTGCACGATGACACCTTGCAATCCATCATTGCGCTCAAACAGCGGGTGCAGTTGGCGCAGAAGAGTGCTCCCGATAACGACTCGCAACAATCCTTGCAGGAACTGGAAACCATTGCCGGGCAGACCATCGAGAACCTGCGCCGCACCACGCGCGCTCTGCGTCCGATCTACCTGGAAGACCTGGGGCTGGTCACGGCGCTGGAAATGCTGGCCAGGGAGACGGAATCTGTTTCGGGTGTAAAAATCACATTTCAAAAAGAAGGGGTCGAAAGGCGTCTGTCTGGGCCTGTGGAACTGGCGCTGTATCGTATGGCGCAGGAGGCCTTGAGCAATGTGGCTCGCCATGCCCAGGCCAGCCAGGCCGATCTCAGGATTCGTTACCAGGGTGAAGCGGTTGGTCTGCAAGTTATAGACAACGGCGTCGGCTTCGAAACCCCGAATACGCCGGCCGATTTTGCCCCATCCGGCCACTTTGGGTTGTTGGGCATGTATGAACGGGCTGACCTGATCGGGGCGCGACTGACCATCCACTCGATGGCTGGCAGGGGGACGCAATTGACCATTCAATTCTCGCAGACAGTGTGAAATTATTGGCTCTTTGATATTTTATGGGGTTGCCCATTTTTTCACCACAGAGATCACAGAGTCCACAGAGAAAAACATTTAAAATCTCCGTGCTCTCCGTGTGCTCGGTGGTAAAACGGGTTTTCACCCCACTTAAACCTGAAGAGCCATT
>DIDQ01000101.1 GCA_002418215.1 Anaerolineales bacterium UBA5796
CCTGGCCGCCGGGCTGTGGCAGGCGCTGACCCGTTACGCGGCCCGGTCCCTGCCGCCCGAAGGCTGGAGCGCGCCGCAGGGTGTGAGCGTGATGCAGGTCTGCGACCCGTCGGGGATGCTGCCGACCGACGCCTGCCCGAACGTGGTCAATGAGGTCTTCCTGAGCGGCAACGAGCCGGTGCAGGCCGACACGCTCTACAAAACGGTCGAGATCAACCGCGAGACGGGCTTCCTGGCGACGGTCTTCACCCCGCCCGAACTGGTGGACGAGAAGGTCTACCTGTCCGTGCCGCCGGAAGCGCTGGAATGGGCGCGGGCCAACGGTTTCGACACGCCGCCGACGGCTTACGACGCCATCCAGCCGCCGGAAGTGCTGCCGAACGCCAACATCACCTCCCCGGCCCTGTTTGCGGATGTGGGCGGGACCGTGACCATCACCGGCACGGCCGCCGCATCCGCTGGCGATTTCGCATCCTACCGCGTCCAGGTCGGGCGGGGACTCAACCCCCGGGCCTGGATCCTGGTCGGCGAGGGGCGGGAGCCGGTCGAGGGCGGGAGGCTGGCCGAGTGGGACACGTCCGGCTTGAGCGGGCTGTACGCCGTGCAACTGCTGGTCGTCCATACCGACCGGCGGGTCGAGACGGCCGTCATCCAGGTCACGGTGGACAACCGTCCGCCGGAAGTGGCGGTGTTGGATTTACAGGAGGGGGAAAAGTTGAGCCTGGCCGGGAACAGGCAGGTGATCTTCCAGGCCCAGGCCAGCGACGACCTGCTGCTGAGGGAGGTCGCCTTTTACGTGGACGGGAAACCGGTTGGTACGGCTTACGTCCCGCCCTATTCGGCGGCCTGGACGGCGACGGCAGGCAAACACCGTCTGCGCGTGGTAGCGACAGACGGTGCGGGGAATGTGACCGAGACCAATATTGAGTTCGAAATATTGAATTGAGAATCCACTAATCTGCGCGAATAAAATCCCGCCGCAGAGACACAAAGGCACGGAGACACCAAAAAATCTCTTTGTGCCTTCGCGCCTTCGTGGTTATCTCTGCAATTTTTGAGAGCGACTTTGCAGAAGGTTAATTGTCGAAGGATTAGCGGATCAGGTTTTCTTCAGCGGTTTGAATCCCTCACCCAGCACCTCGTGTGCCTGGCCGATGACCATGAAGGCCTGCGGGTCGGCTTCGTGGACGATGGTCTTGAGCATGACGATCTCGGACCGGGTCACGACGCAGTACAGGACGGTGCGCGCCGCGCCGGTGTAGGCCCCGGTGCCGGGCAGCAGGGTGACGCCGCGCTCCATCTCCTCCAATATTTTTTGGGCGACAACTTCCGGTTCGCGGGTGATGATCAGCGCCGTGCGGACGGTTCCCGCGCCCTCGAGCGTTGTCTCGGCGGTCAGGCCGCTGACGTAGAGGGCGATCAGGGCGTAGAGGGCTTCCTTCCAGCCGAAGACGACTCCCGCGCCGAGGATGACGGCTGAGTCAACGACCATGTAACTCTGGGTCATCGAGATCCCGCGCCAGTGGTTGAGGATGCGGGCCAGCACGTCCGAGCCGCCGGAGGTGCCCTGGGCGCGGTAGACCAGCCCGAAACCGATCCCGCTGACGACTGCCCCGTAGAGCGAATTGAGCAGGATGTCGTCGGTCAATCCCTGCGCGGGCAGGAAGAAGGCCAGGAAATCCACGAAGAAGGAGTACGTGACCACCGCCACTGCGGTCCGCAGGGCGAAGCGGCGTCCGCCCAGGAAGCGCCAGCCGAGCAGGAAAAGCGGGATGTTGCCGACGAAGACCATCAGGCCGATGGGCCAGCCGGTGTACTCGTTGATGAGCTGCGAGATGCCGCTCACCCCGCCCGAAGCCAGTTGGGCCGGGATGAAGAACAGGCGGATGCCGACAGCCTGGATCAACGCGCCGACAAGGATCAGCAGGTAGTCGCGGATCGAGGGCCAGTAGCGATTGAACATAAGGTCTCCATTACAGGAGGGTGCGTCGCACCAGACTTTGGGACAAAATCCGCCAAACGGAGAATTCCCTCGCTTGAAAAAACTCCATTTAGAAAGGTGCGACGCACTCCTGCGACATCAATCGAGCAGGCTCGTTCCGGCCAGTTTTTCGATCACACCCAGCACCGCTGAATTATCCAGTTCGCCCATGCCCATTTCGAGCATGGCGTTGAAGAGTTGGGCGTCCACCGCAGCGGAGGGGACCGGGACGCCGTACTGGCGGGCGGTCTCGAGGATGATGCCCAGGTCTTTCTCCATCATGTAGGCTTTGAAGCCGGGGGCGCGGTTGCCCTCGAACAGGCGCGGCGGCTTGACGTCCAGGGTCCAGCACTGGGCCGCGCCTCCCTTGATGGCCTGGATGACCTTCTGCGGGTCGGCCCCGGTCTTCCTGGCGAAGATGAGCAGTTCGCCCATGGCGACCATCTGGGCCGCGACCATGATCTGGTTGCAGGCTTTGGCGATCTGTCCCGCGCCGCTCTCGCCGACCAGGGTGATGCTCTTGCCCATGGCCTGCAACACCGGCATGACCCTCTCCAGCGCTTCGGCAGGGCCGCCGACCATGATGGTCAGCGTGCCGTTCTTCGCCCCGATGTCGCCGCCGGAGACGGGCGCGTCGAGGCTGAGGACGCCGCGTCCGGCCAGTTTGGCGGCGAGCAGGCGCGAGGTCCCGGGTTTGATCGTGGAGTTGTCCACGAAGACCAGGCCCTCGTGCGCGCCTTCGATGATCCCGCCCGGTCCCAGCGCGACCAGTTCCACGTCCGGCGAATCGGGAAGGTTGGTGAAGACCACGTCCACTTGTGCGGCGACTTCCGCGGGTGACTCCGCTGCGGACGCGCCTTCGGCGACCAGTTCGTCCACCGCGGCCCGGCTGCGGTTGTGGACCACCAGCGGGAACCCGGCCTTGAGGATATTGCGGGCCATGGATTTGCCCATCAGCCCCAGTCCGATATATCCAACTTTTAGCATGTGTTTGCCTCCTGTTTGGGATGGGCTGATTATATACGTTAAAGCACATCCCCCATCCTTGCGGACGGGGGATGGCCCTGAGGGAGGGAAAAAGGCTATTTGATCTCGTAGGTGATGTTGACCGTGACTTGCAGGGTCATCTCACCGGGCTGGATCGGGACGGCCGCTTCAGCCGCCACACCACCGCCGCCCTTGCCGTAGGCGTCGAGGATCGGGGAGGGGAAGCTGTCGTAGAACGAGATGTTCTGGATCTCGCCCAGGTCCACCCCGGCGTAACCGGCCAGCTCTTCGGCCTGTTGGCGGGCGTTCTGGACGGCGGCTTCACGGGCCTGCTTGAGCGCTTCGGTCTTGTCGTCCACGTCGAACTGGATGCTGTTGACGGTGTTGGCCCCGGCAGCGATCACGTCGTCGAGAATGGTGCCCAGCTCGGCCAGGTCACGCACGGTCACGTAGACGGTGTTGTCCACCGAGTAGCTTTTCTCACCGGTCGGCGTTCCGGTCAGCGGGTCATACTTGTCCATCGGCCAGATGGAAAAATTGCTGGTGCGGATGTCTTTGGGGTCAATCCCGGCATCCTTGAGGGCCTCGATGACCGTAGTGGTCTGGGTGTTGTTGTCCCGCACGGCCTCGTCGGCGGTGGCGGCCTCGGTGTGGACGCCGATGTAAATATAGGCGATATCGGGCGTCAGGCTGACCTCGCCCACGCCGTTGACGTTCAGCGTCCGGGCGGGGGGTGCGCCGCTATAAGAGACCGAGGAAGGTCCGCAGGCGCTCAGGGCAACGGCTGTGACCAGCAACAGGGTGATGAGTAAAGATTTGGTACGCATTTTTTCTCCTTTGAGGTGTCTTGAAACACCGGTATGACGCAGGCCCCCCGGAAAGAGTTCCTGGCCTCGGGCAATCGGTCCTGGGGGGTTGGGCAAGCTCCTTCCCCGGTATGGCTTCTCTTGTCTTTTCCCTCGTTTGCCTTTACAATTTGCAACAAATGTTCTAAGGAAAAACCATGCCGGTTGATTTTCAGCAAGTCTTTACCAAAATCAAGGAGATCGGGGCCGGGGCGCGTGAACGCCGCGAGCGGATCGAGTCCTTGCGCGTCCATGCCCGCCACCTGCTCGAAAAAAACGCCGAGGATCTGGACTTTTTACGCCTGGTCGTGGAACGCGCCAAAGAGGCCGACCCGGGCATCCGTTGCGCGGTCCCGTTAAATGAGCCGCTCGATGCGCGCGTCCCCGCGCCGGCTCCCGTTATGGACGCGACCCTCATCGCCGCCGACGGCTCGCAGATCAACCCGGATAGGCACGACGCGGTCCAGTTCTGTCTGGTCAATGTGGGGGCGATCACCCTGCGGTTGAACTCCGGCAACACTCCCGACATTTTCACCGAGAGCGAACTGCTCTACGGCGACGAACTCGAAACCCGTTTCGGCACCATGACCGACGGGATGGTCGCCCTCAAACGCGATCTGCGCGAACGGGCTGCCCTTGAAGAATTGGCCGCGCAGGTCCAGGGTCCGGTGGTGACGTTTACCGACGGGCCGATCGAGTTATGGGGCGCAAAAGACGGCGAAGACGCGGAGTCCTACAGCGAATCGGTGAAGGCCTACCTGTCGGTTTTATCCCGATTGCAAGAACGAGGCGTGATCAACGCCGGTTACGTGGACAAGCCCTCCGCCGACCTGGTCGTCCGCCTGCTGGAACTGGTCGAAGCCAACCGGGAAAACCCCGATAGCTTGCGCGAATATCATCCCCTGCGCGGCGTCAGCGACCGCTGGTTGTACGGCGAAAGGTCCGGGCCGCTGCTGGGGCCGGGGGAACGCTCGGCGGTTTTTCATATCCAGTCGAAGTCCGAGAAGGATTACCGGGGGGCACTCTCGCTGCACTTTTTCTATCTTAACGTCGGCACTGACGGGCATCCCTGGCCGGTGCGGGTCGAAATCCCGCGCTGGGTAGCCGAAGATGCCGCGAAGTTGAACCTGCTCCACGCCGTGCTGGTGGACCAGTGCCGCATGATGGGCAGCAAGCCGTATCCGTATTTGCTGCACCGCGCTCACGAGGTGGCGGTCGTCAAGCCGGAGGAGAAATTCCAGGTCGGGCAGATGCTGATGCAGGAACTCCGCCGCCAGGACGAAGAGGTTGGCGAAGGTTCGAATAAACAATCGGCAAAGGATTTGCAAGGGAGGATGCGCAGATGATGTCATTGCGTTCTTTGCGAAGCAGTCCCCTGTTAAACGGGGATATCTTGTTGAGCAATTTATTCCGGTTAACCAGAGATTGCTTCGACGGAAGCGCGCCGTCTCGCAATGACAGGATGGAGGCAGCATGAATCAAATCGAAATCGGACGATTACTCCGCGCCGGGACGACCGGCTTCGTCGCCGGGTGCCGCGTCTCGCAACTGGACGCGCCCGCCTTCGGGGCGTTGGTCCGCGCCCCGCTAGGGAACGGCTACCAGGTCTACGGCCTGATCCACGACATCCACATTGACGACGACGGGCTGGTGCGCCAATTGGTGACTGCCGATAACGTCACCGACGAGGTGATGCGCGATAACCGCGAGCGGCGCATCGTCCCGGTCGAGATGTCGGTGCTGTCGGCCGGCTACGAACAGGACGGGCGCATCTTCCACCTCCTGCCGCCGCGCCCGCCCCTCAGCCTGGACGTGATCTACCTGTGCGACGAGCAGGATTTGGCCCGCTTCACTGAGAAGTTCGGTTACTTCAGGCATATCCTGAATAACAAGGAAATCCCGATTGGCGAAGTCCTTGCCGCACATTTTCAACAGGCGCAGGCCGCGCATAAAGATAAATCTTGGAAGGACAAAGCGGTGCAGGAAGTTATTACGTTGTTGAGAGATGATTATCCGACTCTCATGGCAGTTTTGGGCGCTTTGGGCGAAGTGATCTAAACACAAAGGACACCACGGACACGAAGGTTTAAGGTGCTAATGACAAAGAGGATATTCCAACCTATACCACTTGAAGTTGAACGCATCGGAAAGATCGTCTTGGATGCAGCGTTTAAAGTCCATACAGTGCTTGGTCCAGGTTTGCTTGAATCCGTCTATCAATTCGCAATGAAGCACGTTATCGAGCAAAGCGGTACTCTTGTTGAGACTGAGGTCAAACTGCCCATTATGTTCGAAGGTGTGCCTCTCGAATCGGGGTTGCGGCTCGACATGCTGGTCGGAAAGTGCGTAATCGCGGAACTGAAATCAGTCGAAACGATGAATCCGGTTTTCGAGGCCCAATTGATGACCTACCTCCGGCTGAGCAAAGTTCGTTTGGGTTTCCTCATCAACTTCAACGTGCCCCATCTAAAAGATGGCATCAAAAGAATGGTGGTTTAACCTTCGTGTACTTCGTGTCCTTTGTGTTTGAGCATTTTTCGTGACCCTTTGTGGTAGAAAAGGTATCTCTATGGAACAACGAACTCAAATTGGCTATCTCGTCGGCGGCGGGCTGAAAGAGAGTTTCCGCGTCCGACTGACGGTTTCGTCGCAGGACATCCAGGAGGGCGCGTTCGTCGTCATCCGCAGCGGACTGTGGCAGTATTACGGCATCGTGACCGATATCCAGCTCGGGGCGACCGATCCCCGCTTCGCCGACGAGCAGACCGAAGTCCGCTTTCCGCCGCAGATCGCGCAAGCCCTGCACGGGCAGACCCTCTATGCCAACCTCGAAGTCCTGCCCAACCTGATGCTCGAAATCGGCCCGGACGAGACCTCGCCCGACTATCGCCAGTGGGTTTCCGCCATAGACGCCGGGCTGAAGGACCGCCCGCGCCCGATCCCGGTCAAGAACGTCCCGCCGCACCACGCCGAGGTCTTCCTGGCCTCCGAAGGCGACATCGCCGAGATCTTCGGCGACCCGGTTGAGCGCGGCAACTTCGTCATCGGCTACACCCGCGAGCAGGACCATCCGGTCTGCATCAATCTCGAAAAGTTCGTCCAGCGCTCGTCGGGCGTGTTCGGGGCGACCGGCACGGGCAAATCCTTCCTGACGCGGCTGGTGCTGGCCGGGCTGATCCACTACAACAAGGCCTCCGTGCTGGTGCTCGACATGCACAACGAGTACGGCTTCGACGATACCGCTTCCGATTCGGGGATGCGCGTCATCGGCCTGAAAAAGTTCGGGAGCCGGGTGCAGGTCATCGGTCTGGGAGCCGGGGCCAGCATCCGCGGCAACGCACCCGACTTCAACCTGGAAGTCGCCCTGCGCGACGTCCGCCCGGCGGATGTCGAGATGCTCAGCCGCGAACTCAACCTGCGGGAGACCACCCCCACCGTGCTCGACGCCCTGATCAAGTCGCTCGGGCCGGCGGACTGGTTCCGGCGTTTCCGCGAGATGCTCAACGGGGCCACCCTCGAGGTCGAGGACGAGCGCACCGGCAGGCTCAAAAAAATCCCCGATCCCAACAGCGTGGCGGCCTGGGCGCTGGAGAACGGCGTCAACGTGATGGCCGCCGAGGCGCTCCACTCCAAGCTCGGACGCCTGTTCAACAAACCCTACATCGTCGAGAACCCGGCCTCCGACAGCGTGGGCGAGATCATCAAGTCGCTCGAAGCCGGCAGGCACGTCGTCCTGTCGTTCGGCGAGTTCGAATCCGATCTGGACTACCTGTTCGTCTCCAACCTGCTCACCCGCAAGATCCGCGACGCCTGGGAAAAGCGCACCAACGAGTTCCGCACCCACGGCGCTTCGACAGGCTCGGCAGAACCGCGCCACCTGATCATCGTGGTCGAGGAGGCCCACAAGCTGCTCAACCGCGAGATGGCCGCCCAGACCACCTTCGCCACCATCGCCCGTGAACTGCGCAAGTATTACGTCACCCTGCTGATCGTGGACCAGCGCCCCTCGCAAATCTATGACGAAGTCATGTCGCAGTTGGGGACGCGCATCTCAGGCTGGCTCGGCGACGACGACGACATCCACGCCGTGCTCTCGGGTCTCGCGGGACGGGAAGCCCTGCGCGGGATGCTGGCGCGACTCCAGCCGAAGGAGGAAGTCCTGCTGCTCGGCTGGGGCGTGCCGATGCCCCTGCCGGTCCGCTCGCGGCGCTACGACGATAAATTCTGGAAGGAACTGCTCGGCGGCGGGCGCAAGTCCGAAGCGCAGAATTTGAAGGAGTTGGGGTTTTAGCACCCAACAAATTGGCAGTCACCTTCAGGGTGACTGTCAATTCGCGAAACTCATGTAAAATAAACCTATGACCACCTACCCTTTTGATGTCTTTCGCATGATTGACATTTGCCGCCAGAACGACGTTTCGATGGTGGGCATTTTTGGGTCTATGGCCCGCGGGAAAGCAAAGAAAAAAAGCGACATTGACCTGATCGTCCGCTTCTCGAAACGCAAGAGCCTTTTGTCACTGGTACGCCTTGAGCGTGAACTCAGCGAGGCGCTTGGTCGAAAGGTGGATTTGCTGACTGAGGAAGCCATCAGCCCCTATTTGCGTGACCGAATATTGAAAGAGATGCAGGTGGTTTATGGAAAAAGATGACACCATTTATCTTCGGCATATCCTGGACGCTATCAAGACTGTCAAAGGATTTTAGTTGGGGTTAGCGAGACGTGACTGCTCAGGCTTGCAGGTTTTTCGCCTGACTCGGCGGGCTGCCCTTACAGGGGGCTTCGCACAAGCCCTGCCTCAGTACGAAAAAGCCCTTCGGGCTGCTGAAAAGTCGGCCTTTGGCCGACTTCCATGAACTGAGGCAGGGATTTATCCCGCCGCAACATGCCAGGAGGCCAGACGGCTCAGCAGTTACAACCTGATTTTATTTGCGCCTTTTACCAGAAAACCCACGCCAAACTTTATCTGTATCACCCGCCTCACGCAGCACGGGGAGTGCGAGACGCCGCCTCCCAAAAACATAACTTACCTTTCCCAAAACCTAACTTATCTTTTCGAAAACATAACTTAGCTTTTCCAAAAGCTAACTTAGCTTTTGACAAACCTAACTTAGGTTTTATCGGATTGCGCGCCCAGGGGAGTTCATCGAAGAGAACGCCGTTTTGCAATGACATACTTGGGCGGCTGCCATTCGGCTATAATTGCGGGCGTTGGAGAAATTTCCATGCCCTTACCCCTCAACCAAATCCTCAAAGGCGATTGCGTCGAGATACTGAACTCCCTTCCAGGAAGATCCGTTGACCTGGTCTTCGCCGACCCGCCCTATAACCTGCAATTGCAAAAGGAACTGCACCGTCCCAATATGACCCGGGTGGACGCGGTCCAGGATGAGTGGGACCAATTCGACTCTTTCGAAGCCTATGACGAATTTACCCGCAAATGGCTCACGGCTTGCAAACGGGTCCTGAAGCCGACCGGCGCGGTCTGGGTGATCGGCTCGTACCACAATATCTTCCGGGTCGGCGCGATCATGCAGGACTTGGGGTATTGGATTTTGAACGACGTGATCTGGGTCAAGACAAACCCCATGCCGAATTTCCGGGGGGTAAGGTTTACCAACGCCCACGAAACCCTGATCTGGGCAAGCACCGGCAAGGGGGCAAGATATACGTTCAACCACCAGGCCATGAAAGGTTTGAACGAGGAAAAGCAGATGCGCTCCGACTGGTGGCTGGTCTCACTGGCTACCGGCGCGGAACGCTTGAAGGATGCCAACGGCGAAAAGGCCCATTCCACCCAAAAGCCCGAAGCGTTGCTTTACCGGGTCATCCTTGCTTCGAGCCATCCCGGCGATGTGGTGCTCGATCCCTTCTTTGGGAGCGGCACGACCGGCGCAGTCGCCAAGCGGCTCCATCGCAACTGGATCGGCATCGAACGCGAAGAAAAATACATCCGGGCCGCCCAAAAAAGGATCGAGGCCATCCAGCCCGAATCGTTCGAGCCGCAAACTTTCGACGTGAGGAGCAAAAGCAAGTCCGCGCCGAGGGTGGAATTTTCGGTCCTCGTGGAGAGCGGCTTCTTGCAAGCGGGCCAAATCTTGTTCTTTGCCAGAGATAAATCCCGTTTTGCGACGATCAGGCCCGACTCCCGGCTTTGCACGGCAGACGGCTTCGAGGGGAGCATCCACAAGGCGGGCAGCCATTACATGGACGGCGCTCCCTGCAATGGGTGGGAGCATTGGTACTTGCAGGAAAACGGCGAGTTGATCAACCTGAACGAGATCCGCCAGCGCTATCGGGCGGTCGGCGACTGATCCTGTATCACCCCTCCCGCAAGCAAAATCCCAAAACAAAAAAGCGAGGTTCACTGCCTCGCCTTTTCTTTATAACCCTTCTTCTCGCTTTTCCTACCGCTCCACCCCCACCACGCCTCCCAGGGCATTCAGTTTCAAGGTCCACTGGCTGCCGATCTGGAACTGCTGGAACTCGTCCAGCGTATCGGGCGCATAGGAAATCTGCCCCTTCTCACTGGAGAAGGTCACGGTAAAGTCAATTTGCTCATTCCCCAGGCGCTGGTCGCTGCTCAGGCTGGGACTGGCGTAATAGGGGGAGAAATCGTTGCCCACCTCGGTAAAGGTCTCAAGCGTCTTCCATTCGTCCACGGTGTAACTGCAATAGGTGTCGGTCTCGTCATGGCACTCCTCCACCACCTCCACATAGCCGTTGCCCCGGTCAACCTGTTTTTGCTCGCAGATGGTCTCGGTCTCGTCGTGGCACGAGACGTTGTACGCGTCCGAGGGCGGGCTGCCGCGTTCGTTCGAGTAACTGACCGGCTGGATTTCCTGCACCGAGACCGAGGTCTGCCAGTACACATCCGTGACCGTCCCGGTCAGGGCCGAGGTCGGGATGACGAACAGCAGGAAGACCGCGAGGCACAGGGCCAGTACGCCCCCGACGATGCCCCCCACCAGCCATTTGTTGACTTTCTTGCGGGGCTGGACCTGTGGGCCTGCTCCCGTCATGGACGCGCCCACGGGGGCCGCGAAGCTGACCGGCCCCGGCAGCGCCGCCCCGCACTGCTTACACATCCTCTCGCCGGAGGTGTTCTCCGCGCCGCAGTTCGGGCATTTGACCGCTTTCCGCGCCGCCTGGGCTTTCACCTCCTGCCCCGCAGCGCGGGCCTTGCCCTCCTTCAAGTCTGCGCCGCACTGCTTACAGGTCGCAGCCGTAGACGGGTTGCGCGTCCCGCAGTAAGCGCAGTGGATGTCCGGCCCCGCCGCGGCGGCCCTGATCTCGGCTTCGTCCGTGACGAAGGCCGCATCTTCCGAAAGCGTGAACTGGACGTTCTCCGGCTGGGGCGCGCCGCAGTTCTGGCAGGTCTTCTCCGGCCCGGGGTTGCGGCTGTTACAGTTCGGGCAGGTCCATTCCATGCGTTTGTAACCAACTACTCTTTGAGACATGTCTCGCTCCTGAAGGGGATTTCAGACGGATTTTATCGCAAATCAAGCGCCGGGCTGCAAACTCCAGTAAATCACAATTTTGTTCAGGGGGGCAGACGCCTGTGCTGAGTTTATCGAAGCACCTGTGCTGAGTTTATCGAAGCATTAGCCTGCTTTGGCCGGCAGGATTGCAGACTAAAGTCTGCACTCCAGATAACCTGACGACTCACTCGAGCCCGTGGAACTGCCTGATCTTGTGGATGCGCGCTTCGATGTCCGGTTCAGGGTGGGGATTGGCATCCCCGTTGCCCAGACCGGAGCCGTCCACAAGAGCGGGCCGGGATGGTTGGCCGGTCAGCGCGGCGAAGGCCGCCGCGGCCCCGTTGGCGACGTTGTGCGGGTCGTAGCCGCCTTCGAGCGCGAAGACGATCCGCCCCTCGCAGAATTCCTTGGCCAGGCCCACCAGCGCCTGCGACACGGCAAAGTAGCCGTCGGTCGTGAATCCCAACGTGGTCAGCGGGTCGTTCCAGTGGGCGTCGTAGCCGGCCGAGACGAGGATCATCTCCGGCCAGAAGCGTTCGGCCATCGGGTGGATGACCGTTTCCAGCAGGCGGGCCATGGCCGCGTCCCCGGCGTAGGCGGGCAGCGGGGCGTTGACGATCCGCCCGCGGGCGTGGGGCGTCTCCTCGATCCAGCCGGTGCCGGGATAAATATTGCCCTGGTGGGATGAAAAATAAGCCACCCGCTCGTCGTGCCAGAAAGCCGCCTGGGTCCCGTTGCCGTGATGGGCGTCGAAATCCACGATCATCACCCTGTCCAGGCCCTCGGCCAGCGCCGCCCGGGCCGCAATAGCGACGTTGTTGAATAGGCAGAAGCCCATCGCCCGCTCCGGTTCGGCGTGGTGGCCGGGCGGACGCACCAGGGCGAAGGCATTCTCCGCCTCCTTGTGGACGACGGCCCGGGTCAGGGCCAGGGTCGCGCCGGCAGCCAGCAGGGCATCCTCGAAAGATGTGGGGGTCACGTAGGTGGGGGCGTAGTCTATGATTGCCGGGCCGGTCTGGCTCGCCAGGCGCACTGCCTCGATCATGGCGGGTTCATGCACCAGGGCGATCTCGTCGAGACTGGCCGGGGCCGCCTCCAAATTTTCGATAGCGGAGACAGGCATCCGGTCCAGGAGGGTGAACCGCCGGGGTTCCTCCGGGTGGCCGGGGTAAATATGTCCGGGTGAGAGAACGGTCGAGCGCAGGGTGGTCATGTCCCCATTATACAGGTATGTGCAGGGATACGGTCGGTTAAAGACGATTGCCAGGCGTGTTGGGGTCACGTCTGGCAATCTTGGGGGAGGGACACCACCGTTGGCCGTGCCTGGGGGGGGCAAGCCCGACCTGTTGTCGGTGGTTGACACCAAATACCAGTAAAAGGGAGGGCAGGTGTCGTTGGCTTTAATATACACTGAATCCCTTTTTGGCACATTAAAAAATGATTAGAAATTCGACCAAATTTATCCTGATTTTGCCGTTTTACCCCTTACTTTGGTCATGGGACATTCACTTGCTGCCCTTGCGGAACAGGTCCATCCACTCGGCGACTTCGTCGGGGCTGAGACGTTTGTCCCCCTTGCCCGGTGCGGGACCTGCGCGCCGGCTCTCGACCATCATGCCGGCGAACTCGTCCGACGAGACCACCCCGGCCCGGACGCTGCGGGCCTCGGCCTGCACCTGCCGGTCGGAGCTGACCACGGTCCAGTTGCGGGCAGACCGGCCCAGCCGCTTCAACCGCTGGCGGATGGCTTCGTCGGCGGTCGTCCCCTGCCGGACGAAATGGGCCGTGACCGTGCCAACCTTGCGGACCCCGTCCTGACCCGGCGGCGCGCCGTCGAAATAGACTTCGACCGTCTGGCGGGTCAGGCGGCTGAACTCCTGCAGGCGCTCGATGAGGGCCGTTTCATCGTCCAGCGAACGCAGGTTCAGGCCGGTCTTGGGAATCAGGTTATGTCCGTCAACCAGGTAGGGCATGAGGGAATTATAGCGGATTTACGATTTCGGATTGGCGATTTTCGGGCGGCTTGACACATCCTCCCGCCTGTGATATAAACCCGCCCAACAACTTCATAAAACGCTCTTATCCAGAGAGGCAGAGGGACCGGCCCTGTGAAGCCTCGGCAACCTGGTTAGCGATAAGCCATCAGCACTCAGCCAAAAGCTGACCGCTGAAAGCCAAAAGCTAAACAAGGTGCCAATTCCGGCAGATATTCTGGAAGATAAGATGAAGCTCGTGGCCTCTTCTTTTCTTTCCAGGAGAGGTTTTTTTACGCCTCTTCTGGATTTGGGCGGAATTATCACAGGAGGCTCGCATGACCAGCAACACTCACCAATTCGGCTTTACCACCCGCCAGTTGCATTCCGGCTATGTCCCCGAAGCGACGACCGGGTCGCGCGCCGTGCCGATCTACCAGACTTCGGCCTACAAGTTCCAGAGCACCGAGCACGCCGCCCGGTTGTTCGCCCTCGAAGAACGCGGCAACATCTACACCCGCATCAGCAACCCGACCAGCAACGTTTTCGAAGCCCGCCTGGCCGACCTGGAAGGCGGGATCGCCGCCCTGGAACTGGCCTCCGGGCACGCGGCCCAGGCCACGGCCATCTTCGCCATCTGCCAGGCCGGGGACCACATCGTCTCGTCGGCCACGCTCTACGGCGGGACGGTCAGCCAGTTCCGCTACACCCTGCCGCGCCTGGGCATCCAGGTGACGCTGGTGGACCCGTCGGACCCGGAGAATTTCCGCCGGGCGATCCGCGAGAATACCAAGATCATCTACGGCGAGACGCTCGGCAACCCGCTGGTCAACGTCTTCCCGTTCGAGGCGGTTGCCAGGATCGCGCAGGAATACCACATCCCGCTGATGATTGACAACACCCTTGCCACGCCGTATCTGTGCCGCCCGTTCGAGTGGGGCGCGGCCATCGTCACCCATTCCACCACCAAATACATTGGCGGGCACGGCACCTCCATCGGCGGGGCGATCGTGGACGGCGGCAACTTCGACTGGAACCATCCCCGCTTCCCCAACTTCGTAGAGCCTGACCCGTCCTACCACGGCGTCTCCTACGCCCAGGATTTCGGCCCACTGGCGTTCATCTCCAAAGCCCGGGCCGGCATCCTGCGTGACATCGGGGCCTGCCAGTCGCCGTTCAACTCGTGGCTGTTCATCCAGGGGCTGGAAACCCTCAGCCTGCGGATGGAGCGCCACATCCGCAACGCCCAGGCGGTGGCCGAGTTCCTCGAGGCGCACCCGGCTGTCGGGTGGGTCAAGTATCCGGGGCTGGCCAGCCATCCCGGCCACGAGGCCGCGAAACGGTACCTGCCGAAGGGTCCCGGGGCGATGCTCGGGTTCGGCGTCCGGGGCGGGCGCGAGGCGGGCGGACGCTTCATCAACGCCCTGCAACTGTTCAGCCACGTCGCAAATCTCGGTGACGCCAAGTCGCTTGCCATCCATCCGGCCAGCACCACCCACAGCCAGCTCTCGCCCGAAGAACAGGAGCAGGCCGGGGTCTCGCCCGATTTCGTCCGCCTGAGCATCGGGATCGAGGACCTCGACGACATCCTGTGGGACCTGGACCAGGCCCTGAAGGAGGCGTCGTATGCCGGTTAAAATCCCCTCCACCCTCCCGGCCCGGTCGGTGCTCGAACGCGAAAACATCTTCGTCATGGGCGAACAGCGCGCCCGCCACCAGGACATCCGCCCGCTGAAGGTCGCCATCCTGAACCTGATGCCGACCAAGGTCGAGACCGAGACCCAGTTGCTGCGGCTGCTGGGCAACTCGGCCTTGCAGGTCGAGATCACCCTGCTCCAGACCGCCAGCTACCAGCCCCGCAACACCGCCGCCGACCATCTCGTGGCACATTACAAGACTTTCGCGCAAGTCTACCGCCAGAAGTTCGACGGGCTGGTCATCACCGGCGCGCCGGTGGAACAACTCGATTTCGAAGAGGTGGATTATTGGGACGAACTCCGCGCCGTGATGGACTGGGCCGAGACGAACGTTTTCTCCACCTTTTACATTTGCTGGGCGGCCCAGGCCGGACTTTATCACCGCTACCGTATCCCGAAGTTTCCCCTGGCTGACAAGATGTTCGGCGTCTTCCCGCACCGGGTCCTGGTCCGCCACGAGAAGCTGCTGCGCGGCTTCGACGACGAGTTCTACGCCCCGCACTCGCGCCACACCGAAGTCCGCGCCGATGACGTGTCCCGCGTGGACGATCTCAAACTCCTGGCCGCCTCGGACGAGGCCGGGGTCTACCTGGTCGCCTCGCAAGACGGACGCCACGTCTTCGTCACCGGCCACTCGGAATATGACCCGTTGACGCTGAAAGCCGAATACGAGCGGGACGTGAACCGGGGCCTGCCGATCAAAGTCCCGCGTAACTACTACCCCGACGACGACCCGTCCAGGCCGCCGTTGGTGCGCTGGCGCGGCCACGCCAACCTGCTCTACTCGAACTGGCTGAACTACCACGTCTACCAGGTCACGCCGTATGACGTGAAGCAAATCCCCAGCCAGGCAACCCTGACCGATTTTTGAAGGGCTGGTGAACGCGAATTACGCCAATAGGCGAATACCGCTTCACCGCGAAGGCCGCGAAGAACGCGAAGAAGTCCAGGAAGTTTTCGAAGGCTGTGCGAAGAATTTGCAATATCCCCTTCGCGGCCTTTTTTCAGTAGGCTTATTCGGGATATTCACGTAGAAGGTTTTGCGAATCAAAACAGCGCCAGTCCTGATGATGGATTGGCGCTGTTTGTTCCAGAAGGTTGTAAGATTTCCAGCAGGCTGTCGGAGAACCCGTTCAGCTTCGTTTTTCACCGCGAAGTGCGCGAAGATTGCTAAGTACAGCATTGCAGAAATACATTCCGATTTCCATCCGCGAATTTACGCTAATCTGTTCGAAAATTAGCGAGAATTCGCGAAGGCCTGTCCTGAGATTGACGAAGGATTAGCGGATGAATCGCCAGAGAAACTCGGACCAAAATTATGAAACGCTGTACTAAGAAAACCTTTTGAACTTAGCGTTCTTCGCGGTTCAAATTCGCCTTTTGCGCCGCCAAATATTGCTCTTCGACAAACTGCTAGGCCACGGCCACTTCTTTGGCCGTCACGTCGAACATCGGCGGGTTCTCGAAGTGCTTCTTGACCGCGCACAGTTCGGCGGACTTAACCAGCGACGGGCGATATTTCTCCGGGAAGGTGGGCGGGACCTGGATTTCCAGGTCAATCTTCTCGACCATCCCGCTGAACGGGTTGCTGTGCATCCGCTGCACGATGCGGATGCCGTCGGCGGGCAGGCCGCGCTGGCGGCAAAAGCCGAGGACGTAGATGCCGGCGCAGGTCCCGATGGAGGCCAGGAAGACTGCGAAGGGGGTCGGGGCGGAACCCTCGCCGCCGCCCATGACGGGCTGGTCGGTGTTGACGGTGAATTGTCCAAAGTGGGCGTCCACGCGGGCGCCGCCGGGGAAGTCAATGATCATTTCCATGCGTAAATTTCTCCTGTCTGGTTTATCGCTTTTTTAGATGAGGATGGCCCGGAAAAGTTGCAGATTGTGTTTGTGATTGACGTTCGCAGGGGGCAATCCCCGCAAACCTGCCGCCTGCGGCCAACCTTCTGAATTTTTATAAATTCCGCCGGTGTAGTATGATGAATTTATAGAAATTCAGCGGTTAGGTTCTTTGTGAACATCACCCTCCTCACCTACGGCTGACGCGCGAACTCCCCTTTCCATCACGATATTCGGTATAATCAATTCAGGTGATTGCTATGAACCAGACTTCTCAAATCGCAAAATTGCTTTCGAAGCTTTCCCGCGCTGAAAAAGCCCAGGTGCTTCAATGGGTTGCCAACGATCTCGGTGATGCATTCCCAGGAATCGAATCCCGCCCGGATATCAGCGGTGGTGAGCCGTGTATTGTTCGCACCCGTATCCCGGTCTGGGTTCTGGTGCAAGCCAATAAATTGGGAATGAGTGATGGCGATCTCTTGCAGGCCTATCCAACACTGAGAGCAGAAGATATCGTCAATGCCTGGGGCTATTACCGCAACCATCGCGAGGAAATCGACGCGCAAATCCGGGCGAACGAGGCCGCCTGATGGCAAAACTGTATACCAATGAAAATTTTCCCCTGCCAGCAGTAGAAGCCCTGAGGAAACTTGGCCATGACGTTTTGACGATCCAGGAGACTGGCAAAGCAAACCGGGCGATGACCGACGAAGATGTGCTTGCCTTTGCTCATCGCCAAAAACGGATTTTGCTGACCTTAAACCGGAAACATTTCATCCGGTTGCACCAACAAGCATCAGACCATCACGGGGTAATCGTCTGTTCCTTTGATCCGAATTTTCAGGCTTTTGCAGAGAGAATTCATGGAGTCCTTGCTGAAAATTTGACCGGGAAATTAGTGCGCATAAACCGACCGCAAAAGTAGATCATAACAAACCGAACGATGCGGGGAATGGTCCCGTCGCTCTTCCGTCAAATCACAATCCCTTTTATGAACATCACTCTCCTCACCCACGGCTCACGCGGTGACATGCAGTTTTTCTTGGCGCTGGGGAAAAGGATAAGGGACGAGGACGGGATTGGCGCGGCGGTTCGAATCATCGAGCGAGGGTGCGTCGCACCTTCCTAAACAGGTAATTTTCAAGCGAAGACGACATCCGTTAAACGGATTTGGCCTGAATGTCAGGTGCGATATCATGCCCGCAGGGTACGCACTCGCGAGTCCCATTATTGAGGTTCACCAAAATCAATTAAGGTCATCTGCGGAAACGTCCCGAAGGTTCCCGTAGTTAGGGCGTTCTTATGAACGAACCTTCGGGACGGTCTTAATCAATTTTTATGATAGTCAATAGTTCACCAACCAGCATTACCCCAACCCGAATCATGGTAAAACTGCATCATTCCAATGGAGGCCTGAATGTCTAAGCGTTTACTCAACTTTTTTGCCATTTTGGCGATTATGACCGCGTTGTTTTCCCCAACTTCGACGGTCGTTGCGTCGGATACACCCACGCCCGACATCGTCGGGCTGCCCGGCACCCACCAGGACGAGCTGGGCTGTTCGGGCGAGTGGCAGCCCGGCTGCGAACAGACCCTGCTCATCTACGACGCCGAAGACGGCATTTGGGAGGGCGAGTTCGAGATCCAGCCTGCCAACGATGCTGATGCCAAAGGCCCGCGCTACAAGGTGGCCCTCAACGGCGGCTGGGGTGAGAACTACGGCGTCAACGCCACCCGCGACGGGGCGGACATCCCGCTGGTGGTCACTGAGCCGACCCTGGTCAAGTTCTACTACGACCACGAGACCCACTGGATCGCCGACAATTTCAACAAGCCGATCTTCGTGGCAACCGGCGATTTCCAGCAGCAACTCGGCTGCATCAACAATGACGATGCGACCTGTATGCGCTCGTGGCTGCAAGACCCCGAAGGCGACGGCGTCTACGGCTTCACCACCCGCGCCCTGGCCGCCGGGACCTACAGCGTCAGCCTGACCCAGAACGAAGACGCAGCCCAGGTGGTCGCTGAAACCCAGCAATTCACCGTCTCGAAAGACAAGGATGAAATCTACATTGGATACGACACCGCGAGCCAGAAAATGACCATCAGCACCACCGGCGCACCCGTCGGCAACATCACCAAACTCGAAGCCCAGTGGGTCAGCAAAGACACCATCCTTTGGGTTGTCCCGGCCTTCCGGCATTACAAATACTCCCTTTTCTATTCCCCCGACGCAACCCTCGAACTGACCCCCGAAGGCATCGCCAACGGGACGGAAATCCCGCTCGAATTCGTCTCCGAGAAGCCGGGCGTGGACCTGCTGCGCAAGTACCCCTACCTGCGCGATTCCGCCGTCCTGCGCGTCACCGAGACCGACCCCGCCAAACTGGGCGAAATCCTGCGCGGACAGGTGGCGGTCATGGCTTTCGACGCCAGCGGCGCGCCGGTAGACGCGGCCGGCTTGCAGCTCCCCGGCGTGCTGGACGACCTGTACGAGTACACCGGCCCGCTCGGCGTGACCTTCGACGGCGGTGTCCCCACCCTGCGGGTTTGGGCACCGACCGCCGCCTCGGTCGAGTTGAATCTTTTCGACAGCGCCAAAGCCTCCTACGCCAACAAAACCCCGATGGAATTCGACGCCGCCACCGGCGTGTGGAGCTTAACGGGAACAGCCGACTGGAAGGATAAATTCTATTTGTACGCGGTCCAGGTCTACGTCCCGGAGACGGGGGCGATGGAGACCAACCTCGTGACCGATCCCTACTCGTTCAGCCTGTCCACCAACAGCAAACGCAGCCAGATCGTCAATCTCGATGACCCGGCCCTCGCACCCGCCGGCTGGGACTCGGTCCAGAAGCCCGCCCTGGCCGCGCCGGAAGACATCGTCATCTACGAACTGCACGTGCGCGACTTCAGCGCATCCGACCAGACCGTGCCGGACGGCTATCGCGGCACGTACATGGCCTTCACCGTCAAGGACTCGAATGGGATGAAGCACCTGGCCGGGCTGGCCGAAGCCGGGCTGACCCACATCCACCTGCTGCCCGCCTTCGACATCGCCAGCGTCAACGAGGACAAGTCCACCTGGCAGTTCGTGGACGAGGCCGCCCTGGCCGCCATGCCGCCCGATTCCGACGGGCAGGTCAACGCCGTCTCGGCCATCAACGGCTCCGACCCGTTCAACTGGGGCTACGACCCGCTCCACTACACCGTCCCCGACGGGGCCTACACCACCAACCCCGACGGCTCGACCCGCATCGTCGAGTTCCGCAGCATGGTCCAGGCGCTCAACGAGACCGGCCTGCGGGTGGTCATGGACGTGGTCTACAACCACACCAACGCCAGCGGCCAGAGCGAGAACTCCGTGCTCGACCGGGTCGTGCCGGGCTACTATCACCGCCTGAGCATCGGCGGGGCAATCGAACGCTCCACCTGCTGCCAGAACACCGCCAGCGAAAACGAGATGATGCGCAAGCTGATGGTCGATTCGGTCGTCACCTGGGCCAAAGCCTACAAAGTGGACGGCTTCCGCTTCGACCTGATGGGCCACCACATGCTCGAAGACATGCTCGCCGTCCGGGCCGCCCTCGACGCCCTGACCCTCGAAAAAGACGGCGTGGACGGCAAGTCCATCTACGTCTACGGCGAGGGCTGGGACTTCGGCGAGGTCGCCAACAACGCCCGCGGCAAGAACGCCAGCCAGCAGAACATCGCCGGCACCGGCATCGGCGTCTTCAACGACCGCCTGCGGGACGCGGTGCGCGGCGGCAATCCCTTCGACGACCCGCGCCTGCAAGGCTTCGCCACCGGCCTGCTGCTCACCCCCAACGCCAGCGAAAGCCGCTCCCTTGAAGACCGGCAAAATCTCCTCAACAACTACACCGACTGGATCCGCCTGGGACTGGCGGGCAACCTGGCGGGCTACCAGATCACCCGCGCCGACGGCACGACCGTCCCCGGCCGCCTGGTCGGGTACAACAGCGCCCCGGCCGGCTACACCTCCGACCCGCAGGAAAACGTCATCTACGTCTCGGCCCACGACAACGAAACCATCTTCGACGCCGTCCAGCTCAAGGCCCCCGCCGAAGCCACGCTCGCCGACCGCATCCGCATGAACAACCTGGCCCTCAGCGTGGTCATGTTCAGCCAGGGCGTGCCCTTCTTCCACGCCGGCGACGACCTCCTGCGCTCCAAGTCGCTCGACCGCAACTCCTACAACTCCGGCGATTGGTTCAATAAACTGGATTGGACGTATGAGTCGGACAACTGGGGCGTGGGACTGCCCTCCGAGGGCCGCGACCGCTGGGACATCTTCCGCCCGCTCCTTGCGGACCCGGGGCTGGCTCCCGCCAAATCCGACATCACCTTCGCCTCGGCTGTGTTCCGCGAATACCTGCAAATCCGCAAGGGTTCCCCGCTCTTCCGGCTGCAAACCGGCAAACAGGTGACCGACATGGTCTCGTTCCTCAACACCGGCCCCGGCCTGACCCCCGACCTGATCGTCATGCGCCTGACCGACAAAGCGGACCTCGACCCGGCCTACGACGAGATCATCGTCTTCTTCAACGCCAACCCCGAATGGGAGGCCTTCGGCGACCCGTCCCTGGCCGGCAAGGATTACGCCCTGCACCCGGTCCAGCAAAACTCCGCCGACGACCTGGTGCGCAACGCGGCCTACAACCCCGCCGACGGCAGCTTCAACCTCCCGCCCCGCACTACCGCCGTCTTCGTCTCCGGCCCCGGCGCGGCCCCCGCCCCG
>DIDQ01000048.1 GCA_002418215.1 Anaerolineales bacterium UBA5796
TGAGATTCTCAAGCAGACCTTTAGGAATTCCTTTGTGTTCTTTGTGGTGAAAAGGTTTTTGCAGTGCAGTCACAGAGTACACAGAGAATTAAATTAAGAAGAACTCTGTGCTCTCCGTGATCTCTGTGGTGAGTTTTTGCAGTGGAGTCATTGAACTCTTTTCCAAAAAGACTTCGGAAGTCTCGTTCCAAACCTTGTCCTACACCCCGCTGAAGTGGTCCGCTTCCACCGCCTGCCAGGTCTCGTCCGGCAGGCGCATGTGCTTCGTCAGCAGCGGGTGGACGCGGGCCATCTCCTCGTAGATCCGCTGCGCCACCCGGCGGATCGAGTAATGGGCGTTGGCGGCGGCCCGCAACTGGCAGAAGTGATACGCCTCCCGCAGGTTGAACTGGGCCAGCACCCGGCGGTTGTAGCCGTTGGGGACGATGTACTGGGCCACATACGGATCGAACTCGTACAATTTCTCGAACATCCCGGCGGCTGCCTCCATCGCCGAGCGGTAGCGGACCTCGAAGCCGGCTTCCGTTATAAGACGCGGGACCGCGTACCCGAGGCGGGTCGTGAGCCGTTGCGGCGTCTGGGTCATCATGCGGTGGCGTTTGAACTCGGCATAAGCCCCCTGGTCCATGACCAGGTCGAAGGTGTAGGTGCAATATTCCAGTTCGCGCAGCGGGACGTCGTAACGGCCCAAACGTCCCAGCAGGGAGTCGGCCAGGGCAGCGCGGCCAGGCCCGTCTTGAGTCCGCACGTGGGCGAGGGCCTGGGTGCAGGGCATTTCCCCGAAACGGTATAACGCCGCCGCCAGGACTTTGTCCTCCCCGTCTTCATCGTAATCCACAAGATCACACCAATCACCCCCCTCTTTCTCTCCCCCCATTTTCTCCGAAAATGGGGGGAGACGGAGGGGGGTCTCCACCAGGTATTCCATCGCCTCGGCGTACTTGACCAGGGTCGGGACCTCGCCCTGGGCCTCGCGCTTGATGTCCGCCCCGATCTGGCGGATCTCGGCCAGCGGGTGCGAGAGCATCTTGCGGATGGAGTTCTCCAGCACCCGGGCGTTGGCCGTCATGCCGACGTTGGCGTTGGCAGCCGCGGGCAGGATGAAGCGGCACGAATCCACGTACTGCGAGCGGACGCGGCGGTCCCAGGCTTCGTCGCTTTCGTTGGGGCGGCGCGGGATCCTGGCCTCGATCAGCGCCCGCACCGGGGCGAGCGACTCGAAGTAAACCCCGAAAAGCATCCGCGCGGCCTGGACGAACTCGTCCTTGAGCGGATGGCCGTCCAGTTCGGGCGGCAGGGTGAAATCGTCCGGTCCCCATTTCTGGTAGCGGGTGGATTTTTCGGTGTAGGAAGCCAGCCGGTTGCTTTCGATGGCTTCCATGGCGATCCGGGAGGCGTTCTCGATGGCGAGATGCAGGATGGCGTGTTCGGCCACCGAGGCGTGCCCGTAGCCGACCACCCACTTCTCGTGGAATTGGGCGCTTTTCTCGTCGCTCAATTCGGCGGCGATGTCGCGGAATGAATCCGGGAAGCGGGAGGTCTTGGCAAACGCGACGGCGATGGTTTCGGGGCTGAGGGATTTGGGGGAGAGTAAATACACTTCGCGAGAGGGCATACCGGTGGTCTCCATATCTTTTTTCACCACAGATAAACACAGATGAATCGGAATTATCCCTTTCCGATTGCAGAACGTCCCGAAGGTTTCATTGAAAAACCTTGTTGAGCCGCTCAAACCTTCGGGACGGTGCGTATACGTTGGGGGCGGTTACAAAAACTGCGAAGGTTTCGGACCTTCGCAGTGGCTTTCAGGCTTGCAGCAGGCTGCGGGCCTCGAGGATGTCTTCCTGTATCTGGGCGATCAGCAGGCCCACGGAACTGAATTTCATTTCATCCCGCAGGCGGGCAACAAATTCCAGTTTGATCTCGCGGTCGTAGAGTTCCTCGCTGAAATCGAGCAGGTGGGTCTCGATGTTGGGCGTCTCCTGGTCGGGGGTGAAGGTCGGGCGGACGCCGATGTTGGTCACTGCGGAATGGCGTTCGTCGCCGACCCAGGCCCAGCAGGCGTAGACCCCGTTGGCCGGGACGACCTTGCGCTCAGGGAAGGCGATGTTGGCGGTGGGGATGTTGATCCTTTTGCCGCGCCCATCGCCGTGGACGACGGGTCCGCTGACAGCGTAGAAATGGCCCAGGGCTTCGGCGGCCTCGCCCACCCGTCCTGCCATGAGCCGCTGGCGGATGTAGCTGGAGGAGATGATCCCCTTTTCGGTGGAAACCGCCGGCAGGGCGCGGACTTCGTAATCCAAGTCCTTGCCCAGCGCGCTCAAGCGGTAATAGTCGCCTTCACGGTTGTGGCCCAGGGCAAAATCGTAACCGACCAGCAGGTGGCGCACCCCCAGCCGCTTCTTGAGATATTTCATGAAGTCGGCGGCGCGGGTCTCGGCCAGCGAGCGGGTGAAGGTCTCGGTGATGACCACGTCCACGCCCAGGGAAACGAGCAATTCGGCGCGCTCCTCGGGGGTGGTCAGGCAGGGGACTTCCTGGCGTCCCAATACTTCAGCCGGGTGCGGGTGGAATGTAAGCACAACGGCAGGCGCACCGGCCTGCCGCGCGCCTGCCACGAGCAGTTGAATGATCTCCTGGTGCCCCCGATGGACGCCGTCGAATACGCCAATCGTCAGCCAGGAATTGTCAATTTGAATGGCTTCGAGGGACCGGTAATGGGGTAACACTTCGGCCTTAGTCGGACGTGAAGAACACTTTCCGGGGTTGCCACTCGGGGCTGCCGTCTTCTTCGTTTTCGACCCGCTGCATCAGGGCCACCAGTTCACCGGCCATGCTGACGCCGCGCACCAGGTCGCCGGATTTGGTGGACGGATCGGCTTTGGCCCGGTGCCCGTGACGGACTTCCTCGACCTCGTCGGGATTCAGTTCCACGGCCGGCCAGTCGCCGAGCGCTTCGGCAGCCGGGATGAGGTACTGGTACCAGTTCCCGGCGCGGAACGCGTCCTGGAGTTTCCTCAGCGGAACGGCGTCCCGCAGGGTGAAACGCCCGCTCTTGGTGCGGCGCAAGCCGACCAGGTACGCGCCGCAGCCCAACTGGTTGCCCAGGTCATTGGCCAATGAGCGGACGTAGGTGCCGGAGGAGCAATGCACATCCACGACCACTTCGGGGGGCGCCCATTCGAGCACTTCGAGGTGATACACGTCAATGATGCGCGGCTCGAGTTCCACTTCTTCGCCCTGGCGGGCCATCTCATAGGCTTTGCGGCCCTTGACCTTGACGGCGGAGTACGGCGGCGGGACCTGTTCGATCTGGCCTTCGAAGGTTTTCAACACTTTTTCGAACTCTTCTTCGGTCACATTGACCGGCTCATCCGAACGGGTGAAGCTGCCTTCGGCATCATAAGTGTCCGTCGAACCACCCAGGCGGATGATCGCCTGGTAGCGTTTATCGGAGGCTGAAACGTATTCGCTCAGACGCACCGCAGGTCCAACCAGGATCACCAGCACACCCGACGCGCGCGGGTCGAGGGTGCCGGTATGGCCGGCGCGACGGATGCCGGTACCATTACGAATTGCCTGGACCACATCGTGCGAGGTCATCCCTACAGGTTTATCAATGACCAATACCCCTGATATTGCGTTCTTAATATCTTGACTGCTCATAAGTTAAATTCCTCCTTGGGAATTTGGGAGATTTGCATCCATCGTGATCTTTATTCTAACCCAACTTGAGAATACGCTGGGTCGTTCTCAACACCAAAGGTTGTACTTCTTCCATTTTTCCGGGGATATCCGCCCCGGCCGCGGCCCGGTGGCCGCCGCCGCCGAAATGCCGCGCCACCTGCGACACGTCAATCCCGGATTCCAAGGCCCGCCACGAGACCTTGACACTGCCTCCCTCCTGCTCGACGAAGACCATGCCGACCGCGCAGCAATCCACAGACGAGATCACGTTGATCAAGTCTGAGTCGTCGTTTCGGGAATAACCGCTGGCGCGCCGGTCTGACAACTTCAGCGTGCCCCAGACGATCCCGTCCGAGCGCTCCAGGCTGGAGAGTCCGGCCCCCCAATAGCGGGCCGCTTCGAAGGTGCGGGTGACCAGGGCGCGGCGGTACAGGCCGGGCATGTCAATCCCGGTTTCCATCAGGACCGCCATCTGGCGCATGGTTGCGGGTTGCATGTTCGAGGTGCGGAATCCGAGCGTATCGGTGAGGATGCCGGTCGCCAGCGCGGACGCGACCGGGCGGGTGATCTCGTATCCCCAGGCGGGCAGGTGGTCGGTGAGCATGGCGCAGGTTGCCACGGAATCGGGTTCGATCAGGTTCAATTCGGCGAATCGTTCGTTGGTGACGTGGTGGTCAATGTTGATGTGAGGTTTCCCAAATGGCTGCATGGCCTCACCGATGCGTTGCAGGTCGGCGCTGTCCACCGTGACGAAGGTGTCGAACCCGCTTGCCGGCCGCGTGCCGACCTTGTCGCTGCCGGGCAGGTGCATGAAGGACGGCGGCATACCGTCCACCAGCGCCATCTGGACGGATTTGCCCGCCTGTTCCAGCGCCAGGCCGAATCCAAGCAGCGACCCGACCGCATCCCCATCCGGGCGGACGTGGGAGGTGATAAGGATATTATTGGACTTTTCGAGTCGCTGCTTTATCGCTTCGCTTATCTGGGCGCTCATTTATAAATACGATTTTGGCATTGTTTTCGGGCGGGGGGACCCGGTCTCATCTGAACAGGGTCACATTATATCCGTGAATTGTTTTTTCGTGGCCGCTCCTGCGAGTGCGATACTTGAGCAATTACTTTTTTTCTTCATCTTCGCGGATCGAAGCCAGCAATTTTTCGATGTGGTCGGCGTTCTCGGGAGTGGGGTCCCAGTGGAAGCGCAGGCGGGGGAAGGCGCGCAGGTCAACGCGCCCGGCCAGGGTCCGGCGGATGAATCCGCTGGCGCTCTCCAGCCCGGAGAGGATCTCCTCGGCGCGACCCGCGCCTTCGACGGCTGAAACGTAAATATTGGCGAACGCCAGTTCCCGGTCCACGCGAACGTCGGTCACAAAGACCTGGTTCAAGCGCGGGTCGCTGATCTCGCGGATCAACATCTCCGAGAGTTCCTGGCGGATGCGATCGCCGATGCGTTGTAATCGGACTTTAGAAGGCATATTTTAAATTCAAGGGGCGCATTTGACGCCCCGCTAGTTTAACCCATTTTTTCCAAAACGTAACATTCAACCTGGTCGCCGACTTCGAAATCATGGAAGTTCTTGAAAGCCATGCCGCATTCGAAACCTTGCCGCACCTCGCGGACATCCTCTTTCTCGTGCTTGAGCGAGGCCAGTTCACCCTCGAAGAGCAGGTCTTCGCCGCGCCAGATGCGTATCTTGGAATTCCGGCGCACCTCCCCTTCGATGACCCGGCATCCGGCGATCTTACCTTTCGAGATATTGAAGACAGCCAGGATGTTGGCGCGGCCGAGGGTCTTGGTGACGATTTCAGGTTCGAGCATCCCCTTGAGGGCCTTTTCGATGTCTTCGGTCAGGCGATAGATAATATCGTAAAGGCGGATCGAGATGCCTTCGGCTTCGGCCAGGCGGCGGGCGTTCACGTCAGCCTGGACGTTGAAGCCGAGCACGATCGCTTTCGAAGCCGAGGCGAGCATGATGTCGTTCTCGCCGATGTTGCCGGTTTCGGCGTAAAGCACGTTGATGGCGATCTCGCCCTTGCCCAGGTTGTTCAATTCGTTGACGACCGGTTCGAGCGATCCCTGCACGTCGGCTTTGAGGATCAGGCGCAATTCTTTCGTCTCGCCAGACTGATACTTGGCGAACAATTCTTCCAGCGAGGCCTTTTTCTGGATGTTGGCCTGGCGCTGCCTGGCTTCCACGCGCGCCGCAACGATGGCCCGCGCTTCCCGCTCGGATTCGACCACCTGGAACAACTCGCCCACCGGCGGGACTTCGTTGAGTCCCATCACCGAAACGGGCATGGAGGGTCCAGCTTTCTTGACCGGCTTGCCGCGATGGTCGAACATGGCCCGCAGGCGTCCGTGCGAATTGCCGACCACGACCGTATCGCCGGCCTTGAGGGTCCCATTCTGGACCAGCAGGGTGGCAATCACCCCTTTGGCCTTGTCCAATTCTCCCTCCACCACCGTGCCGACGACCGCGCCGTTTGGGTTGGCGCGGATATCGGTATTGTCCGCCACCAGCACGATGGCTTCGAGCAGGTCATCCACGCCCTGTTTCTGTTTGGCCGAAACAGGAATGACCATAATGTTCCCGCCCCAGTCATCCGGGACGAGTTCCTGCTCGGCCAGTTCCTGCTTGACCCGGTCGGGGTTGGCGTTGGCTTTGTCCATTTTGTTAAGGGCCACAATGATCGGGACACGGGCGGCTTTGGCGTGGGCAATGGCTTCCTTGGTCTGGGGCATCACGCCATCGTCTGCGGCGACGACCAGCACAACGATATCGGCTCCCTGGGCGCCGCGGGCGCGCATGGCCGTAAAGGCGGCGTGGCCGGGTGTATCCAGGAAGGTGATGGTGCGGTTTTTGTGTTCGATCTGGTAAGCCCCGATATGCTGGGTGATCCCTCCAGCCTCGCCGGCAGCCACGTTCGCCTGGCGGATGGCATCCAGCAGGCTGGTCTTGCCGTGGTCCACGTGGCCGAGGATGGTCACCACCGGAGGGCGGAGCTTGAGTTCGGCGTCGGACTCGTCGGCGATCATCTGCCGCCAGAGCGGGATTTCGCCGGTCTCTTTTACTTCATCTTCCAGGATTGCTTCAGGAATGGCTTCATAGCCCAGGTCTGAGGCGACAATGGCAGCCGCATCGAAATCAATGATTTGATTGATGCTGGCCATCACGCCATTGCTCATCAGGATTTTGATGATATTGATGGGGCTGGCTTCCATCCGTTGCGCCAGATCGCGCACCGAAATACTGCCCGGAATTTCCAGTTTCTTATGCCCGTTCTCGCTCATGTGGACCTCCTACATTGAATGACGCTACCCTAAGGGTTCGAGATGCCTGCCCAATTGAGCGAATGCAGTCAAAAGATCACATGCTCAACCTTCTTCAACAGCCTCTTCAGGCAGCGTCGCCATAAATTCAGACAACATCTGCCGGTCAGCTTCAGACAGGGTCACCTTGAGCGCGTTCGCCAGCCCGCCCTTGAGGGCGCGCTCCCAGCAGGAACGGCTGTTGTGCAGATAAGCCCCCCGGCCCGCCAACTTCCCCGTCGGGTCGATCTGCACACCATCGGGCTGGCGCACTACACGCGTCAATGCGCGCTTGGAAAGCACTGTGCGGCAGCCCACGCAGGTCCGCTGAGGGATATGCTTAACGCGTTTGACAGGTTTGGCAGACACCTGATTCACTTAGTGCAGTCTTACCAATTTTCCCATTCGTCGCCGCCACCACGCTTGCGTTTCTTGTGCGAGATGACTTCGTCGCGTTCGGGATCATATTCCAACTCAACGTGCTTCTTCTTCTTACCCTTCTTCTTGCCGGATGAATCTTCTTCCTCATCACTTGCAGGGGCCGGGACGGCCTCGGTTTGGACTGCGGCAAACATTTCTTCCAGCGACAGATCGCGCTCCGGCTCTTCTTCGGTCCCGTCCTGGACTTTCTTCGGCGCTTCCTTCTGGACTTCCGGCTTGGCTGCCGGAGCCTCGACTTCAGCCTCCGCCTCGGCCTCGACCGCGGCCTGCGGTTCGACAGTCCCGGCTTCCACAGCCGGGGCTTCCGCAACAGCAGCCGGGATCGCCGTCTCGACTTCCGCGACCGGTTCAGGTTCCGGTTCGGGGAAGGTCATCTGGGCCAGCGCCTCTTCGATGGATTGAAGCGACTTGGGTCCCACACCGGGCAGGCCCAGGACCTTGTCAGGATCGAGCTTCATCGTCAACATCAGGTCGCCGACCGTCGTAATTTCGGCTTCGGTGATGATATTGATAAGATGTTCCTTGAGCGGCAGGTCATACATCGAAGTTTCGAAAGCTGCCGCCGGGACTTCGGCGCGGATACCGGCCAGGCGCTCTTCCTCCAGACGCTGTTCTTCTTCCTGCTTCTGGATCGTGCGCCGCTCGACCCGGTCCACGAATTGGAGCATGGCCGCATACTCTTCGGGGCTGATCGCCCGGCCTTCAGATTTCTTGGCAAGGATGGCCTCGATGTCCGGGGCTGTTTCGACAACGCCGGGGATCATGGCGGCCAGCTCACCGTCGGTCTGCAACTTGTGGACCGCATCCCCGGCGGCTTCGGCCAGGCTCTTGATGTCAATCCGCCAGCCGGTCAACTTGGCGGCCAGGCGCGCATTTTGCCCGTCGCGGCCGATCGCCAGCGACAGTTGATCTTCGGTCACCACTACGGTCGCAGTCTTGCTCCCTTCGCCAGCGTCCGACAGGTACACGCCGGAAACGCGCGCTGGGCTGATCGCCTTCGAAATATAGATGACCGAATCAGGATTCCATTCGATAATGTCAATTTTCTCGTCGTGCAATTCCTTGACAATGGCCTGGATGCGCACGCCCTTGATCCCCACGCAGGCCCCCACCGGGTCAACGCCCGCCTGGGTGGCCGAGACGGCCACCTTGGCCCGATGTCCCGGCTCACGCGCAATCGCCCGGATCTCAACGATCCCATGATAAATTTCGGGCACTTCGTTTTCGAGCAGCCGCCGCAGGAAATTGCGGTGTGCCCGCGAAAGGATGATCTGCGGACCGCGCGGCGCATCCTTCACTTCCATAATGATCGCCCGCACCCGGTCATGGACGCGGAAACGCTCATTGGCGATCTTCTGATTGTTAGGCATCACGCCCTCGGCCTTCATGTCCAGGCCGATGGTCACACCCTGGTTGTTGACCGCCTGCACCACACCGCTGACAATCTCACCGGCCTGGCGCTGGAAATACTCCAACTGCATGTTGCGTTCCGCCTCGCGGATACGCTGCTGGATCACCTGGCGCGCCGTCTGCGCGGCCACACGCCCGAAATCTTCGGGGGTCGATTCGACCACGACCATGTCATTCAATTCACAGTCCGGGTCAACCTTGCGGGCCTCTTCCAGTAAAACCTCGGTCTCCGCGCTTTGAACATCCTCCACGACTTCTTTCTCGACGAAGATGTTCACCTTACCGGTATCCGGGTCAACTTTGGCTTCCACGTGCTGGGCAGACGAGGCATTCACCGCCCGCCGATAAGCCGACACCATAGCCGACTCGATCGCATTAAGGATAATGTCCTTGGGCAGTTGTTTTTCTTCCAGTACTTCGTTGAACGCCAGGGCAAACTCGTTCTTTGACATTCTTTTTACCTATCCTGTTATGCAGTTACAAGCAGAAAAGTGGGGGTTGCCCACTTTTCGATGCTTTCCGTATTGGTCTGGCGCGATTTTAGCATAGAACTTTTTATGCGACAAGGGGATTTACCGATATAATAGCGCCCTATGTCAAACCCTCTCGACTTTTCCGGGACAGAACGCGCCCGCAAAGTGCAGGGCCTGTTTACCCGCATCGCCCATCGCTACGACTTGATGAACCGGATCATGACCGCCGGACAGGACATCCGCTGGCGAAAGGAAGTCATCCGCCGTGCCCGGCTCACCCCCGGCGCCCGCCTGCTGGACCTGGGGACCGGCACCGGCGATCTGACCTTTGAGGCCCTGCGGCAGGTCCCGTCAACCCGCCCGGTCGCAGCCGATTTCACCCTCGAGATGATGCTCGTCGGCCGGAAACGCGGCGACTTGAACTGGTCTGCCGCGGATGCGCTCAACCTGCCCTTCCCTTCCGGGGCCTTCGACGCGGCCGTCTCCGGCTTCCTGATGCGCAACGTCACCGACGTACAGCAGGCGCTCAAGGAACAATACCGGGCGCTCAAGCCCGGCGGGCGGATCGTCATCCTCGACACCACCCGCCCCAGAAAGAACCTGCTCTCGCCCTTCATCTGGGTCCACCTGCACGCCGTCATCCCCCTGCTGGGGCGGCTCATCGCCGGCGCGCCGGAGGCTTACACTTACCTGCCCAACTCCACCGAGGGCTTCCTGCGAGCCGAGGAACTGGCCGCCCGCATGGCCGCGGCCGGGTTCAGGAAAGTCGGCTTCGAGCGGCTGATGTTCGGCACCATCGCCATCCACTGGGGAGAAAAATAAGGTCAAGGCAGCGGACAGATAAAGTAGGGGTCTATCGCATCACCGCCTTCCGAAATCCAGCCTAACTCGCCTGCGCTCGTCTCGATTTGCCACCAGGACCACCCGTTCGCGCACGAGGGACCTCCAACGATCGTAAAAACGGTACCAGGCCCCAGGTCCGTGAGCGCAGCGGCAGACCGGTTGGGGCGTAAACGCAACCATACGTCATCCATCTTGGTACACACAATCCCCCGCTTGCCAACCACCATCCGTTGAGGAGGCGCGCCGGGGCAGGAATTGATGGCCGTCGGTAAGACAGGCAAAGCAGGCACAGCTCCGGGGGAGATGACGCTGAAATAATCACAGGCCGCTCCAGGCTGGGATTGCAAGAGGCTGTCGCAGGTGACGGCATCTGTGCTGCTGAGGATGGTGTTGGGGTCAGTGATGCCATAAAGGATATGCATCTGTAAGGGATCAGTATCAACCAGGCCGGCGATTTCCGCAGCAAAGGCCCCGGTTTGATCGGTTATAACAGCCTGGGTTTGCACCAGTTCGTATCCGCCACCTTCGATGGGACGATAATGCAGCACGTAGACCCGGGTATTTGGCGCGTACCCAACGCCCATGGCTTCCAGACTACCCGCACTTTGTATATGCACACCATGATGGGGAATTCCGGCAGGCAGCATTTCTGAAGCCGAATTCGGGTCGAGCACATTGATGTAGGCGCGGCTCGAATCCCTTGTCACGGTAAAGCTTCCAGTGGCGGTAAAACCATTTTTCTGTGAAATCAAGATGCTCCAATTCCCATCTGGCAGAGTGACCGGCCACCAAACCCGTAGGGAAAGGGAGATGGTGTTATTGTCTGTCCAGGTATCGATCGTGCCTCGATAGCCATACCCTTCCCAATAAACCTGGCTTTTTTCCCGGTCGAGAAGCAAATTATTGGATTCTAAAACGACCTGCTTCCCATCCAATTGGGCCAGGATCAGCTTATAGGGTTTGGCCGGGTTGCTGCCTTTGAGTTTCGCACACAGGGTAGCCCCTTTGCCGTAGTCCGTAAAGACGGTGATTTCATTGGGCGATGAGGGATATTGTTCTTCCGCACAGCCGAACCCCGCCCCGCCGCCGCTAAAATAAAGTAATTCATCGAATTCAGGGATGGGCGGCAGGGTGGGGTCTGTCGGCGTTTCGGCTGACGGCTGCGCGGGGGCAGTTTCAACCAGCGAAACCGGAGTTTCAGTCGGGAGGGTGGGGGGTTCCGTCAAAGGCGGCAGAGAAGGCGCGGGAGTCCCGGCCGGTGCAGGGGTAAAACTGCAGGCCAGTACGACCCATAGCCACACGGCAACCATAAAAACAGGTGATAAATCCTTCTTTCCCATCAGTTTCCTCCACCTGAACAAAATTGAATTTTTAGCCCGGCCTTCATATTATCAGTACTTTACCAAAGTTGGAGGGTTAACCGAAAACAGGAGGGCGGACGTACACCCACCCCCTGTTTTCGGGTTTTCCTCAGTTATTTCGTAGGGGTCGTTCGGAAACCGTCTTTCGGGTAAATGAGGAAATTGGCACCCTCGAACGTATCAGGATCGGTTACGGCGATGACCAGGTAGGAGGTATCCGGTTCGAACGGGCCGCTGATATCCGTGATAGCAAAGCCCTGCTGATCAGCATAGACCACCCGGCTTTGGACCAGACGCAAGACCATATCCGCCCAAAACGGGACTTCTGCACCGGGGATTTCACTAAGGTCTTTCAAGCTCTTGTAAAGCAAAAAATAAACCGGCTGACCGGAAGGAAAATTAGCGCCGCCCATTTGTAACCTCGACGCCTCGTAAGGTCGCTCGGCGAATTGATCGAGAGGCAATGTGCCATCGAACTGCGGGTCGAGCAGGCTGACCACCGGCTCGCCGCGGCGCGGCACAAACGTCTCCTCGAACTGCCAGTCGGCGCTGGTCACGGTCAGCGACCATTCCCCGCCGGGGAGGCCGACCGGCCATTGATAACTTATGCCAAAGATAGTGGCGTTGGCGAACTCGAAATAATCGTAACCAATCCCGGATTCTGGCGTGGCAGATTTCGTTACGCGGTACACCCCATCAGGCGTTTCAAGGGCAATATCCACTGTATCGCCAAAGTAAGGAGCCCAGATGCAAAGGGAGTTATGCGTTTTGGCAGCATAGGACGAGGTTTTATAATCGGCCCGGTAAACCAGGGGCAATGCGCCAGGATATTCCCAGGCCGCGCCTTGCGCCTGCAAATCGTCAATGACGGATGGATCAACGTTCAGGGTAGAAGCCAGATCGGCCATGCAAGGGCTGCTCTCCCCAACGCCGCCCGCGGCGAAGAAAAGCAACTCGTCGAATTCAGGGATGGGTAGCAGCGTGGGGACCGGGGTTTCGGTGGCCGGGGCTTCCGTGACGGGCGGGGCTGTGGCCGGGACCGTGGACGAGGTGCTCGTCTCGAGCGGTTGAGGCGTCCCGGTAGAGAGAGCAGGACTAGAGTCCGGCGTGGAGACGGCCGGGGCACAGGCAGTCAGCACAGTCAAAGCCGTCGTCCATATCCATAATTTTTGCCTGAATGTCTTCATCGGTTCGCTTTAGGGCATCGGGCAGATGAAGTAGGGATCCGTCTCGTCACCGCCTTCGGCCAGCCAGCCGATTTCACCGGAGTCCAGTTGCACATACCACCAGGACCAATCGTCGGCGCACTCGGGGCCGTTGGCCACCAGGAATTCGATGCCCGGCGCGAGGCGTTCGAGCGCCTCGGCGGCACGGTTCGGGTCGGCGCGCAGCAAAACAGGATCGCTCTTCGTGCAGACACGGCCGCGCTGACCGACGACCATCTGCTGGGGCGGCGCGCCGGGGCAGGCCAGGGCATCGGGAGGCGAGGTGGTGGAAAACCCTGTCCCCGGGTTGTCTCGGAATTTCCTGCCGTCAAATCCCCCAGGGTCGGTGGTGGTGAGAATGATGTAGTCCGAATCCGGCTCGAAGGGGCCGTCGAAGGCGGTCATGGCAAACCCCCGGTCGTCAGAAAACTCCACCCGGCTTTGAATCCAACGCAAGACAATATCCCCCGATTGCGGATCCGCTCCGGGGGCTTCGCTGAGGTCCTGCACCAGCTTGTAGAGCAGGAAATAGACCGGTTTTCCAGCCGGGTGGTTGATTGCGCCGACTCTCAGGTTGGGTGTCTCATAAGGGAGATTCAGAAAATAATCCGGGGGCAGGGTGCCATCCGCCCGGTCGGGGTTGATAACCCCAACCACCGGCTGGCCGGTTGTGGCCGGGTCGTAGGTCCTCTCGATGACCCAATCCGCGCTGCGGATGGTGACCGTCCACGCCAGGCCGGGGACTTCGACCGGCCAGTTGTAGAATACCCCAAACAGGCTGGCGTTGGGATATTGCACATAACTGAAACCATTCTCGAGCACGCCGGTTTCAGTGCGGGTCAGTTTTAATCCGCTTGGGGATACCAGGGTGACTTCAACCGTATCCCCAAAATAGGGCGCCCAAACGCACAAGGCTTGGAAAACCTTGGGGGCAATGGAGGGGTAGCCGTGATCAGACCGGTAAACAAAGGGCAATTCGCCGGGGTATTCCCAGCCATCGTTGTAATAATCCGCCAGGGATTGGTCCACGTTGAGGTGGATCGCCAGATCGTACAGGCAGGGATTATCGCCCCCGCCGCCGCCGGCGATGGTGTAGAGCAACTCGTCGAATTCGGGGATGGGAGGCAGCTCGGTGGCGGGGGCCTTGGGAACCGCTCCGCCGGGAGGTTGGGGCGCATCGGTAATGGGAACCGGTCGCGGGTTCGGGCTGGGGCCGCAGGCGGTCAGCACGATGGAAACCAGGATCCATATCCAAAAAATTCTTTTTCCCATCATCGCCTCAACTTATGGGAGCGGGCAGATGAAATACGGGTCCACCTGGTCGCCGCCTTCGGCAATCCAGCCGACTGCGCCCCAGTCCATTTCGACCTGCCACCAGGACCAATCGTCGGCGCAAACGGGACCGCCGATCACCTGGAAGGCTTCACCGGGTGATAAGGCTTCGAGCTTATCCCCGGCCCGCGAGGGGCTTGCCCGCAGCAAGACCGCGTCGCTTTTGGTGCAGACGTAACCGAGCAGGCCAACTTTCAACTGCTGGGGCGGCGCGCCGGGGCAGGTATTGGCGCTGGACACCCTGGCCAGCCTGGCCGCCACGAAACGGTCGAAGGGGATGCTCTCGTCAAAGCGTTCGAAGTATTGGTTTGCATCCACAAAGGGCTTGTCCGGGTCACTCAGCGCAACGACCAGGTAGGCCTGGCCCTGTTCGAAGGGGCCGGGCAGGTCCAGGGCGATCTGGCCGCCGGAGTTGGAAATCGTGACAAACTTTCCGACCAGTTCCATTTGCCCGATGCTGGATGAGATTTCACGATACAAAAGGATGTAGACCGGGATGCCGGGCGGGAAATCCATGCCAAACACGTCCAGGTGGCCGTTCTGCCTGGGGTTGATGTAGCGGATCTCGCTGAGGCTTTCGTAGGGCATGAGTTCGTCGGGCTTGCCGTTCAGGGAAGTAACATAGGGTTGGTTGCCATTTCCTTCGGCTTCGAAATCCCTCCAGAACTCGAAGGAAGAGTTTTCTTGTGAGATCAGGAAGCGCCATTTCCCTGGAGCGAACGGATAGGGCGACCAGACATTGAAATTGTAGACCGCCAGGGTGCCGTTCCGGCCGCCCTTCCAGACTGCAAGACCAACCCAACTCTCGTAAACGCCGCCTGTAATGCGCTCATTTTGCAGGTCGAGGGAAAGCTCGGGTGTGACCAGTTCGCGCCCGCCCGGCGCGTCGAGCGGGATGAGTGAAACCCGGAAGGGCTGGTTGCGGTCGAAGCCTTTCAGCCAGAAACAGGTGGTAATAGCCTGGCCAAATTGGGATAAATCAATGGTGTTTGGCTCCTGGTCCACCCCAGGGCATCGCCCGCCTCCGCCGCCGCCGGAGTAATACAGCAAATCGTCGAATTCGGGGATGGGTGGCAGTTGGGTTTCGGGGGGTTCGGTGGCCGGGGGCTCGGTTTCGGGAGGTTCAGTTGCCGGGGGTTCGGTGGCGGGCGGCTCGGTCTCCGGGGGGTCGGTTGGCAAGTTCCCGCCGGGGGCCTGGGGCGGTTCGGTAACGGGAGCAGGCCGAGGGCGCGGTTCGGGAGTGGGTGATCCGCAGGCGATTATCGTCAAAAGGATGGCAATCCACGCCAGTAAAAATTTTCTCACGTTCATCATTTTCTCCTTAGCCCCCCATCGTCGAAAGAGTCTCGCTATGGGCTGCGGATTACAAAGGCAGACTGGGGGATGTACGCTTCGGAATCCAAATAGGTCCTGCCTTCAGACTGGATAGAGGGAATCGTATCAGCCGTAAGTGCGAGTAAACGGTACAACTGACCTGCCTCAAATGGAGCATTGACTTCGGTCGCAAAGCTCCCGTTCTCATCGGCGATAACGACCATTTTGTGGGTCAACTGCATTGCGGCGCTTCCCGCTTCCGGGAGGTTTTCACGGTAGACCAGCAGGTAAACGGGTTGGTCCGGCAAGAAACCGTGCCCGGCCAGGATGACACCGCCACTGTTGGTCAGCCCGACAGGATAATGCGCGCTGATGTCAAAGGGAAGGAAGGTCGAAAGATATTGGACGTCCAACGCTTCAACGGTTGGCTTACCCGGGGGTATGGCTTCGTACACGCTTTGCGCCTGCCAGTTGCTGCCAGTCGCAAGGAGAGACCATTTGCCGGCTGGAAGGCTTTGAGGCCACATCAACTCCATCAACAGGTTTTCCCGATTTGCCGTGATGGGACGGTAATGGAAATAGCTGCCACCTGTTGCAGTATCCAGAGTAGTGCTTCCGCTGGCTTGGTCGATGGTAAAAGTGGCTCTGAGGGTAATCTGTCCATCCGGGGAGGCCAGCGAGACTTGCACCGGGGTGTCGAAGTTCCTGGCCCAGATACACAAGACCGGGGACGCGGGTGCGAAAAATGACTCAGCAATAAATACAGCCGGGACGTCCCCGCTGTAAATCAGACCGTCGTCCGTGGTTTCGTAAGGTTGATCGCAGGGTGTAATCGGCCCGCCACCACCGCCAAAGGCCAAATATAACAATTCATCGAATTCAGGGATGGGTGGCAGTTTGGTCGCAGACGGTGAATCCGTTGGAGGAGGTGGTTCAGTTGCCGGAACAGGCGCGGCTTCTCGTCCGGGTAAATTGCAGGCTGTAACGAGAATTGCAAACGCTGCGGCCAGGAGGACCCGAATACCATCTCCGTACCTTGTTTTCATACTCACCTTCCCATTCTCTGACCGCTAAGTCATTGACCTTCCAATCCATCAAGAGCCGCCTGGTATTTCGCCAGACTGGTACCATCGGCATAGGTATCGGCGATGGTAATGGCCTGTTGATAGGCCTGCCGGGCCTGGTCTGGTCTATTGGTGTTTTGATAAATAAGCCCTATCAGGTAACTGTTGTAGCCCTTGTAATAAGGTGAAGCCGATTCCACGGCTTTTTCCAAATAGCTGATTGCCAGGTCGGGTTCTTGATCGTGGCGATAAGCGATCAGACCCAACTCAGAATAGGCGTGGGAGGCAAATTTTTCGATGATGGCGAAATCCTGCCCGGCCTGTTTGCGATGCTCGTATTCGTTCACCACCCAGTTGAACTCATCTTTAGCGATCTTGATCCATTTTTCTGCATTGGCCTGATCACATTTATCCCCCATCAGGTTTGCGATATGACCATCATAGTAATGCACCTTGGTTTCGATACTTGCGCTGGCAGGCTGGTCTTCCAGGGCCAGGGCCTGATCCAGTAATTCTCCAGCCTGGCCGAGGCCTTCGATATCGCACTGACCCAGCACCTTGTCGGATGACTCGAGATAACTCACGCTGGCCTCACCAATCAGGGCGCGCCCATAGCTGCCATTGATTTCCAGCGCTTTCTGGTAATTCTCCATCGCCAGCGGCAACATGGAAAAATCCTGTGCTTTGGATGCCTGGCGGGCATACGAATTACCGATCAGCATGTAGGCCACTTCCTTGCCCCGCCCCACCCAGCGGGTCTCAGATGCAGCCTGCTCGAAGTAAGTCAGGGCGCGCTCGTAATCGTCCAGGGAATAGTAAGCCAGGCCCAGGGTCAACAGGTTGAGCGCCCGGGTCCGCCCGGCGAGGGAGGGATTATCAATGGCCTGCACCGCTTTGGAAAACGGCAGGTCGAGCCGCACGGGGCGTCCCATTTCGTGTTTGCCTTCCACTTCGCTGATGTCTTCGAAAGCCTCGTGGTTGACAAAAAACTCAAGCGTGAAATTCGACTGTTCACCGGCATCCGTGATCACGCCGTAGATGACGATGGAGGCGTTGATCCGGTCGGCCAGGGCCTTGGCGGCAGCTTCCCGTTCGTCAGGTGTCCCCCCGCTGATCTTGCCGGTTTGTTTCGAGTTCCACACTTCGTAAGCCGTATCGTTGCCCAGGTTGATCTCTCTGAACTGGGTGCTCACCCGTTCGCTCAAATAATCGGCCAGGTAGCGCCCATCCCGGCTGTTGATGGGGTTCCCGGCCGCATCCTGCACGATAAACTCGGCCACAGCCACGTTGAAGTAACCGGGCGGCATCTCTTTGGGTGTGCGCGGCACAATAAACCACAGGATCGCTCCCAGCAGCATGGCGATCACCCCCAGCGAGGCCGCCACCGGCCACCACTTGACCACCGGCGGCCCAGCCTGGACTTCATCCTCGTCCTCGCCGAACAGCCGACCCTTGCGGATGCGCATGAACAAGACCGGGATGGCCCAGCTGGTGTGCTCGTCATCGTAGACTTGCAGACGGGCCTGATTCAACGCTTTATCCACGATCCCGTGCTCGGTCAGGCGCTCGTAAAATTCCCCGGCGAACAGGCGGGCCAGTTCCATCGGGACCTTGTCCTGCATCGCCACCACAGCCGGAATCCCCGCCTGGACCAGCTTCGGTCCCAGCCCTACAAATGGACTCTGCCCATCTTCGGCGCGGCGGGCACTCTCGCAGGCCGTCAGGAAGACGCAATGCGGCAGGGTGCCCAGGGCAGTGAACATCGAGACGATGTCATCATCCCAGACACCCTGCCAGGAGCCGTCCGCCTTTTCGAGGTACAGGGCGGCTTTGCCATCGCCACGTTCGCTCTCGCGCTTGAACATGCCGTGGCCGATGAAATGGAAAATGTCGGCATCAGCGAGGTGCGGCGCAATCGTAAAAAGGTTGGTCGGCCCTTCGAGGACCGTGAATTTGTCAGCTTCGAGTTTCGCCTGTAACTCACCCGGCAGGCCGGTGAGTCCGGGCATGATACTGACTTGCAGTTTTTTACTTTTTACAAGCTCGCGGACAGACTGGTAGAGGGCCTCGATTTCCCCGGCCACATCCACGGCGGCCATGCCTTCAGGCAGGTTTTTCGGATTGGAGGCCGCGATCAACATTTTGAGCGGAAAATCCTTCACCGGCTCAGGTTCGCTGGCTTCCAGGCTGGTGTAGCGCGAGAACGGCGTGAGCGTCGAAGCGGAGAGCGGCACCGCCTGCCCGCGGTGGAGATGGTACATCCGCTCCCAGGGGATGGCGTGCAGCTCGACTGCTTCTTCGTCAATCCACAGGCGCACCCGCAGGCGGTCTTCCGTTTCAGAGTCGGCGATGCCGACGGCGCGTTCGTAGGCACGCAGAATATCGCCAGAGAACAGGCTCTCGAAGAGGGCCATGCCATAGGCATCCGCGTCCAGTTCTGAGCGCAGCAACTTTTCGCGGTCGAGCACGAAGCGGCCATCGTCGAAGCGGCTGCCATCACCTAATTCGGCTTCCACAGGGTAGTAGTTTTTGGCATCATCGAAGGGGAAAATGCGAACAAGGATGTCTGTATAACGCTCTGCCACGATACGCCTCCACTGTACTGCAAATAGCAGGAAAACTATCTGAATATACTTATATAACCTAAGTTGCCACCTT
>DIDQ01000128.1 GCA_002418215.1 Anaerolineales bacterium UBA5796
CAAGCCGCCTTTCCCCCTTTGTGTCCGTAGTGTCCTTCGTGTTCAGGCTCTTTCCCGTTCGTTACGGGAGAGCCTCATTTTTAAAATCGTTTGCGGCTTGGCTTCTCGATGGAATGTGAAACGGTGTACAATACCCCTGAAACCCGGAATGTCCCATGGCATTCATGGAACGAAGAGGAGCGAAAATGGCACAAATTGACGAAATGGTTCAAGATTTCCTGGCCCAGAAAAAGATCGCAGTCGTTGGGGTATCCGATAAACGTGAAACGGGCTGCAACCTGGCCTACAACAAATTCAAAGAGAACGGCTACCGGGTCTTTGCCGTCAACCCGCGCATCGCCGAATTCAACGGCGACCCCTGCTACCCAGACCTGGCCTCCATCCCTGAGAAACCGGATGCGGTCTTCATCCTCGCCAACCCAAAAGTGACGGACCAGATCGTCGGGCAGTGTGTGGATTTGGGGATCAAGCGCGTCTGGATGCATTGCATGATGGGGACCAAACCCGGTTTGGCGGCGGGCATGACCAGCGTCTCGCGGGATGCAGTGGCTGTCTGCCGCGAAAACGGGATTGCGGTCATCCCCGGCTCGTGCCCGAACCAGTTCCTCAAGCCGGACTTCGGCCACGCCATGATGCGCGGTCTTTGGAGGCTGTTCGGGAATATGAAAATCGGCAATTAATCTGCCGCCGCGCGCTGCCTGAACAGGCCCTCAATTTTCAATTTGGCGGGGTATTGTCATTTACTTGCTGAAATCCAGCAGCCCATTCTCTTCGGCATAATTGACCAGTTCGACCCGGCTGGAACGTCCCAGCTTGGCCGACAGGTTGGCGCGGTGGCCCTCAACCGTCCGAGGGCTGATGCCGAGTTCGTCCGCGATCTGGCGGTTGGTGTAACCGCGTGCCAGCAGTTTCAGGACGACGATCTCCCGCTGGGTGAGGACATCCAGCTTGACCTGGGCCGGCCTGGTTGTCGTGGGAGGGGAAATATCCTTGACGAAAAAGCGCATCAAGGCCGGGTGGACGTACATGTCGCCGCCCTGGATGGCCCTGAGTGCATTGAGCAGTTCCGATTCAGCGGCGCGCTTGACAATATAGCCCGAGGCGCCCGAACGGATGGCTTCTTTGAGCAGGCTCTCATCTTCGTGGACGGTCAGGATCAGGACTTTGATATCGGGCTTGCGCTGGCGCAACTGGCGGGTCGTTTCGATCCCATCCATGCCGGGCATGCTTAAATCCATCAGGATGATATCCGGGTTCAGCTCCCCGGTTTTTTCCAGCACTTCGAAGCCATCCCCCGCTTCCCCGACAACCTCGATTTCTGAAACGCCATTGAGGAGTGCTCGCAGTCCGGCGCGGATAACCCCATGATCGTCTGCAATCAAAAGCCTAATTGCCAAATGGCACCTCCACCACAATCGTTGTACCCAGATCTCGGGTGCTTTCAAGGATCATCTTCCCGCCGATCTGTTCGGTGCGTTCACGCATCCCTATTATACCCAGGTGGTCGTGCGTGCTGACGTCGCGGGTCCCCAATCCCCTGCCGTCATCTTCGATGATGAGCACCAGTTTTTGGTCACGATACTCCAGGATGACATCTGCCCGGCTGGCGTTGGCGTGGCGGATGATGTTCGTCAGCGCTTCCTGGACGATCCGATACAGGGCTGTTTCGATGTTTTCGGGGATGCTAATTTCATTCGAAAAACCGATGGCCCTGAATTTTGCTTTAAGTTCGGATTGCAGGCGGATATTGTCTACAAAGTTTTTCAATGTGGCGATCAATCCCAAATGGTCCAGGCTGGCAGGCCGTAAATTCATTGCCAACCTGTGAAGACTCTCCATGACATTGTCGGTGGTCTCCCGCAAATCGGCAACATGGGCGATCACGTTTTGCGGTTGGGCGGCGTCTTTTTCCAGCAGGCGCAACCCCAGTTTGAGCGAGGTCAAAGCCTGGCCGGTCTCGTCGTGCAGTTCACGGGCGATCTCGCGCCTTTCAGTTTCCTGGACTTCGACCAGTCGCCGCGAGAGCATTTGCAGGTGTTCCCGCCCTGCCCGCACCTGTTCGAACAACCAGGCATTTTGCATTGCCACCGCGGCCTGGCTGACGATGGCCTGGGCGATCTGTGAATTCTGGTCGTTGATCGAATCGACCTCGGTGCGGATGATGATGACCACGCCAATGACTTTATCTTTCGTTTCCAACGGGAGGCTCAAAAGGCAACGGACCTGGTCGAATTCTTGGGGGACCTTCCACTTTGGGTCCAGGCTCACGTCCGGCACCAGGGCAGCCTCGCGCAATTTGATCTGTTCCTCGAACAGCGATCCCCACTTGATTTCGATCAGGGAGTTCACTTCGTCAATGAAAAGCGGGCAGGCCTCCGAGTCGCGTATTGTCCTGGCGTGGTAATGGGATTCCTCTTCCGATAAAACGATCATCGCCGCATCATAAGGGATGGCGATCTGCATGTAATCGAGGAGCACTTCGAGCACCGATTCGAATTCCAGGGTCTGGGTCAGGGCTGTGCTCGCGGCGCTCAAGGTTTCGGCGTTGAGCCGCGCCTTTTGTTCGGCGGAATACAGGCGCGCATTCTGGATGGCGACCGCGGCCGGGGTTGCGAAGGCATTGAGCATCACTTTCATTTCCGGCTCGAACGCGTTTGGGATGTCGCTGTTCAGGTTGATAATGCCAATGACCTGGCCGCTGACCGTGAGCGGAGCGCACAAGGCCGACCGGATCCAATCGGAACTTTGGGCGGTCCGCCAGTTTGGGTCAAGGGTGGCATCGGGGACGATGACCGCCTCGTTTTTCTCGCAGAGCGTCTTCCAGAGCGGGAAGGAATCTATCGAAAGGGTATCGCTCAATGATCCGGTGGCTTTCGGGTAGCTCTTTTTCCCTAATTGGCGGGCGATGATGGCTTGTTTATCTTGCACCAGGATGATCGCGACCGCCGTCGCCGGGATGACCCGCAGCGCCTGTTCCATGATCTGGTCGAGGACGCTGGTCAGGTCGAGGCTGGTGTTCAAAGCGATCAGGGATTGGACCAGGCCTTCGGCGAGCAGCCTCTGCTGGTGTTCGGCCTGGCTCATCAAAAGCAGCTCTTCATTGGCTTTTTGGACTGCTTCGTTGGCCTTTTTTTGTTCGGTAATATCCTGCTTGATGGCGATGAAATGGCCGATTTCGTTATTGTCGTCGAGGACAGGGGTGATGGTTTGCTCTTCGATGTAGATTTCACCGTTCTTCTTGCGGTTTACGATCTCGCCGTGCCAGACCTTGCCCGCGCTGACCGCGTTCCAAATATCTTTGTAAAATTCGGGAGGGTGCTGCCCGGCCTGGAGGATTTCTGGGGTATGGCCGACGATCTCGTCGCGCTCGTATCCGGTCATTTCGGAAATTGCCTGGTTCGCCCAGACGATGATCCCCGCTTTGTCGGTGATGAAAATGCCGTTTGCGGCTGATTCCAGCGCCTGGGTCTGCAAACGCAATTGGGCCGCTACCCGTTTGCGTTCGGCGATCTCGGCCAGCAGGCCCTCGTTGGCTTTTTCGAGTTCGCGGGTCCGCTCCTGGACGCGGATCTCCAACTCGTCCTGCGATTTGCGCAAGGCTTCATTGGTCCTGGCGAGGGCTTTTGTTCGCTCGACGACCAGGATTTCCAGTTCCTTATGGCTGTTGTGAAGGGCTGCCTCGGCTTTTTCCTTTTCAGCGATCTCTTTGAGGAGCGGGCGGAGCGAGAAATAGTATAGAAGCGGGAAGATCAGGACGACCATGATGCTGGAGTCGACCAGGGTGGTCAACCAGTAAGAGGGTATATCCAGGAAGAAGATGGCCACCATTGCCACTACTTCGGCCAGAAATATCCCTACCAGGGTTGTCAACAAGGCTTTATATTGGGTCGAATATTTAGACATGGGTTGCGGACCTGCTTGATGATCGGTTCTATCCATTTTATTTTCCAACATTAAAATGAATTCATTCACTAACTTGGATTTGCCCCAAGGCTAATCAATTCGGGAATTTATCAGCGCCTGATTAATGCAAATTATACAATAGTTGTCCTTTTATCTTTCGAATTGTGTCAAAATAGGTATGGTCTTAATTTTCGGGAAGATTGTGGTAAAAGTCCGATCTTTACGCTATAATAGAACGTCCGTTCCCTTTATCATTCAATCGGATGCTCCCATGAATTTCAAACTCCAAGCCCCATTTATCCCCACGGGCGACCAGCCCGAAGCCATTTCCAGCCTGGTGAGCGGCGTCCATAACGGGATGCGTCACCAGGTCCTGCTCGGCGCAACCGGAACCGGGAAGACCTTCACCGTAGCAAGCATCATCCAGGAACTGCAGATGCCGGCCCTCATCATGGCCCACAATAAAACCCTGGCCGCCCAACTCTACGCCGAGTTCCGCGAATTCTTCCCGGAGAATGCGGTCGAGTACTTCGTCTCGTACTACGATTACTACCAGCCTGAAGCCTACGTCCCCCGCCACGACTTGTACATCGAAAAAGAAACCGAGATCAACGAGGAGATCGAACGCCTGCGCCTGGCCGCCACGACTGCCCTGGTCTCCCGCAAGGATGTCATCATTGTCGCCTCGGTCTCGTGCATCTATGGCCTCGGCTCGCCGGATGAATTCCTGCGCGGCGCGGTCAATCTGAAAGTGGGGGGACTTTACCGCCGCAACGCCCTGATGCGCCAACTGATCGAGGGGCAGTACCAGCGCAACGACCTGGAACTGCGGGCCGGGACCTTCCGCGTGCGCGGCGATACCCTGGAGATCATCCCCGCCTATGCCGACAAGCGCGGCTACCGCATCACCTTCTTCGGTGACGAGGTCGAGCGCATCCTGGATTTCAGCCCGCTGACCGGCGAGATCCACGCCGAACTCGAGTCGGTGGACATCTACCCGGCCAAGCATTACATGACCGCCGACGACAAGCTCAAGGACGCCATCAAAGACATCGAGACCGAACTCGAAGAACGGCTCAAACTCTTCAAGGCGCAGGGCAAATTCCTGGAAGCCCAGCGCCTGGAACAGCGCGCCCAATATGACCTGGAGATGCTGCGCGAGGTCGGTTATTGCTCCGGGATCGAGAACTACTCCCGCCACCTCGACCGGCGCAGCGCCGGAACCCCGCCCTGGACGATGGTGGACTTCCTGCCCTCGGATTACCTGCTCATCCTCGACGAGAGTCACATGACCGTGCCGCAGATCCGCGGCATGTACAACGGCGACCGCTCCCGCAAGGAGACCCTGGTCGAGTTCGGTTTCCGCCTGCCGAGCGCCCTCGACAACCGCCCGCTCAAGTTCGACGAGTTCGAGAAGCGCATGGGGTACACCATCTACACCTCCGCCACGCCGGGACCCTACGAACTGGGACGCGCCGACCAGGTGGCCGAACAGATCATCCGTCCGACCGGGCTGGTGGACCCGGAGATCGAAGTGCGCCCGGTTCAGGGACAGGTGGATAACCTGATCGGCGAGATCAGGAAACGGGTCGAGGTGGGAGAACGGATCCTCGTCACCACTCTGACCAAACGCATGGCCGAAGACCTGTCTGAGTACCTGATGGAGCTGGGCATCAAAGTCCACTACCTGCATTCGGAAGTCGAGACGCTGGAGCGGGTCGGCATCCTGCGCGACCTGCGCCTGGGCGTGTTCGACGTGGTGGTGGGCATCAACCTGCTGCGCGAGGGCCTCGACCTGCCCGAAGTCTCGCTGGTGGCGATCCTGGACGCCGACAAGGAAGGTTTCCTGCGCTCCGGCACGGCCCTGATCCAGACCATCGGCCGCGCCGCCCGTCACGTCAACGGACGGGTGATCATGTACGCCGACCGGGTGACCGACTCGATGAATTTTGCCATCGAAGAAACAAGCCGCCGCCGCGCCAAACAGGTGAATTACAACACCGAGCATGGCATCACCCCGGTCAGCATCCACAAGGCTATCCGCGACATCACCGATTCGCTTTCTGCGGAGGCGCGTGAATCAGCCCTGGCGGTCGGCGAGGAGAGAGCCAAATACCGGGCAGGCGGCAAAACCGACCGGCGCGAACTGGAAAAGGTCGTGGCCGAACTGGAAAAGCAGATGAAGGAGGCCGCCAAGAACCTCGAATTCGAGCGCGCCGCCGCCCTGCGGGACGAGATGTACGAGTTGCGCAACATCCTGGCCGACGATGCGAAACTCAAACCCTGGGAGCGGATCAAACTGGTGGCAGGGGAAGAGGGGTAATTGGTAATTAGTGAGAAGTAAAAAGTGAGAAGCAGTGCGAGGCAGTCGGTGAACGGCTGTCTCGTTTAATTTTCCAGCCCGCCCGGACGTGGAACGTCCGGGCTATTCCTGCCAAGCCCGCTAAAGCGGACTCTGAGCCGCCTTCAGGCGGCTTTGTAGGAGTAGCCGGGGGATTTATTCCCCGGCAATGCTCAAGCAAATCTTTATCCCCGCTGATCATGAAATCGGCGTAACCCGCCAGGGCGCAGGCGATCAGATAATCGTCATTGGGGTCGCGGAGGAGTTGCGGGATATTATCGGGTATGTCCACCAACTCGCCGAGGCCGGCGACCAGGGCTACAAAGCGGATTCGGGTTTCATCGTCGAAGTAGCGTTGGAATTTGGGATATTGCAAGACGCGGTCGAGTTCTTCGAGTAATTGGACGCAGGCCAGGAGGCTAAAATTCCCCTGGGCAATATGGAAATCCAGGAACTGCGTTATCCCCACTCTTTTTCGTCCGGGAACAGGGCGGTAAATTCATTCCCATTGCCGACGCGCTCTCTTGTAGCGTAGTAGACTTCGGCCCAGGCCTTGAAATGCCCGGTTTGCAGGTGGGCTTCACGGGCTGCCTCATCCCTGTAGATTTCCAACAGGCTGAAATGGGTCGGATCTTCGGCATCCTGGAACACGTCGAAGCGGACTATGCCGGGTTCCGCGATGGTCTTGCGGGCGTTTTCGAGCGTGGCGGCTTTGTAAGCCTCGACCATTTCAGGCTTGATGTAGTGGTGGACCTGAAAGATGAACATTTCGCCTCCATGAGATAGCTTGAAATCCCTCTTGATGTTAGCTGTTTAGCGCTTTTTTAACGATGCAATTTCGTTAAAATTGACCTCTTGCAAAAGTCCGATTTTTGCCACGGAGTCACGGAGTCACAGAGTTTTTTTCTTCTTTTTCTCCGAGTCTCCGTGTCTCAGTGGCTTAAAAGGTTTGCATCACGTTTGCCCTATAGCTAATGCAAGACATCTAATCATGAAACCAGCGAGCCGAAAGTTTGCTGGTTCGTGTATCAGACCTTGTTCCTGAGCTGGCTGATGCGTTGCAGTAATTTCAGCATGGCAAAAACGTAGAAAATCATCCATGCAGCCCAAATCAGGCTTACAGGCTTCATGTATTCTCTGTCGCTGCGCCAGAAGATGTTCATGCATTCAAGAAAGATAGGCAGCAAAATCACCAGGATTAATGTCACGCGCTGGTATTTGTGAGCTTTCGAAGCATTATCGCTGAAGATTTCAGGGGCAATGCCGCCAACGGCAGGCTTGCGGAAATATTGCCAGATATTCATTTCACCCAGGTATTCCCAGCCTCCATCCTGAAAGAGTTGCAGGTAGTTGACCATGTCTTTGCGGTCAGTAAAGAAATCAAGGCGATATACATCGTCGCGTGGCTCGCCCTGCTCGAAGGTGTAGTTGCCGGGCAGCCTGACCGATTTGAAATGCCAGCCTTTCTGCGACATTTCACGCAACCAGGCTTCTTCCTTCTCATCGTCCCAGGCCCAGAACCAGCGGAATTGTTTCATCGTGGTCATTTCATTCTCCTAAAGATTACCAGCCTTTTGTTATCTCACCATTTTGCACCAGGATTTCAGAGCGGCGGATGTGCTCCTTGAGCACCTGGCGGCCTTTATCGGTCAGGATGTAAATCTTGCGGCGGTCTTCCTCACCAGCCTTGGCGATCAACCCCTCGCTTTCGAGGGTGGAAAATGCCCCGTAGAGCGTGCCCGGCCCAAGTTTTACAGTATTTTCGCTCATCTCTTCCACTTTTTGCATGATACCGTAGCCATGAAGTGGCTCATTCAAGGCTAACAAGATGTAGGCAGTGGATTCGGTGAGGGGCAGGTATTTGTTGAAATTTGTGCTCATCGGGTTCCTTATGTCGACCGTCGCTATATCGAGCAGCGATATATTACCATGCGATATATCGTTTGTCAATATGGTTTTGTGTATAATCCACTCATCCCATAAAAGGAGCAGAAAAATGAAACGCAAATGGCTTGTTTCGCTGACCGTCATTGTGGCTTTGCTGGCGGCCTATTTTTTCCCGGTGCTGCCCCGGCCCTTCGACAGCCTTTATGCCGACGTTGACCCCGCCCGGGCCGCCGCGTTGCAGGCCTTCCGCAGCTCGCACCCGCTGAAGACGCTCACGGTCGAGGGCCGGGATTGGGAGTACCTCTCTGCCGGGAGCGGGGACCGGACCATCCTGTTCCTGCACGGCATGACCGGCGCAGCCGACATCTGGTGGCAGCAGATCAGTTATTTCGAGCCGGACACCCGCGTCATCGCCGTGACCTACCCGGCAGTGGACACGCTGGCGAAAATGGAACAGGGCGTTTTGGGGATTTTGGACGCCGAGGGCGTGGACCGGTTCCAACTGGTCGGCACCTCCCTGGGCGGATACTTCGCCCAATACCTGGCGGGGCGTCACCCGGACCGGGTAACGGCCGCGGTTTTCTCGAACACTTTCCCGCCGAACGACCTGATCCTGGAAAAGAACGGCACCATCGGCTCGCTCATCCCCTACCTGCCGGAGTGGGCGGTCATCGGCGTGCTCAAAGGCAGCTTCGAGGATAGCATCTACCCGGCCTCCGGCAACGACGAATTGACCCTGGCCTTCCTGAACGAGATCGCCGCCGGGCGGATGGGCAAGGCCCAGGTCGCCGGGCGCTACGCCTGCGTGGTCGAGAAATTCGACGCGGTCCCCCTGTCGCTGCCGGTGCTGATCATCGAAGCGGACAACGACCCCCTCGTCGAGGAAACGCTGCGGGAACAACTCAAAGCGACGTATCCCTCTGCTCAAGTCCACACCTTTTCGGGCGTGGGGCATTTCATCTACCTTAATCGTCCCGACGAGTACAACCAGGTGCTGGAAGATTTCTTCGAGTAAATCGGCTTGAATGATGAAGGTGCGTCGCACCGATCTAAACGAGTTTGTTCCAAGTGGAAAACGACCTCGTTTGACGGGATTTTGCATCAGGGTCAGGTGCGACGCACTCGCGGGTAGGCAATTATCTTTTGCGTTCCTTAGACAAATCTTTATAGTACCTTTACATGGCGGTTGTATCCTAAAGCCAGAATAACGGTATGAAACAAATCAACCGTAAAACAAACTAAAGGAGTAACAACCATGAAAAAGACACTTTTGATCGTTGGCCTCGTTGTCCTGGCGCTCGGCGCTCTCGGCGCTGGCGTGGCTTTCGCTCAGGGCGCGCAGCCCACCCAGCCTTACGGCCCCGGCATGATGTGGGGCGGACGCGGCGGCTACGGCCCGATGCACGATTACGTCGAACAGGCCCTGGCTGAGAAACTCGGCCTGACCGAAGAGCAGGTCGAAGACTTGCTGGCCTCCGGCGTGCCGATGTACCAGATCGCCCTGGATAACGGCGTGGCCGAAGCGGACCTGCCCGCCTTCATGACCGAAGTCCACACCATTGCCTTCGACAAGGCTGTCGCCGACGGGGTCTTCACCCAGGAGCAGGCCGACTGGATGCTCCAGCGGATGAACAGCATGTACGCCAGCGGCTACGGCTTCGGCAACTGCCCGCACGGTGGCGTCGCCCCGCAGGACGGCACCGGCTACCAGGGCGGCTTCGGCCCCGGCATGATGGGCGGACGCGGCGGTCGCTGGCAGACGCAGCCGTAGTTCGTAAAAAGTAAGAAGTAAAAAGTTACGAAGTAAGAAGTAAGAAGCAAAGAGGCCGGAAGGTTCAACACCTTCCGACCTCTTTTGATTCGGGACTCCGAAATCTCCTGATTTTGGAAGCTGGCCGGTCCGACATCAGGAGATGCCGGACTCCGAAATCTTTCGTCAGGCCCACCCCAGCAAGCGGGCCGCAGTTGCCGTGATGAACGTCACCAGGAAGGCCATGCCGAGGGTGATCGCCACGCTGACGGCGGCCCATTTCTTGCTGCCGGTTTCTTTGTAGATCGTCAGGATGGTCGTGGCGCAGGGGTTGTGCAACAGGGCGAAGAGCATCAGGTTGACCGCAGTCAGCATCGTCCAGCCGTGGCCGTCCACCAGCAGGGTGCGTAACGCGTCGAAGGTGGGGATGTCGGTCATCATGCCGGTGCCCATGTAGACCATCATCATCGTCGGGACGACGATCTCGTTGGCCGGGATGGCGATGACGTAAGCCAGCAGGATCACCCCGTCCAGGCCGATCAGCAAGCCGAGGGGGTTCAGGAAGTTGGCAATGTGCTGGGCCAGGCTGACGCCCGCGACGTTGATGTTCCCCAGGATCCAGATGACGGCCCCGGCCGGTGCGGCGGTCTGGATGGCGCGCCACAGCACGAACAGGGTCCGGTCTATGAGCGAGGTGTACAGGATGCGTCCCACGTTCGGGCGGCGGTAAGGCGGCAGTTCCAGCGTGAAGGCGGAGGCCTCGCCCTTGAGCATGGTCTTCGAGAGCAGCCAGGACATGAACAGGGTGAAGAACACGCCGACCAGCACCACCCCGACCACGGTCCCGGCGGCGACGAGGGAGGTCAGCGCCGGGGGGAAGGCCGCCGCCACGAAGACGGTCGCCAGCATGATCAGGGTGGGGAAACGTCCGTTGCACGGGACGAAGTTATTGGTCAGGATCGCCACGAGGCGCTCGCGGGGCGAGTCGATGATCCGGGTGGCGACCACGCCGGCGGCGTTGCAGCCGAATCCCATCGCCATGGTCAGGGATTGTTTGCCGTGCGCCCCGGATTTCTTGAACAGCCAGTCCAGGTTGAAGGCGACCCGGGGCAGGTAGCCCAGGTCTTCGAGGATGGTGAAAGCCGGGAAGAAGATGGCCATCGGCGGCAGCATGACCGAGATGACCCAGGCCAGGCCGCGGTAGACGCCATGCCAGAGGAAGCCGGTGATCCACCAGGGGATACCGGCCGCGTCAAAGAGGCTGGCGGCCTGCCCCTCGACCCAGAACAGGCCCTGGGCGATCAACTGCGAGGGGACGTTTGCGCCCTGGACGGTCAGCCAGATGATGACCGCCAGGATGACCAGCATGATCGGCAGGCCGAAAATCGGAGATGTGACCAGCCGGTCAACTTTCTGGTCGAAGTCGTATCTTTTGTCCGAGGCGGATTTGACTGCCCGCCTGGCGATGGTCTCGGCCTCGGCGTAAAGCGATTTGACGATCTCGTCCCGGAAGCCGGAGGAGAGATTGGACCGGAGGGCCTCGGCCCTGGCGATGACGTCCTGGGGTTGGTAATTGGTCATTGTCATAATTCACCTGCGAAATTGTTCACCGACAACCGCTCACTGAATACTGGATACTGAACACCGCTCACTGCCTTCCCTCCACCGCCATCTTCCGGCTGAACTGCACCTCGGCGCGGCGCTGGCGGGCGATCATTTCGGGGAATTCGCCGCTCGATAAAGCCCGTTGGACCCGCGCGTCCCCGTCGAGCAGGCGGATGGCGACCCAGCGGGGGTTGGGGATGCCGGGGACGGCCTGCTCGATGACCGGGACCAGTTCCTCGATGGCGCGCTGGATCTCGGGCGTGCCGCTGACCCGGTGCGGTTTGGTGAGGATGTCGCCGTTGATGACCTGCTCGATGGTTTGCAGCAGGGAGGAGATGCCCTCGCCGGTGCGGGCCACGACCGGGATGGCGGGCACGCCCAGGTCCCGGGCCAGGCTGCGGGTGTCCACTTCCAGTCCCTTGCGGCGGGCTTCGTCCATCAGGTTGACCGCCACCACCACCCGGTCGGTGATCTCCATCACCTGCATCACCAGGTTCAGGTTGCGCTCCAGGGCGGTCGCGTCGGTGACGACGATGGTGCAGTCCGGCTGGCCGAACAGGATGAAATCCCGCGCCACTTCCTCGTCTTGCGAGGCGGAAAGGAGCGAGTAGGTGCCGGGCAGGTCCACCAGTTTGTAGCGCACGTTGTTGAACTGGTAGCCGCCCTCGGCGCGGGTGACGGTCTTGCCGGGCCAGTTGCCGGTGTGCTGTTTCAGCCCGGTGAGGGAGTTGAACAGGGTGGATTTGCCGGTGTTGGGGTTGCCCGC
>DIDQ01000085.1 GCA_002418215.1 Anaerolineales bacterium UBA5796
AGCCCGCGCGCCAGCCTGGCCCTGTTCCGGGCTGCCCAGGCCCACGCCGCCCTGCGCGGGCGGGATTTCGCCATCCCCGATGATGTCAAAGCCACGGCGGTGGTCAGCCTGGCGCATCGCATGGCGGTGAATCCTGAAAGCCTGCTCAGCGGTGAAACCACGACGGGCGTGCTGCTGGAGTTGCTCGAACAGACCGAAGTGCCCCTGGCTGAAAACGGCAACCCGGCGCGGGGCCGCTGATCCCTTACTTGCCAGCCGCGGGATTTGCATCTATACTCTGGCCTGAACCCCATCGAAAGGACCCGTCATGCCCGTCAACATCGAGATCAAAGCCCGCGTGGCCGACATCGAAGCCCTCAAACAACGCGCCCAAACCCTAAGCGACACGCCGGTGGAAATCATCCCGCAGGAGGATATTTTCTTCCGCACCGGAAAAGGCCGCCTGAAATTGCGGATCATCTCCCCCGACGAAGGCTGGCTGATCTACTACGAGCGGCCGGACCAGGATGGCCCCAAACGCTCCGACTACCATTTCTCCCGGACCGGCGAGCCGGATACCCTTAAAAAGGTTTTGACCGAAGCCCTTGGGTTGCGCGGCGTGGTCCGCAAGACGCGTTATCTCTACCTGGCCGGGCAAACCCGCATCCACGTGGACGAGGTCGAGGGGCTGGGCCATTTCATGGAACTGGAAGTCGTCCTGCGCGAGGGTCAGACCGACGCTGAAGGCCAGTCTATCGCCGAAGACCTGATGCGCCGTCTCGGCATCCGGGGAGATGACCTGCTCGAAGGCGCGTATATGGACTTGCTGGAATCCGAAAAATAAACTCAGGAGATTTATGCCCATTATCAAATCCATCAATCATGTAGCCGTCGTCGTAGACGACATGGAACGCGCCCTGTCCTTCTGGCGCGACGCCCTCGGCATGAGCCTGCACGAATTACGGGACGTGCCTGCCGAAAAATCACAGATCGCCTTCCTGCCTCTCGAAAACTCCGAACTGGAACTCGTCGTCCCCACCACCGGCGATTCCGGGATCGCCAAATACCTGTCCAAACGCGGCCCTGGCATGCACCACATCTGCCTCGAAGTGGACGACATCGAAGCCATGCTGGCCCAATTGAAATCCAAAGGTGTGCGCCTGATCAACGATGAGCCGCGCGCCGGCGCCGACGGCAAACGCTACGCCTTCATCCACCCTGAAAGCGCCTCAGGCGTGCTGGTCGAACTCTACCAACTCTAACCCGGAACCGAGGCCGCCGATCATGGATGCAGCAATGTTCGAAAACCTTGGGGCGATCATGCAGGATGCCTGCCGCCTGACCAAAGACCGGCCCATCGTCGCCGGCGTCTCCGGCGGGGCCGACAGCCTGACCCTGCTCGACGCCCTGGTATCAGCCGGGTATAAGGTGGTCGTGGCCCATCTCAACCACAAATTGCGCGAAGAATCTCAAAACGATGCCAACGCGGTCGAGCGCCTGGCAGCCCGCATGAACCTGCTCTCGTGCATCGAGTCGATTGATGTCAACGCCTACGCCCGCGAGCATACCCTGTCCATAGAGGAAGCAGCCCGCGAGGTCCGCTACCGCTTTCTGTTCGAGCAAGCCCACAAGTACAATGCCCAGGCGGTTGCCGTCGGCCACACCGCCGACGACCAGGTCGAAACCGTCTTGATGCACTTCCTGCAAGGCGCGGGGTTGAGCGGTCTGAAAGGCATGACCTACCGGACCATCCTGCCACCGTATGACGGGAAAATCCCGCTCGTGCGCCCGCTGCTCAATCTCTGGCACGAAGATACAGTGGTCTATTGCGCCATGAAGCGCCTGCACCCCCACGAAGACGTGACCAACAGCGACCTGAGTTACCTGCGCAACCGCCTGCGCCACCTGCTCATCCCGGTTTTGGAAACCTACAACCCCCGCTTCCGCGAGGCCCTCTGGCGCACCTCCCAAACCCTGGCCGCAGACCACGAAATCCTGGCCGAAATCGTGGATGAGGCCTGGAATTCAGCCCTGGCCGAATCCGGCAATGGATACCTGGGTTTTCATGCCGAGAAATTCGCATCCTTCCCGGTCGGCGTCCAGCGCAGCCTCGCCCGGCGCGCCTGCCAGTCGCTCTGCGCCACCTGGCGCGATATGGATTTCGAAACCATCACCCGCCTCACCGCTTTCATTTCCACGCCGGATCGGTCTTCGAGCCTGGATTTGCCTCACGGCCTCTATTCATTCGTGGAGGAGGGGATTGCCTACCTGTCGGCCAGGGATGCCGACCCGCCCGGACGCTGGCCGCAGGCTTTGAGCGATATCCTGCCCGCCCCGATCCCCGGACGGGTGAACCTGCCCGGCGAGTGGACGCTGGTTTCCGAGCTGTGGGAGATTCCCGCCCTGGCCCGTGAGCGCATCCAGAAAAACGACGACCCCTACCAGGTCTGGCTGGATGCCGATAAATTATCCGGTCCCCTGAGCCTGCGCTCGCGGCGGCCCGGCGACCGCTTCGAACCCTACGGCATGGACGGCCACACAATGAAACTGTCAGATTTCTTCATCAATGTCAAGCTCCCGCAACGGGCGCGGGAATCCTGGCCGTTATTGTGCATGGACAATACAATCGTCTGGGTGCCGGGGTATCGTCCGGCCCATTCGTTCCGGGTGGTCGAGTCTACGCGGCGGCTGGTGTATTTCAAACTGGCGAGAGCAGTGGAATAAAAAGCGGCGGGCATTGCCCGCCGCTTTCGTCAATCTTCGCTGGCAGGTTCTGAATTGTCCCCGGTAAGCTGTCGCAGCTTCATGTGGATCTCGCGGAACTGGATCTTCGAGACCCCCAGTTTTTGGCGCACCCGGTCCGGTTCCATGCCGCCCTGGAAATCCTGCACGGCGCAGGTCCAACGGCACATGTCGAAGGACAGGTGCTTGTCTACCAGCCCGGCTTCCTTGCCGATGTCTTCCAGTAAGTATTCCAGCCGCCGCGGCGACCAGGGGAAGAGTTGGTCCACGGGCTGGTACTGGGACAGGTATTCCTGGTAAGCCGGGATCCAGTCTTCGGGCAGGGCGATCTTGCGCTCCTTGTAACGGTTCGACGGGCTGCCGTAGCGGATGAAGACCATCGGCCCGTCCGGGGCTTCCAGGTCAATGTGGTTGAGGTGGATGCCCAGGCATTCGCTTTTCTTGATCCCGGTCGCCAGTACCAGGTAGATCAGGGCGTAATAGCGCGCATCCGGTTTTTCCTGGCGGCGGTGGGCCTCCGCAGCCTGGAGGACGGCGGCGGTCTCCTCCTCGGTCAGCACGGTCGGTAAGGGGCTGATGACTGAGCGCTGCGGCACTCTTTCAGCCGGGTCAACGATCAATACCCCGTACTGGTGCAGCCAGCGGAAGAAGGACTTGGTGGAGGTGATCCGCCGGGCCAGGGTCTTCGGGCTGCACGGGACCCCGCGCTCGTTCTGCATCCAGTCCAGGTAGCGGATCAGGTCATTGGTCGTGATTGCGCCGAGCGGCCGGTCGGGCGGAAAGTAGCTCGCCAGCAGCCCCAGGTCCGACATGAAGGCCTTGATCGTGTACGGGGAGCGTCCCTGGTCGTTGAGGAACATCTGCCAGGCGTTGATCGCAGGCAGCAAGGGGGTCTGGGCGCTGATGTGGGCTACGGGGGATGTGTCGCTCATAGGTTTCTCCTTGAATAGCGTGTAGACACGCTGTCTGCGTATAGTTTAAGGCATAATGGGTAGATTTGTCAATTAGGATATTCGGGCTATTTAGTTTAGGGCGTCATGCCGTCTGGATTGAAACAGGGCTTGTAATCGTTTCCCAGAAGCAGCACGTAACTGACCTGGCTTTCGGAGTTGGGGACCGAGACCAGGGCCGAGCCGTTCAGGCCGAGGACGGCCAGGAGCAACTGGACTTGTTCATTATCCTGCCCGGCTGTGAAATCGTAGAGCAGGGTCTGGTCGTAGCCCTGGGAATCGGCCGGGGCCAGGCTGGTCTCGAACCCGGCGTAAGCCAGGCGGGAGGCGGCCAGGGCGTCCCAATCCGCGTAGGAGGAGCCGTTGCGGACCTCGACCTTGACGCTCTCGCGCGCCTCCACCTGCGGCGAATCGGTCAGGAAGCGCTGCACCAGGTTGTAGAGTTGGTCCCCGTTGGGGATCAGGATGTAGGCTCCCCCGTCACTGAAGGTCGAATAGACGATGGGCGGTTTCAGGTAGTACGAGCGCACGTCGGCGCTGGTGAACTGCGGGGCCATCCAGGCCAGTTGGATCATATTCCCCAGGGTCAAATCTGTGGCAACTGTGGAGGTGATGTCGTTGTAGAGCGCCGGGATTTTTGCCAGGGTATCGCTGCTCAAGATTTGGTTGAAGAGGGCGCGCAACACCTCCTGCTGGCGGCGGCCGCGGTCGAAGTCGCTGGAACGCATCCGTGAGCGGGCATACCAGAGCGCCAGGTCGCCGTCCATGTGGACCAGGCCCGGCCCGGCGGTGTACAGGTGCCAGTTGGCTTCGTAGTTCGGGTTGAGCGAGGGGTCAATCAGCCGCCAGTCGGTGTAGGCGCAGGCTATGGGCACGTCCACACCGCCCAGCGTATCTACCACGCGGCGGAAGCCGTCGAAGTCCACCATGGCCACGTGGTCAATGCGGATGCCCAGGTTGTACAGGAGGGTGTCTTTAAGCAGGCCGGGGCCTTTGCCGGGATAGTTGTAGAGTTCGCCGTGCTGGTAGGCGGTGTTGACCTTGTTCATGCCCCATTCAGGGATGTAGACCCAGAAGTCCCGCGGGATGGAGAGCAGCGAAATCTGCCCGGACTTGGGCCTGAGCGCGGCGATGACGATGGTATCTGTCCTGAAAGAGGATCCCGGACGCAGGTCTGAGCCGAGCAGCAGGAAAGTGACCGTATCGGAGTCGGTCATCAGCGGGAAGGCGGTCGGTACACCGGCAGGGGCGTAGATGTTGGGCGGGGTCCAGTTTTCGGGCAGCAGGGACTGGGTCCCGTCGGGGGTGGGCAGGTTGAGGGTGGCGGTCGGTGACGGGCCGACTGTCACGGCCGGGAAAGGGGTCAGGGTGGGGGAGGGGAGCAGGTCTTCGCCGGAGGGTTCCTCGAAAACGGTAACATCCCCCCTCGTCGGGGACGCTTGCGAGACCTGCTGCGGGCGGAACGGCGTCGGTGTTGTAGTCGGGTTGGGGACGCGCGTCACCACGACGAACTGCGGCTGCGAGGCCGACTCAGGCGTCCCGGACGGCAGGTTGCAGGCAGTCATCAGCAAAGCCAGGAATGTGAGCAGGCAGCACAGACGGGCTTTCATGGTCAATTGTCAGGGTGTGGCTGTGGGCGTGTCGGTTCTGGGGAAAGGCGTGGGAGATTCGGTAGGCGGGGCAGTATTTGTCGGCCCGGGCGTGTCGGTATCCGGCGCAGGGGTGTTGGAAGGGGAGGGCGTTCCGGTCAGGCTTGGCGTGGCGCTGGCAGGGCCGGTCGGTGAGGCGGTGAAGGTGCGGGTCGCCACATTGGGGACCCACAGCCGCTGGCCCGGGACGATGATGGTGGAATTCAGGCAGTTGCCGCGCTGCAATTGGACGGCGCTGATGCCATATAAACCGCTGATACGGAACAGGGTATCCCCGGTCTGGACGATGTAGTTCCGCACCCAGCCGGAGGGCGGCGCGCAGGCCGTGATCGTGGCCGCCAGGGTGGGCGGGAAAGCCGTGATGGTGGCGGTTGGGCTGGAGATGGAGAGGGTGACGGTAAACGTCAGGCTGGGAAGGATGGTCGGGATCGGGCTGGCGGGGATTGGTGAAGCCAGCGCAGGGGCGGTCGCTGACGGAGGCTGGGAAGGTGTGGGCGAAGGGGCCAGGGCCGGATTATCCTCCGAGAAGGCGAGCGAAAGACTGCCGAGGATCAAACCGACCGATACCAGGGCAATCAGTATCCCCGGTATGATTTCTCGCAGGCTGCGCACCGTTTAATCTCCCTCGGCTGCCTGGACGGTTGGCGAACCTGCCAGGGGCAGTAAGACACTAAAGGTCGAACCCTGCCCGGGGACGGTATCCACCCAGATACGCCCGGACTGGGCTTCGGTCAACGTGCGGGCGATGGACAGCCCGACGCCGGTATCGCCGATGCCCTGGATGAGTACATTGTCGGCCCGGTAGAGGCGGGAGAAGACCCGCGGCAGGTCTTCGTTGGGGATGCCTCCGCCGGTATCGGCCACCTGGATCAGGACGAAATCCTGCTTTTCCTCCTTTTGGGTGCGGACCCGCAGGGTGATCGTGCCTTCGACTGGGGTGGCGGCCCCGGCGTTCTGGAGCAGGTGGATCAGGATTTGCTGGACGGCTTCCCGGTCTGCGTAGATCGGGTCGAGGGATTTGGGCAGGTCGAGTTGCAGCGAGATGTTTTTCTCGCGCATCTGGCTGCCGGTGTAGGCCATGGCGTTGTCAATGATCAGGTTCAGGTCTATCGGCTCCGGCTTGAGCGACATCAGCCCGGATTCGATGGAGGTGATCTGGATCAGGTCGTCTATCAGGCTGCCGATCCGCTCGGTGGAGGCTTTGATCCGCTCGACGAACTTGCGCTGCAAAGACCCCAGGATGCCGACCGATTCGCCCAGCAGCAGGTCGGTGTAGCCGACGATGGATGACATCGGCTGGCGCAATTCCTGTGAAATGGAGGCGATGATCTCGGCTTGCTCGACCGAAAGCGATGAAGCCTGCTGGCTTTCAAGTTCGAGCATGCGCATGTTGGCCTGCGCCAGGGAATTTTGCAGGTGGGCCACTTCTTCGAGGGTCAGGCGTAATTCGTGTTCGAGCTGTTTGTCTGAACTGGCGCTTTTTTGGGCCTTGAGCGTTTCGATTTCCGCCTGGAGTTTTTCGATGGTCTGTTGCGATTCTTGCTGGACGGCCAGGAGGGCGTCCAGGTTGGCGTTACCCACTTGTTTGCTTTGGGCCTGGCGGATGGCGTTATCCAGTTTTTTGGTCAGTTCTTCATTTTGCCGCTGGAGGTCCTGCAACTGGATGCGGGCATGGTCATAAGAGCGCTGGACGTCATATTGCTGTTTTTCGACCGCGCCCACCCGCTGGCCTCTCAGGATGATCGGGACGAAGGACGGCGAAATATTTTGCAAGAAGGTCTGGTCTTCGGCGCTCCAGACCCGGTTGGAATAGGGCGAGAGCAGCAACAGGCTGCCCAGCGGTTCCTCCTGCGGGTCGAGGATGGGGACGTTGAGCAGGTGGCCGGGGTTGTTCAGGCCGAGCAGTTCGCTCAAGCCTTTCAGGTCGGGCGAGGTGCTGCTGGCCGGCAGCCGCAGCGGACGGGCGCGCTGCACCGCGCTGGCCAGCAGGGGCATCGTATCCCGGCTGAGGGTGGTGCCGGGCAGGTTCTCCTCCCGGATCAGGTCGAAGCCGCTGGCGATGTGGAGTTTGTTGTCGTCGGCGAGATAGATCAGGAAACACAGATCGGCCAGCATGGCCTGGGCAATCGCGCGGGTAATGCCGTGGGCGATATTTTCATCGTCCAGTTCGGCGGCCAGGGCCAGCATGGCATGCATCGTTTTCGGGTCGCTGCTGTAACGGCGGCGTTCGACGATTTGCTCCTCGGTGGCCTTGACCGTTGTCGGGCGGGTTGGTGTGGCGGGGAAACGCTGGACAAGCGTCAGCAGGATCGGGTAAGCCGCCATGTAAGCCAGGCGGATGGCTCCTGAGTAGTCCCCTGTCTGGCCGATCAGGAGATAAGCCACGTGTCCCAGGGCGGCCAGGGACAGCAAGGCCACCGCATTCCCCCATCCATTTGGCTTGCGGGTGAACAGCACTGCGCCGCCCAGGACGATCAACCCGAGCGAGAGAGCCTGCCAGACCAGGTCCTGGGTGCTGCCGTTGAAGTTGACCACATTGGCCGGGCGCTGGCCCCAACTGACCAGGCTGAATACGAATCCCGCCCCGGCCAGCAGGGTGAGCAGCGCAGTGCCAGAATCCGCGATCCGGCTGGGCTCGGGGAAGGCCCACAACCAGATGAACCAGGACAGGCTCATGACTATGAAGGCCCGGTCGAGGATGGGCAGCACGTCTTGGGGATTCAAAATCCCCTGCCAGCCCATTGCGCTGACCAGGAACAGGGTCAATTGCGCCAGCAAAAGCAGGCTCAATCCCAGCACAGCCCGCCGCGCCTGGGGGAATTCACTCGTCCGCCAGTGATGGACCGCGCTCTGGAGAGAGCCTGCGATGGAAAAAGCCAGGATAATGTGATAAACCAGATTACCCGGTGAGTCAGTAAGGAATTTGAAGGTTTGTTCGATGAGTGAGTTCATGGGAATCGCAACAAAATTATAGCACGGTTGCCCTACCCGCAATCGTGATTAAATCATGCGATTTCAGCTTTTATGTCCAGGGCGATTGTCACTGCGAGGCGTTCTTTGCCGAAGCAGTCTTCCGCGCTGTGGGGAAGATTGCTTCGCCACCTTCGACTACGCCGCCAGCGACCGGCGGCTCCGCTCAGGACGGTTTGCATTGACAGGCGCTCTTGCCCGCCTTACAGAATTGAAAACGCCCCGATATTGCCTCCCGGCACAAACACTTGTAGAATCTGCCCAACTTAACCCAGGGGAGCGTAAGTCCTCCCAATCTCAACTCTTCACACAGCCAGGAGGTTAATATGGCTAGGCTTTTGCAAGCTGTTTCACTGTACGGTCCAAAGATCGAATACCTTTCCACCTCGGGGTTGGACGACGCCTCGGAGAACATGTCACGCCGCACCGGCCTGAACAAGAGCGAGGCGATGATGGTGTTCCAGGAAATGGGCGAAGTCATCCTGGACTTCAACCGGGAGGGCCACCCGCTCAAGCTGCCTGGCGTTGGGACGTTTACGCCGTACATTGACCGCGACGGGACTATCGTGATCCGTTTCCGCCCCGAAGTAACCTTGAAAAAAGGCTTGAATGAGGATGGCTTCTTCCGCGGCAACCTCAAGAATGCGGAGAACACCGGTCTCACGAACGAAGAGTATAAGGCGCTCTGGGATGCCGACCATCCCGAAGACCCGCTCGAAATCTGATCCATTGAACTGACTGCCGACAAGTGGCTGTTGTCCAAAAGACAACAGCCACTTTCGCTTTAATTGCTTAACTTTTTGTATCGGAATCGTTTAACAGGACAGGAACAAAAAGTGTTTTCGCTTCAGAAAAAATCGAGAAGGCTTAACAAATTCCCAGTCATAACAGTTAACAGAGTGTCGGCACAATGTAGTTTCGCTCCAAGAAAAATTGAAAAGGCTTAACAAATTGCTGCCGGAACAGTTACTAAAAATAGGGCCTGTGTAAAAATAACTTCCCTACTTTTCGTGATTTTTCCCAAGAAAAACAGGATCAAAAACGGAAGTTGTTTTTACACGACTACATACTACTCAAGGAGAAAACCATGAAAGAAAAACCTGTCGAACCTAATGAACGAGTCATCCTGGTCGCCTTGTCAGGGGCAGTAATGATATTTACACCTGACAATCATTTTGTCCTTCTCAAGCCGGAGGCCGCACGCCGTATAGCAAAAGATCTCGTTGCTCTTGCCGGGCAGGCGGAGATAGCTGGAAAAGACCCATCTCTCGGCAGACCTTACCAAGAATATTTTCGAAGATTCATCAAAAAGGCGAAAGGAAACTGAAATGTGCCACTCATATACAAGTGATTGGAACAAACGCTCCCTGGTTGAAAGAAGAAGGGCAGATTTCACCTGCCAAAATTGTGACCGGAAGGCATTGCTTGAGCCTGATTTGCGTTTGGAAGTTCATCATATTGATGGGAACAAACGAAACAATGACCCGATGAATCTGGTTGTGCTATGCCTCCAATGCCATCGCGTATATCAAAAAAGCTATCGTCCTGGTCAACTGACTTTCCTTCCGATTATTTGGGTAGAGAGGCAAAAATATAAAAAGCTGTGAAGACCCTGGAAGCACATCTATACGGCTCAAAAGCAGGTTCCAGGGCGGTTAACGAAATTTCAGCCGCCGAAATCGAATTTTTGGCGGCTGAAAAAATATTATTGGCGGCTGAAACCACCATTTTCGGCGGCTGAAATTAAATTTTTGGCCGCCAAAACCAGATTATCGGCGGCTGAAATTTAAAAGTGACAGTCACTTTCGCCTCCCGCAACATCCTTTTCTACGGCGACAACCTGTCACTGCGAGTGAAACGAAGCAGTCTCCCGCACGATGGGGAAGATTGCTTCCGCGAGTGCGTCGCACCTTACTGACAGGTGAATCCGTCAAACGGAGCCGGTCATCGCTGAGACCAGTCCTGTCAAAGCAGGTGCAACGCACCCTCTATTGGGAAGATTGCTTCGAGAGAGAGCGCCGCGACTCGCGAGTGCGTCGCACCTTACCGACAGGTGAATCCGTCAAACGGAGCCGGTCATCGCTGGGACCAGTCCTGTCAAAGCAGGTGCGACGCACCCTCTGAGAAGATACGATTTCAGCCTATAATAAGCCCATGCCGCGTTTTCGGGTTTTCCTCATCGTGTTAATGATCGCTGCGTTGGTGATCATTCCTGTGGTCATCACAACCGGACAGGTGGAAAACCAGGCCTATACGACAGCCAATTTGACTGAAAAAGTCGAATTATTCGAGCGGCTGGCGCGTCTCAAGCCCTGGGAACCCTCTTTATGGGAATATGCCGGATTCCTGGCCTCCCAGGGCGGCGATTACCAGCAGGCCGCCCGCCTTTTTGCAACTGCCAGGGATAAAAACGCATTGACCCTCACCGGTTGGGACGCGCTCGGCCTGGCTTATTGGAATTTGGGCGAAATCGGCAATGCCCTCCAGACCTGGCAGGCGGCTTTGCAGCTTTTCGGCCCGCATCCGCTGTTGTACCAGCGCCTGGCGAATTATTACTATTTCAACGGCGACAGGCAGGCCGAGCAATCCGCTCTCGAAAACCTGGTTGCGCTGGACCCTGAGGATGCGGATGCGCGCTACCGCCTCGGGCTGTTGCTGACCGTTTCCGAGCCGGGATCTGCCATCGAGCACCTCCTGGCCGCCTCCCGCCTGGACGATAAATATGCTCCCGTTGTGGACGCGCTGCGCGCCGCCCTCAACCTGTCCCGCGTGCAGGCGGACGCCGCCCGGGCGAAGCTCATCCTCGGCCAGGGGCTGGGATCGGTCAACGAGTGGAAGCTGGCCCAGGTCGTTTTTGAGCAAGCCGTCGGCGCAGACGCGGGAAACGCCGGGGCCTGGGCCTGGCTTGGGTTGGCGAAGCAGGCCAACGGTCAAGGCGGAAGCGGGGAGTTGGACCAGGCCCTCGCCCTGGACTCCCGGTCTGCCGCCATCCACGCCCAGCGCGGCCTGTACTTCGAGCGCGCCGGGGATTGGACGCAGGCCGAAGAGTCCTATCTCGAAGCCGTCCGCCTCGCCCCGTCTGACCCGGCCTGGTATGCCGCTTTGGGCCAGGTTTACACTCAACTCGGCGATCTGCCGGTTGCCCTGGCATTTTACAAGCGTGCTGCCGAACTCGCTCCCACCGACGCCGGTTACTGGCGCTTGCTGGCCGTCTTTTGCGCCCGCAACGGCGTTTATCTCGAAGACGAGGGCCTGCCCGCAGCCGTCAAAGCCCGCGACCTGGCCCCCGGCGACCCCGCCGCCCTGGACGCGGTCGGCTGGGTCTTCTTCGGCATGGGCAACCTGGAGATGGCGCAGGACTATTTCAACCGGGCGCTCGAAGCCGACCCCGGTTTTGCGCTGGCCTGGCTCCACCAGGGGCAGGCCTATCTCGAATTGGACGAGCGGGAGGCGGCCGTTGCCGCCCTGCAAAACGCGGCCCTGGACGACGGGCCGATCGGCGAGGAAGCCCGCCGGATTCTCTCGAAGGTGTCTCCATGATGATAAAATCAGCCTCCATGCGCCGTATCCTGTTTGCCCTGTCTTGCCTCGTTTTGGCTGCGCTGGCCTGCAGCATGGCCGAACTCAGCGTTTCGATGGCGGAATCGGGCAGCGTACTTTTCAGCGACGATTTCTCCGACCGCTCCGGCGGCTGGTCACGCGTTTCCAACGAAGGCGGCGTCGTCGGCTACGACAACGGCGTGTTCCGCATCCTGGTCAACGACCCCGGCTACAACTATTGGGCCACCCCCGGCCTCGACCTGGCCGACGCCCGCATCGAAGTGGACGCCGGGCGCTATGCCGGGCCGGTCTCGAACCGCATCGGGCTGGTCTGCCGCTACCAGGACGACCGGAATTATTATTTCTTCGTCATCAGCAGCGACGGCTTTTACGCGGTCGGCAAGGTCAGCGGCGGCGAGACCGTCCATCTCGGGCAAGACGAGATGCAGTCCTCCCTGGCGATCAAGACCGGCGACCCGGTCAACCACCTGCGGGCCGATTGCATCGGCGACAGCCTGACCTTCTTCGTCAACGGATTCCCGGTGGCGCTGGCGCATGACGACCAGTTCGCCCGCGGCGACGTGGGCCTGCTGGCAGGCGCGTTCGACGAGACCGGCGTGGACGTGATTTTCGACGATTTTGTGGTGATAAAGCCGTGATGCGTGTTGCGTATTTCATAGAGTTCGAGGTTTAGTGGTATGAAGGTTTTCCTGGATTCGGTGGGCTGCCGCCTGAACCAATCCGAGATCGAGACGATGGCGCGCCAGTTCAGGGCCGCCGGGCACGAGATCGTGGCCGAGGCGGGGGAGGCGGAGCTGAGCGTGGTCAACACCTGTTCGGTGACGGCCGCGGCCGCGGCCGATTCCCGTTCGAAGATCCGCTCCGCCGCCCGGAGCGGGACGGGGGAGGTGGTTGCCACCGGCTGTTGGGCGACTCTCGTCCCCCAGCACGCCCTGGACCTGCCCGGCGTGACTCGCGTGGTTGCCAATGACCGCAAGGATTTCCTCGTCCCCGAAATCCTGAACCTTGTGCCTGCAACCTTCGACCTTGAACCCATTAACCGCGAACCCCTTCCCGGCCTGCGCCAGCGGACGCGGGCTTTCATCAAAGTGCAGGACGGCTGCGACAATGCCTGTACCTTCTGCGTGACGACCATCGCCCGCGGCCCGGGGCGTTCGCGTCCCATCCCCGACGTGCTGGCCGACATCCGCTCCGCCCTGGACGGCGGGACGAAGGAAGTCGTGCTGACCGGCGTCCATCTCGGCTCGTGGGGCCGGGAGTGGGACACCCATTTGAGCGAATTGGTCAAAGCCATCCTGTCCGAGACCGATACGCCGCGCCTGCGCCTGTCCTCGCTGGAGCCATGGGACCTGTCGCCGGAGTTCTTCCGGTTGTGGGAATCTCCTCGTTTGATGCCGCACCTGCACCTGCCGCTCCAGTCCGGCAGCGATACGGTGCTCAAACGCATGTTGCGCAAGACGACGCGGGAGTCGTTCCGCGAACTGGTCGCCGCGGCCCACGCAGTCATGCCCGAAGCCGCCCTCACCACCGACGTGATCGCCGGTTTCCCCGGCGAGACCGAAGCTGAATTCGCCGCGACCCTGGAATTCGTCCGCGAGGTGGGTTTTGCCGGCGGGCACGTCTTCACTTATTCGTCCCGCCAGGGCACGCCCGCCGCCCGGATGAAGAACCCCCTGCCGAAGGAAATCCGCAAGCACAGGAATGCCGTTTTGCGCGAAACCTTCGCCGAAATGGGCGAGACTTACCGGAGTCAATTCGTCGGGCGGACCCTGCCCGTTTTATGGGAAGCCTGCGCCCAGGTCAATGACCAGGGCTGGCAGATGGAAGGCCTGACCGGGAATTACATCCGGGTCACGGCCACGGCCCCGGGTCCCAGGTGGAATGTGGTGGACGAGGTGATCATGCTTTCCAGCACCGGGGAAGGTCTGAGAGGTGAAATCCGGGCGGGTGGGATATAATTTCATCGGGTGATCTGAAATTTACCTGAAACACCAGAGAGGAGTCTGCCTTGTTCTCGATCAAAACCGATATCGCTCCGACCGGCTTCCCGCCTGTGGCCGAGACGCTGCCCGAGGCAGTCGAGCGGATCGTGGCCGAACTCAACCCGGAGAAGATCATCCTGTTTGGCTCCTACGCGTATGGAGACCCCACGCCCGACAGCGACGTGGATTTATTGGTCATTATGGAAACGAAGGCAAAGCGGGCGGAAAGATATGTGGCCGTTTCCCGGTTGCTGCGTCCTCGCCGGTTTCCAGTTGACATCATCGTGAAGACCCCCAGGGAAGTCGAAGAAGCCATGCTTGGCGGCAAAGACAACAGCTTCTTCATCCGCGAGATCGTCAAAAAAGGAAAAGTGCTTTATGACCGACGTGAGCGAACTTAAATCGTGGGTTGCTCATGCTCGAACGATTCACCGCTTTGCGCGGAGATTTTTGGGGTTAGAAAAATAAACTTTCGTATATTCCATTGCGGTCGTACCGGGGTTGGCGCGCAAACTGGCCGGGAAATGTTCGGCATCCCCCTTATTTCCTAATTCGGACTAATTTAATCCAATTTTCAGCCTGGTTTAAGGTCTGGCGGGAAAAAACTGTGTAAATTTAAACTCCCACTTAACTTTGTTTCTTGAAAGAAACAAGAAAGGAGTAAGAATGCTGTCCATGAAAAAAGTTGCCTTTTACACAGTGATCGTCGGCCTGGCGATACTGGTCGCGGCAGCCCAGGGCGCGGCGGTGGGCGCGGCCCGCTCGTCTCTCCCGCCCGATGGTCCCGGCTTGGAAGGTGCCAGCCTGGCGCAGGACGCGCTCCCCGGTCTGTTTTTCGGGAGCGCCGACATCCTCGGCCAGGAGGGCGGATTCATCCGCCACAAGGGGCGGCTGCTGGATTACCAGGGAGCCGCCACCTGCCAGGAATGCCATGCGGACAAAGTCCACGAGTTCAGTCTCTCGAACCATTACCAGTGGCAAGGCAAATTTGGGGCCATCAACGATTTCTGCGGCTACCCGGACATCAATTTCGGACCAGGAAAACTCACTACAATTCACGGCACACAGGTTGACGGCGGCTGCGCGACCTGCCATGCGGGATTGGGCGAACGTCCCACCGCCAACAATCCCGAGAACGCCGACTGCCTGATCTGCCATGCGGTGGATTACCGCCGGACGCTGGTCAACACCTCCGCCGGGTGGCGCTTCGCGCCCGACCGGGCCTTGATGCCGGAGACGATCACCATCCAGAAGGAGCCTTCCCGCTTTTCGTGCCTGGCCTGCCATGCCTACGCCGGCGGCGGATGCAACAACAAACGCGGCGACATCTCGGACGCGTTGGCCAACCCGACCCGGAACCAGGACGTCCACATGAGCCGCGGCATGACCTGTGTGGATTGCCACCGGGCGGACGACCACCGGATCGCCGGGCGCGGCGTGGACCTGCGGATCAACGAGGGCGTGGCGATGCGCGCCTGCACCAGTTGTCACAAGCCCCAGAAGGACCACGGCGGCAAGCTCAGGGGGCACCTCGCCAAAGTGGCCTGCCAGAGTTGCCACATCCCGGCCTTTGCGCGGATCGTCTCCACCGACATGCTGCGCGACTTCCGGGAAGCCGAGGTCAACGCCCGCGGGTTGTACGAGCCGAAGATCACCCGCCAGTCGAACGTGACCCCGGTCTACGCCTTCTGGAACGGCCAGAGCGGGTTCTACAACTTCGGCGACCCGGCCGCTTCGGGACAGGCCCTGGCCTGGCCCCTGGGCGACATCAATGACGGCAAACTGTACCCGTTCAAGCTGCACCGCGCCATCCAGCCGCAGGACCCGGTGACCCAGGCCCTGATCCCGGTCAAGGCCGGGATCCTGTTCCAGACCGGGAACACAGACCAGGCCATCCGGGTCGGGGCGCAGGAAGCGGGCTTCAACCTGACCCAGGGCTACACCTTCGTGGATACCCAACGTTGGATGGGCATCTTCCATGAAATGCCTCCCGCCAAACAGGCTTTGAAATGCGACGCCTGCCACGAATCCGACGACCGGGTGGATTTCTCGGCCCTCGGCTACGATCCCAAAGAGACCCGCAACGGCAAACCGCTGTGCGCCTCCTGTCACAAGCCGAAGAAGCTCAAAGATTTCTACAGCCTGCACAACAAACACGTGAAAGACAAAAAGATCGCCTGCGCTGAATGCCACACCTTTAGCCGCTAACGCCCCGGGAGTCCCCTGGAAGCGGTGACTCACCTTATCGGTAAACGACCGTCCTGCCAGCTTTCTGGCAGGACGGTTTTCAGTGTTTTGGAAATAAGGCTCCCCCGTAACGAACGGGAAAGAGCCTAAACACGAAGGACACTACGGACACAAAGGGGGAAAGGCGGCTTGGCTTATGGCCTTTTTCCTTTGTTCCCTTCGTGTTCCTTTGTGTTTCAAACTTAACTGTGGATGAATTCCGAAGCCTTGTGCGTGAAACCGTGCGTCAAACTCTGGCAGAATGGTTGAGCGACCCTGATGAAGGCTTGGTTTTACAGGATGGGGTGGAAACTGCCCTGAAGCGTTCGATCAAGGCTGTCAAAGAAGGTGCTCCAACCTACGATGCGGAAGAAGCGGCCAAACGGTTGGGACTTGAATGGTGACGTAGCAGGTTAAATTCACGGCGGCTGCCCTGGGTCAGCTTGAACGTTATCCCCGAACCCTACAACCCGCACGCCTTCGCCACCAATCCCGGCCACTCCTCCGGGGCGCTGTGCCTGCGCCGGGCGGCGATGTGCCCGTCCGGGCGGATGAGGTAGAGCGTGCCGGGTTTGCCGTCGAAGTAATGGATCATCTTGTCCTGGATGTCTACGATGACGGCTGCCGGGACCGTTTCGGAGACGACCGGCAGGACCGGATAGAAGCCGGTCGGCGCGGGGAAATCCAGTTTGGCGAAAGCCAGCGCGTACAGGCGGGCATCCGGCACGTTTTCAGCAAAGTAGAACCATAAAAACCCGTTCCCGATCAGGTGACGCAGGAACTCCTTGTGGCTGTGACCATTCGACCCGACGTGGATGGGCATGTCTTTGACTTTGGTCCCCAGGGGCGGGGCCGCCTTCCACGAATCGGCGGGATCGGTATCCGGCAGGTTGAGCGGGGAGTGGGCATAGATGAACGGTTCGCTCATCTTGCCGCTGTCCACCCATTTGCGGGCTTCGGGCCAAATCCCGCTCAGGCGCAGGATGGCCTGGCGTTTGAGCGCGAGCCACAGGTTTTCGGGGGACATGAATTGCATGGTGGTGATGGTGACCTGCTGGTTGTGTTTCTGGGCCGGCCAGCGCTCGGCCTGGTAGGTGTCGAGCAGGGAATCGGGAGCCTTGCCCTGAAGAACCAGGGCCAGCTTCCAGGCCAGGTTCTCCACATCTTGCACGGCGCTGTTCATGCCGCGCGCCCCGAACGGCGCGACCAGGTGGGCCGCATCCCCGGCGAAGAAGACCCGTCCGTGGCGGAAGCGGTCGAGCAGGCGCTGGTGGAAGCGGTAGTCGCTCAACCAGACGATCTCATACGGGATATCGCCGATCAACGCCCGGATGCGCCGGTCCATGGCTTCGGGGCTGCGCTCGGCTTCTATGTCCACGTTCGCGCCGACTTGCCAGTCTATGCGCCAGACACCGTCGGGCTGGGGGTGGATCAGCACCGTTGGGCCGGGGTGGGCGGGATGATTGAAGTAGAACTTCGGCTCATGGTCGTAGCCCAGGTCGGCCCGGATGTCGGCGATCAGGAACCGGTCGCTGAAGGTGCGCCCGGGGAAATACAGGTTGAGCAGTTTGCGCATTGTGCTGCGCGCCCCGTCGCAGGCCAGGACGTAGGGGCCGTGGTAACGCGTCGAACCGGAGGCCGTTTCAACGTCCAGGGCCGCTCCGCTCTCGTCCTGTGAAAAACCGGTCACGCGGTGATCCCACTTGAGCTCGACCAGCGGGTTGGCGTTGATCTGATCCAATAAAAATTGCTCGACATAATATTGCTGCAAATTGAAAAACCCTGGCAACAGGCCGTTGGCCGAAGGCTGGAAATCCTGCGTGTAGAGTTCCCGTTTGCCGAGATAGGTGTGGCGGATTTGCCAGGGGATGCCTTTTTCGAGCATGGCCTGGGCCGCGCCGAGTTTTTCCCAAACAGCCAGCGCCGAGCTATGGAAGGCGATGGCGCGTGAGCCGTCGCTGAGTTTGTGGTCTTCGTCGAAGACGATGCTGGGGATGCCGTAATGGGCCAGGTCGAGGGCGGCGGTCATGCCGGTCGGCCCGGCGCCGACGATCAGGACGGGTTGGCCTGCTTCCGTTTTCATTGACTTTCCTCCACTGCCTGGCGGACTCCGTTCAACAACGCCCCAATATCGGACGTGACGTTGACGAACAGGAATCCCTGGGCGATGCGCTCCCGCGCCGCCTGGGGGGTCGAGCAATAGATCCCGAGCGGGACCCTATGCCTGCCCGCCGCGTCGAGGACCAACTCAATCGCCTCGGCGAATCTCGGGTGCGGGTTCTCGGCCAGCGGGTCCAGCCCCAGCGAAATGGACAGGTCAATCGGCCCGACGAAGGCCATATCCAGGTGCGGGACGCTGAAAATGGCATCCAGGTGGTCGAGGGCGGCCGCGCTCTCGACCTGGACCGCGGCCATGGTCTGCTCGTTGGCGGCCCTGAGATACTCCGGCATCGTCTGTCCGAAGGCCAGCCCGGCGTAGGCCGAGCCGAAGGAGCGCGTCCCCAGCGGCGGGAACTTGGCCCACGAGACCACCTGCGCGGCTTCCTCGCCGGTGTTGATCATCGGGGCCACAATGCCTGAGGCCCCGGCGTCGAGGGCGCGCTTGATGGTTTCGGGGCTGGCCTGGGCGAGGCGCACGAACGGCAGCGGGCCGCGGGCCTCGGCAATGGCCGCCACCATCTGGGCCAGCGTATCCGTTTCGACGGGGGCATGTTCGGCGTCAACCATCAGCCAGTCGAGCGGCAGGCGGGCCAGCAGGCGGGCGCTGTACGGGCTGGGCAATCCCATCCAGACGCCGCGGGCGGGTTGGTTCTGGCGGAGTTTTTGCAGGACGGGGTTCATCATTATGGATAAATTATATCTGGATTATGCAACTCTCGCGAGAGGAAAATGGTTCGCGGACTCCAACACCTCCCGATGTTGGAACGAAAGTCAGGAGACTTTCGAGTCCGAAAAGGGAAGTTTGTCACTTTCGGCAGGTTTATCTCGATTGTATAATAGTGCCAGAAATCACAGGCGGCGAGATGGCCGCTTCCCATCCTACAATTTATGGAGAAAAAATGACCGCACAACTCATTGATGGAACTGCCATTGCGCAGAAAGTCCGCGACGAAGTCAAGGAAAAAGTTGCCAAACGGCTTGCCGAAGGCAAGTCCCAACCCGGGCTGGCGACCGTCCTGGTGGGGGAACGGATCGATTCGGCCACCTATGTCAGCATGAAGCAGAAGGCCTGCGCCGACCTGGGGATGACCTCTTACCACCACCCGGTCCCGGCCGATATTACCCAGGAAGACCTGGAGAGCCTGATCCGTGAATTGAACGCCGACCCGAAAGTCCACGGCATCCTGGTGCAATTGCCGCTGCCTTCCCACCTGGATGAAGAGCGCGTCTTGCAGCTTATCAGCATCGAAAAGGACGTGGACGGTTTCTCGCCGATCAATATTGGCCGCCTGGCGCAGAAAGGCCGCGAGCCGTTGTTCGTGCCTTGTACGCCCTACGGCTGCATCTACCTGCTCAAGGAAGCCGGGGTGCAGATCTCCGGGGCGAATGCCGTCGTGCTGGGCCGCTCGAACATCGTCGGCATGCCTGCCGCCCTGCTTCTGATCGGCGAAAACGCCACCGTGACCGTCTGTCACTCGCGCACCAAGAACCTGCCGGAGGTCGTCCGCCAGGCCGACATCATCATCGCCGCCATCGGCCGCGCTGAAATGGTGCGCGGCGACTGGGTCAAGCCCGGCGCGGCGATCATTGACGTGGGCATCAACGGCATCCCGATGCTCAACGAAGACGGCTCCCCCGTCATCAGCCAGAAGACCGGCAAGCCGCGCCAGAAACTGGTCGGCGACGTGAACTTCGAAGAGGCCAAGGAAGTGGCCGGCTTCATCACCCCCGTCCCCGGCGGCGTTGGCCCGATGACCATCGCCATGCTGATGGCGAACACGCTGCGAGCTGCCGAAATCCAGGACGCGAAGTAAGCCAGAGATCAGATCAGTAGAGCGTAGAAAACAGGTACCCTGCCGGGAACTCCCGGCAGGGTTTTGTATTTAATACCTTGACATATTGCGAGTTTATTGCTAATATTTACTTATTAATACTGATAAGTAATCAGGGTTGTGAATTTGAGAAAGGAGTCCCAGTGGTAGACCAGGATGCCCTCACCAAGAAATTCCAAAAAGAAATGAACGCCGGGATCGCCTCGCTGGTGCTGCTCAGCGTCATGGAGCAAGCCAGCGAACCGCTCTACGGCTACCAGGTCGCCAGGCTGCTCGAAGACCAGAGCCAGGAAACACCCATGATGAAACCGGGCGCGCTCTACCCGGTCTTGCGCTCGCTCGAAAGCAACGGCCTGCTGGAGAGCCGGGTCGAACCGTCCGTATCCGGGCCGCCGCGCCGCTATTACACCATCACCGAAGCCGGACGCGAAACGTATCAAATCTGGCGGCAGGTCTGGGAGCAGACCAAGATTTTTGTTGATATTGTTTTGAAAGGAGTCAGCCATGACTAAGACCGTGGAAAAATATTTGCAGGCGCTCAAGTCTGAACTGAGCGGGCGCGACAGTGCCACCATCCAGGATGCCCTGGCCGACGCCGAGGAATATCTGCGCAACGCCCTCGACGCTGCCCGCGCAAGCGGATCGGACATGAATGAGGCGGACGCGCTGGTGCAGATCGTCGAGCAATATGGGACTCCCGAGGAGACGGCTGCCGCGTACGTGGAGGTGGAGCGCCGTACCTTTCCCGGACTTGGGCCTGCCACCGCCAAACAATCCGTCTCTCCGCTGGGGCGTTTCTTCGGCATCTACGCCGACCCGCGTGCCTGGGGCGGACTGTTTTACATGCTGATCGCCTTCGTGACCGGAGTCGTCTATTTCACCTGGGCTGTGACCGGGCTGTCGCTGTCGGTTTCGTTCGCCCTGTTCATTTTTGGGTTGCCGGTAGCGCTCCTGTTCCTGCTCTCGGTTCGCGGCGTAGCCTGGCTGGAGGGACGGCTGGTCGAGGCCCTGCTGGGGGTGCGGATGCCGCGCCGCCCGCTGTTTGCGCCGCAGAACGTCAAATTGCTCGACCGCATCAAACAATTGCTGCTCGACAAACACATCTGGTTTTCGCTGATCTACATGGTCACCCAGTTCGTGCTTGGGGTGGTCTACTTTGTAGCCCTGGTTGTGAGCTTTGCCTTCACACTGGTTGGGCTGGCCATCCCGGTTGCGCAGGAATTCTTCGACATCCCGGCCATTACCATCGGCGGCGGGTTGTTCGTCTACCTGCCCGATTGGAGTTATCCGCTGACCGTCCTGGCGGCCATCCTGCTCTGGACATTGACCATGCATGCCGCAAAATTCATCGGCCAGTTGCATGGGCGTTACGCCAAAGCCTTGCTGGTCACAGAATAGACTGTGCCACTGTCTCCCGAAAAGCCTCGCTGAGAAAGCGAGGCTTTTTGCATTGCTTCCTTTACTAAAAGTCAAACACCCTTGACATCCGGTGAGAACTGTTGTATCATCCAGATATGTAAAGCACACTTTACAAAAAATCAAGCTGTTTTTACAGATAGGAGAATTAGAATGAATACTGTGACCAAACGTTACCTGCGAGAATTTGGCCTGAGCATGACCCTGTATGTCATCGTCATCCTCGGGTCTACCGCGCTGCTCGACCGCATGGATGAATTGGCCTGGCGGATTCCAATCGCGCTTGCGCCTGTGCTGCCGATCGTCCTGATGCTGGGGGCGTTCCTGCGCTACCTGAACGGGATAGATGAATTGCAGCAGCGCATCCAGCTTATGGCTATCGCTTTTGCGGCTGGCTCGGTCGGCTTGTTGACTTTCTCTTACGGGTTCCTCGAAAACATCGGTTTTCCCCACCTGCCATTGGTATGGATCTTCCCCGCCATCATCTTCTTCTGGGGCCTCGGGACCGCCTTCTTTTCCCGGAAATATCAGTGAGGAGGAAGTCATGAAGAACCGCCTCAAAGTCCTGCGCGCCGAGCGGAACTGGTCCCAGGCGCAGTTGGCCGACCTGCTGGGGGTCTCCCGCCAGACGATCAACGCCATCGAGACCGGCAAATACGATCCGTCCCTGCCGCTGGCGTTCAAAATGGCTGCCTTGTTCGCACTCAAAATCGAGGAGATCTTCGAGCCGGATCGTTTGTAAAAAAGGGATCTTCCGTTTTTAACGGGAAAAACCTTTTGAAACACAAAGGGACACACGTGTGCCTGCGGCCCAGTGCAGGCAAAGGCAACGAAGGAAAACGCTCGTAAAATAAGCATCTTTTCCTTTGTGTGTACTTTGTGTCCTTTGTGTTGAGGCTCTTTCCCGTTTGTTACGAGAGAGCCGTAAAAAGTTATAAGTGAAAAGTGAGGAGTAAAAAAGGCAGCCCTGGTTTTACCGGGACTGCCTTTCACTTTTCACCTTTTACTTTTCACTTCTCACTCATACCTGAACCGCCACACTCCCACCGTGAAAAACACCGCCGCGAAACCCAGCAGCACGCCCGCCTCGGGCAGGACATCCGTCAGCCCGCCGCCGCGCAGCGCCAGGTCCAGCATACCCTGCATGGCCCAGGTGGTCGGCAACACTTTGACAGCGGTCTGGACGGCCTGGGGGAACAGTTCCAGCGGGTACCAGCATCCGCCCATCAGGGCCATCACCATCCCGGCCATGATGCTCAATCCGCTGGCCTGGCCCTCGGTTTTGATGAACGTGCCCATCGTTGTGCCGATGGCCCCTGCCGCCAGCGCCGAAGCGACCAGGATGACGGCCAGCGCGGCCGGGTCGCGGCCCCAGTTGAGTTTCATCACCGCGATCCCGAACCCCACCAGGATCAGCATCTGTACCACCGCCACCGCCACCTGCCCGCCGATGACCCCCAGCAGGTAGGTGGATTTGCGGGTGGGGGTGGTCAGCAGGCGGCGCAGGGTGCCTTCGTTGCGTTCGTAGGCGAACAGGGCCGAGATCGCGAAAAGCGGGATGAAGACCCAGGTGATGAGCTGCCCGGCGGACGAGTTGGCTGCCGGGTCGTACTCGACCTGGTCCGGGGTGCTGCCCTGGACGGCGGTCACACGCTCCGGGGATTCGGCCTGGAGCCGGGCCGCCAGGCCGAGCGACTGGTCGAAGTAGGCCTGCCGCTCGGCATCCGAAGCGAAGGGACGCGCCGCCTCCGCTTCGGTGACGGCGGTGTTGGCGGCGTTGACTGCGCTGCTGACCCTGCGGATGGCGGTCTGGACGGCCCTTTGGGCGACCGGCCCATTCAGGTCGTTGGGCTGCATCCGCAGGTCGAGCGAAGCCGCGCCGTCTTGCAAGGACTGGAGCGAGAAATCCGCCGGGATGACCAGCAGGACGGAGGCCCGCCGCTCGTCGAACTGGCTCCCGGCCTCGGCCAGCGGCAGCGCCTCCGGGCGGACAGCGGTCGACTCGGACAATTGGGCGATAATCTGCACCGACAGTTCGGTCCGGGCCTGATCGGCGACCAGCAAGCGGATGCGGTTGTCCTCGTCCCCGGAGGGGGTGCCGCCCGCCAGCAGGAAGGTGAACACGACCGGCAAGATGACGAAGTAGAGCAACTCGGCTTTGCTGGCAAAGCGGATAATGGCGTCTTTCCAGGCGATGGCGAAGATCTTTTTCATAGTCAAATCCTAACCCGAACAAACCGGGAGAACTTCACCACAAAGACCACAAAGGTTTTCTCTGTGAACTTCGTGCTTTTGTGGTGAAAATTCTTTCATGTGGGTGCGCGATACCGGGTCTGTCATTTCTGCATAATTCCCTTGCGGTTGAAGACGATCACCGCAATCGTGAACAGCACTGCGCCCATGATGGTCAGTGCCAGCAGCGGGCGGCCCAGGTGGGCCAGGGAGTTGCCGAGCGCCAGGGTGGTGAACCCGTCCAGGCCCCATGCGTTGGGGGTGATCTTGCTGAACCACTGGACGACTTCAGGCAGGGCTTCCAGTTGGATGAACGAGCCGCCCATGATGCCAAAGATCAGCATGATAGCCGAGCCGAGATTGCCGACCTGGGCCGGGGTGCGGGCAATGGCGGTGATCAACATGCCCCAGCCGGTGGCCGCGAAGACCGCCGCCAGCACCAGGGCGATCACGCCCAGCGGGTCGCCCCATTTCAACTGGAAGAAGAGCGTGCTGGCCCCGATCAGGATGAACAATTGCGCCGCGCCGGTGAAGAAAATGCCCATCACCTTGCCGCCCAGCACCTGGGCCGTGGAAGTGGGCGAGACCAGCAGCCGCGGCAGCGTCCCCTGGCTGCGCTCGGCCAAGAGGGAGCGCCCGCCGTAGGAGGTGGTGAACATCAGGAACATCAGCGCCATGCCGGGAGCCATGTAGGCCAGCACGTCGAAGTCGTTGGTCTCGCCGCTGGCAGTGTTGGTATTCAAGGCGATGCCCAGGCCGGTTCCAGGGGACTCCGCCAGGCGCTCGCCCATGGCCTGCCCGGCAGCTTCGGCGTCTTGCGGGGCGAGGCGGCCGGTGACGATCATTTGGGTGACGGCCGTCATGCCGGTGATGCGCCCCTCCTCCACCCGGCTGGCGAATTCGTCCACGATGGCTTTGACGATCCCGGCGCTGGTCGGGCGGGACGGGTTGGCGTAGACCTCGATCTTGACCGGGTCGGCAGCATTCCCACCTGCAAATTGTTCAGCCGAGGGCATGATGGATTGGGTGAAACCCTCAGGGATGAGGATGGCCGCGGCGGCTTCGTCTTCGTCAATTAAACGGCGGGCAGCTTCCGGGTCGTCCGCTTCGGTGAGCGTCACCAGTTCGGATAGATCGTCGGACTTGAAAACGTCCACCAACGCGTCGCCCAGTTGTTCCCCATCCAGGTTGACGATCACCACCGGGATTTCGCTGATGCCGCCGGAACCCCCGGAGAAGCGCCCGGTGACGAATCCCAGGCCGAGGGTCAGCAGGAAGGGGGCCAGCAGCATCAGGATCAGCGCCGCCCGGTCACGGAAGGCGAGTTTCAGGTCTTTGAGGCCGATGAGGAGGAGTTTGGTCATAAGATACTCGATTCACGGTAATTCGATATTCGGGATTCAAGCGCCGAATATCGAGTATCGCTAATCTCGCAGCGCCCTGCCCGTCAGATGCAAAAACACCGCTTCCAAATTCGGTTCGCGGATGTCTATCGAGCGGATCTTGATGCCGCGCTCGTTGGCTGCAGTGACGACCGCCGCCAGCACGTCCTCCGCTTCAGGGCAGATGACCGAGACCTCGCCGTCGGTGGGTTCGGCCTTGATGACTCCGTGGACGTTGTTGAGCGCGGCGGCGAGGGCCTGGGGGTCGTCGTTCTCGCCGAGGTGCAGGATAAGCGTCTCGGTCTCGCCGACCTGCCGGGTCAGGTCCTTTTGCGTGCCGAGGGCGATCAGCTCGCCGTGGTCAATGATGCCGACCCGGTCGGAGAGTTCCTGGGCTTCTTCCATGTAATGGGTGGTGTACAGGACGGTCATGCCCTGCTTGTTCAGGTCTTTGACCGTGTCTAGGATGGCGCGGCGGGATTGCGGGTCTATGCCGACGGTGGGTTCGTCCATGAAGAGCAGCCTGGGTTTGTGGAGCAGCCCCACGCCGATGTTGACCCGGCGCTTCATCCCGCCGGAATAGGTCTTGACCCGGTCCTTGGCTTTGTCGGCCAGCCCGATCTGCTCCAGGATTTCGTCCACCCGGGACTTGAGCCGGCTCCCGCCCAGGTTGTACATCTGCCCCCAGAAGACCAGGTTCTCGCGGGCGGTCAGGTCTTCGTACAGGGCCAGTTCCTGCGGCACCACGCCGATCAAATTGCGGACGGCCATCGGGTCTTTTGTGACCGAATGGCCGCCGACGACCGCCTCGCCGCCGGTGGGTTCGTAAAGGGTCGAGAGCATCGAGATGGTGGTGGTCTTCCCCGCGCCGTTCGGGCCGAGCAGGCTGAAGATTTCGCCCTCCTGGATGTCGAACGAGATGCCTTTGACGGCTGTGAAATCGCCGTATTTCTTCACTAAATTTTGGACTTCGAGAATTGGGGGCATGGGACTCCTTCGATTTACGATTTGCGATTTGTGATTGGGGAGGTTCGATACTAGATATTCGATATTCGGCGCGCTGGGGTTTCGACTATAGCCTGTCGAATTGTCGAGTATCGGATTAATGAATATCGAGCATCCGTCTACAAATTTTCAATCTCCACCGGCTCTATCTCGTCTGCCGCGTCGAAATCGAAGATCTTTGAGTAAAAATACAGTTCGGCCTCCAGCGCCCGTTCGATGCTCTCGGCCTTGCGGAAGCCGTGCGACTCGCCCTCGAACAGGAGATACGCGGTGGGGATTTCCCGCGCCCGGGCCGCCTCGAACATCTTCTCCGACTGGCTGGGCGGCACGACCGGGTCTTCCGCGCCCTGGAACAGGATGATCGGCGTGGACAGTTCCTGCGTGTGGTGGATGGGCGAACGGGCCGTGTAGATGTCCTTGCGCGCCGGGTAGGGGCCGACCAGGTTGTCGAGGTAGCGGCTCTCGAACTTGTGGGTGTCGGTCGCCAGGGCTTCCAGGTCGCTGACCCCGAAGTGGCTGGCCCCGGCCCCGAACACGCCCGATTTGAAGATCAGGGCCGCCAGGGTGGTGAACCCGCCCGCGCTCCCGCCCCGGATCGCCATCCGCTGGCGGTCCACCAGTCCCTGCCCGGCCAGCCAGAGCGCCCCGTTGCAGCAATCCTCCACATCCACGAGGCCCCAGTTGTCGTTCAGGCGCATCCGGTACTCGCGTCCGTAGCCGGTGGAGCCGCCGTAGTCCACGTCCAGCACGGCGAAGCCGCGGCTGGTCCAGTATTGGATGCTGTACCGCAGGGCGGTGGTGGCGGCGCTGGTCGGCCCGCCGTGGCTCATCACCATCAGCGGCGGGCGCTCGCCTTCGGGGGCGGCGTAGTCCTTGTTGGCGGGCGGGTAGAAGATGCCGTGGGCGGTCAACCCGTTTTCGGTGGGGAACTCGACTGCCTGCGGCACGGAGAAATAGCCGGGATCAACCGCCGGCTCGAAGGCCCGGCGCAGGATTTCGTATTTGCCGCTGGACAAATTCAGTTTGACCAGGGCGGTCGGCGCGGTGGCCGAGGAGCCGACGAAAACCGCAAACCCCCCTCCGACCTGCGGATAATCGTATTCTGTAAAGGGCAGGTCGAAGTTGGTGAGCGTCCGTTTGGCGGTATCCAGCCGCGCCAGCGACCAGGTCCCGTTTTGGGTGTAGGCGCACAGGAGTTCATCTTCCGAGATGAAACCGTAAGTCCGCATCCCAAAAACCCACTGGGGCAGGCCGAACTCGGCCTCCATCGGGTAGAGCGCCTGGATGCCGTCTTTCAGGCGGTAAAGGTTCCACCACCCGGACCTGTCTGACACGAAATGCAGGACTCCCGCCGGGGACCATTCCGGCTGGAAGACGGATTCGGCGGGACCACCCGCCACTTGCTCCCGTTTGCCGAGCCTCCCATCCGCCTCGACTTCGGCCACCCACAACCCGGTCCCGTCCCAGGGCATGTTGGGATGGTTCCAGCACAGCCAGGCCAGTTTCGTCCCGTCGGGGCTGAGACGCGGGGTGCTGAAGAAATCGCAGCCATCGGCCAGCACCGTCCCGTTATCGCCGCCGTCCAGCGAAAGCGCCACGATGGTGTTGGCAGCTTCGCCCGCGCCGGTATGGTCTTCGCGGATGCAGATCAACCGCTTGCGGAGATAGTCAATTTCGAGGTCGGCGTAGCGGTAGCCCTCGCCGGGAGTCATCGTTTCGGGGGCTTGGCCCGGACGCTGGCGGTAAAGGTGCTGGTCCTTGAAATTGACGAAGTAGAGCACGCCGTCGAACGCCGCGAACGCCCCGCCGCCGTATTCGTGGACCCGGGTCCGGGCGTTGAAGTCGCTGGGGATGGCGTCCACAGGCCCAAGTCCCGGCGCGAAGCGGACGAGCGCGGTGCGCCCGCCCTCGCTGGGGCGCATCTCGCCCAGGGTGATGGCCTCCCCATCTATCGAAAATTGTCCCAGGCCGATGGTTTTGGCGGTGATCAGTTCAGTCGTGATCGGGGATTTCCACGATCCGTAAGGGGCGGTGGTTTTGGGGGTCATTTTTCTCCTTGATGATGACGAGGGTGCGTCGCACCGTGTTTAACGGGTCTTTCTCCAGCCGACGCACGCTCCATTTAAGGGATTGATCTTGAGGGTCAGGTGCGACGCACTCGCACTGTCGGCTGTTACGGCCAGGGGATTTCCACCGGCCGGGTGTAGCCGTGCTTCTCGGCGGCCAGCACGTACCCGTAAGAAGGCTGGTCGCAGCCGGGTTCGTCGGTGACGGTGACGGCGTAGGCGTAAGAACCGACCGGGTTGAAGACCAGTTGCCCGTCCTGGCAGACCCAGGTCTCGACCACGTAGGGCGTCTGCTCCGAGCTGTCGCCGGCGCGCAGGACGAGCGCGTACCACGAGATGCGCACTTCGTCCCCGCTGCGGGTGGCCGATACGCCGGTCAGCGGCCCGTAATACGGCGACCAGGGCAACACAATATGCGGCTCGACCGGCTCCACGCTCATCACGTCGCCGGTGATGTCCATCAGGTCGGCCTTGACCCAGCAGCGCAGCACGTCGCCCCGGGACTGGGTCAGCAGCCAGGTCCCGGAGTCGTTGCGCCCGACGATGTCCTGGGTGGCGCCTTGCAGCATCCCGTAGAGATACAGGTACATCGCTCCCGGCCCGTAGCGGCAACTGACCTTTTCGACGTTGACCACCCCGCGCAGGACGGCGTAGGTCGGGGTGGCGGACGGGGTGGGGGTGTGGGATGGGGTGGGAGTCTGGCTGGGGAGGGGAGACGGCGTAAAGCTGGGAGTGAGCGTCTCCGTAGCGGTCGCGGGGACCGGGGAACTGGTCGCCGTTTCGACGGCCGGCGCGGTGCCGGTGGGCGTCACGCCCGCAGACGGGGCGCAGGCGCTCAAGGCAAGTGCCAGAAAAAGGATCAGGGCGGGTTTTTTCAATAAAGGGTCCTGGTGATGGGAAGAAGGGTTGGATAATTTTAACATGGTTGTCATTGCGAGGGCGTTCGTCCCGAAGCAATCTCCACTTTGTAGAGGAATCCGTTGCCAATGGGAGATTGCTTCGGGCGGAAGGCCACCGCCCTCGTTATAGTATTACCGCTCAACATTTGCCTTGCACGCGCAAATCTTGTAACGCGATCCTTCGGCAGGCTCACCAGGGCTGCACCACTATTGACATTCATGTAAGTTGGTTAAGTTGGGCTTGTTGGCCTGTCATGCTGAACGAAGTGAAGCATCTCAGGTCAATTAGCGAGACTCTTCGGTCGCAAAGACCGCTCCCTCAGAGTGACAGGCTTGACTGATTTTTATGAATGTCAATAGTGCAGGCAGGACAGGCATTTATTTCGCCTTTTGGTTGCGGAATAAATTCCGCGTTACGACAGCCGGGAATACAAAACCCTGCGCAAGGCAGGGCTATGTGGGTTGGGTGGCTAGAATTTCTGCCGCCTGGCACGCGGGTTGCGCGCCCCGGGGTGGCGGGAG
>DIDQ01000058.1 GCA_002418215.1 Anaerolineales bacterium UBA5796
CGGGTCACGTAAATGCCCGCCATGGCGTGCAGCGTGGCGGATTTGCCTTGCAGGTCGCCCAAGCCCTCCATTATCTTCAAGGCTTCCTGGTACAGGCGCATGGCTTCGTTCAGCTCGCCCCGGGTCACGTACACATTCGCCATCTGGTGCAGCGTGGCGGATTTGCCTTTCAGGTCGCCCAAGCCCTCCATTATCTTCAAGGCTTCCTGGTACAGGCGCATGGCTTCGTTCAGCTCGCCCTTATTTGTCAATGTGACTGCAAGATTATGCAAATTGGTAGAGAATGTCTTCTTGTCTTCCTCGGAGTCGGATTTTTCCAGGATTACATTTGCTCGTTCCAGCCACTTCACCCGTTCAGTCCAAAACCCGCGCACACCCCAAAACTCGCGAAGCCCCAGGGTGTCGTCAGTGATCGCTTTCTGGCTTTCCGGTTGGTCCTTTAATTCCCAGGCCCATTCCAACGCAGCCAGCATATTAACATGCTCGTCTTGTAGCAAATCATACTGGCTTGTATGGGCGTTACCCCATTTGGCATACGCTTTTACCACTGCCAGCTTTTCGATTTCAAGATCATCGCCCACCCAATAACTGCCCTGGTTGATAGCCCAATCCAACGCGGTGGGGTGCATAACATAACGTTGAACTTCCCCGTGTTCCAAACCCACCACGCCATGTTCTACCAGCGCATCCAGCCCCTCGGCGGCCTCACCGCAGGCAGCTTCGGCGGCTTCACATAAAATCCGCGGTTGGGGGAAGATGGTCAGGAACGACAGGGCTTTCCTGGCTTTTTCACCCGCCTCGGCGACCTGCTTGCCGATCAATTCCTGCAAGGCTTCTTCCAGCCGGCCGGATAAAGACATATACTCACGCTTGACCCGCCCAAAGCGAATTTGTTTGCTCCGGATCACAACCAGCCGGATCAGTTCTGGATGGCCGCTCACCCGCCGGACCAGGGCCAGGGCTTCATCGGCGCGTTGCCATTGCTCCGGCGCGCCTTCGTTGCGGGCGACGAAACGCACGTATTCGAGGGCATTGGCTTCATCCAACCCTGAGCGCAGGTTGATTTCATGAACGTCTTTGAAGCGGTCGCTGAGCGGCGGGCGCAAGGTGAACAAGGCTTTGCTGCCGCTGTCCAGGTTCAGGGATGAAACGAAATCGGCCAGGGGCAGGAGTTCTTTCCCGGCCCGCTCCATGTTGTCGAAGGTCAGCAGGCAGGGATTGGTGTTGACATAAGTCCGCAGGAGACCTTCGGGGTCGTCCTTGACATCCAGCCCCAGGCCGCGGGCCAGTTCGATCAATGCATCCCGGGCGGTAAAGCCAAATTCTGCCGCCCGCACGAAGGCGATCCCGCCGGGAAAGCGGTAGTCGTTCCGGTCGGCGGCTTCGAAGGCCAGGGCGCTCTTACCGATCCCGCCGATTCCGGTCAGTGCCGCGCCGCGCAGGTCGTCACTGGCAAACAGGTCTGCCAGTCCCAAGAGTTCACGGCTCCGCCCAAAAAAGCGGGCGGCGACATCCGGCAAGGCCGGTCCTTCTTCGACCTGGGACGGCTGTACCAGTCCTTCCGGCAGTGGGAAGCTGAGTGTTTCGTCACCGGCCAATACCGCGTTGCCTTTTTCAGCCGTGAACGCGGTCGTGGTGGCTTCCACAGCATGGGTGAAAGCCGCCTGCAACCTCCGCCCGGAGGCCAGTTCGCGGTACAGGCTCTGCGAGAAAAGCACCGCCGCCGGATCGATCAGGGGCCAGCGATGGGCAACCACGGCCCGTATTCCTGCATCCACCAGGGCCTGGGCAATGGAATTCTCATCCCCGGCCGCCGAATAACAGGCATTGACCACAACCAGTTGCACATCCCCATCCTGAATAGCTTCCGCAATTTTCTTCGCACTGACCAGGGTCGTCAAACCCCGCTCATCTTCCAGGGCTAACGCTCCCGGCAAACCATGGCAAATGAAATGGACCACATTGAAGCGTTGGGCGTTATTGGGAGAACACAGGGAGCGTAAGGCCGTCTCTGTCGGCGGGCGCAGGCGCACCAGGCGCATCGGGGCGACGTTCGAAGCCCGTCTCAGCCCCGCCCATTCCGCCCGGCCTGAAAGCTGTGCGGGGGCAGGCAGATGGTCTTCTTTGCCAGCGACCGGCGCGGCGATCACGGCCAACACGCGCAACGGTTGTGGCAATGAAGGTTCGGGGGTTGGGCTGATTTTGGCCTCGATCCGGCTCACAATGTCCTTGATTTCCGCCTGTTCAAGGCCGATTTCCCCTAATTGCTTTTTGATGTCCAGCACCGTCTGCCCGATGATCGGCAAGGCATGGTCTTTAATTTGAAGCAAGGCGCGCTGCAAGGCTTCGGTATAGAGACTTGCAGCGGTCTCACGCTGGGCCGGGGTCAGTTCGAGGGCATCGGCTTCCAGGGCTTTCCGTAAAGCTGCCAACACCGCCCCGGCGTCCATTGCCTTGGGCAATTCGGCCAGGGCCTTTTGAACGGTCGGCAGGTCGCCGAAGTGGAATGTGAAGTGCTGCCTGAGGGTGAAATCGTCACAGTTCCGCTGGAAATAGCTGTCTGCTCTTTGGGCTGCGGCCAGCAACTGGGCCGAGCCTTCATCGCTGTCGAGGAACTCGTCTATCTTCTGCTGGAGCGTCTCGCCCCCGATCTCGACCAGCGTCTTCCCGGCGATGCCGACGGCTTCTTCGCCGAGCCAAAGTTCCGCCTGGTGCTTGAGCAGGGCGGCCAGCAGTTTGAGGATGTTCTTGGGCAGGTCGGACGGCATATCCCCTCCGATTGGATGGTGTCGAGTATGTTGAAAATACTATAGCACAAATCTGCCGGTTTTGTTGGGATAATTGACCCTCAGTGCAGGCGAGCATCCCTCTCACCGAGAGGGAGACTCTTCGGTCGCAATAAACGCTCCCTCAGAGTGACATAACAAAGTACGTTTTTGGAAACAAAAACAGGTTTTCTTTGCGCCTTTGTAACGTGGCGACTTTGCGTTAAGGTTTTTGCAGTAGAGTCACGGTGGTTCCCATGAAGTCTCGTCCCCCGGCGAACTGACCCCCTGCCTATATCCATCCTACTTACATCCTACTTACATCCTCCTGCCTAGAACAACCGCAACTGTCCGGCCATCCGCTGCCCGTCCAGCAGCACGAAAGGCGCAGCCCGCTCGGCGCTGATCCCCAGCTTCCTCAGCATGGACAGGTCCCGCAGCCGCCGCTCCCGCCTGGCCTTGACGATCTTCTCGGCCCCCTTCGGCCCGATGCCCGGCACCCGCAGCAGTTGGGACCTGTCTGCGGTGTTGAGTTCGAGCGGGGTCTGGCTCAGGTGGCTTTCGGCCCAGGCCTGTTTCGGGTCGGTGGGCAGGGGCAGGTTGCCGTCGGTAGCGAAGGGCAGTTCTTCCAGGTCGAAGCCGTAGTCCCGCAGCAGGAAGGAGGCCTGGTAAAGCCGGTGCTCGCGCAGCGGGTCGGTGGCGGCCTTATTTTCGAGCGGCGTGTCCGGGATGGGGGAGAAGGCCGAGAAGTAGGCCCGTTTCAGCCGCAGGTTGCGCACCAGCCAGTCGGTGGTGGTCAGCAGTTCCAGGTCCGATTCGTCTGCGCCGCCGGCCACGAACTGGGTCGTCGTCGAGGGCCAGTGACCTTTGTAGTCGCGTAGTTGATTAGTCGCGTAGTGGGATAGTTGGGTGGTCGCGTAGTCGGATGGTCTTCGCCAGGGCTGGTGGGGCGGCGGCATCGTCCGGCGGATCTCTTCGACCCATTTCAGGGGCTGCATCAACTCCTCGATAAACTGCTTGTGCGGGGCCAGCCGGGACAGGCGGTCTGTGTTCGGCGCTTCGAGGTTGACCGACACCCGGTCGGCCAACTGCATCGCCCGCAGCACCTGGTCCTTCTCGGCCCCCGGCATCAGCTTCAGGTGGACGTAGCCGCCGAAGCCCTGCCGGTGGCGGAGGATGTCCACCGTGTCGAGCAGTTTGTCCTGGGTCCGCACCCCGCCGCCCGCCAGCCCGGAACTGACGAACAGCCCCTCCACAGCCCCGACACGATAAAGGTTCATAAACAGCGCGGCGAACTCGTCCGGCTTGAAGGTGGCCCGGCGCATGTCGCGCCCCGCCCTGAACGGACAGTAGAAACAGTCCCGCTCGCAGGCCGAGGAGAGCAGGGTCTTGAGCAGCTCGATCTGCCTGCCGTCCGGCATCTGCGCCGGGTGGATGAAGACCTCGTCGGCCTGTTTCGGTGTGAAACAAACGGGTTTCTGGCCGGCAGAGCGGCCGGTCGAAGCCTCTTCCGCCGGTTCGAGCGACATCTGGGCAGATAAAAGTTGAAGGCGTGAAATCGCGTCCACGCCTTTATTATAGAACATTATTTCTATGCTGGCAATGCTTTGTCATTGCGTCATTGCGAGCGCAGCGAAGCAATCTCCTAAAGGTCAGTTATGGCCGTTTCGCAGAAGACTGCTTCGGTGAGAAGCGCCTCGCAGTGACACTGGTGACGGGGGCTAGGTCCAGATGCTATGGTAGGGGTGCTCGCCCTTGATCTGGATTCCCTTCTCGAAGCGGTCCGCCGTGAAGCGGGTGACGTCCGCCGTCTTCGGCGCGCCGTCCAGGATCCACTCGGACATGCACAGCCCGGCGGCGGGGGAGGTCTTGAAGCCCGTGCCGCTGAAGCCGCACTCCAGCCAGAATCCCTCCGGCCCGGCCGGACCCATCACCGGGCGCTGGTCGGGGGTGATCCCGTCGTAGCCGCCGTGGCTGCTGTGCAGGCTGCCCTGCTCCATCACCGGGACGCGGCGGCAGATGCGTTCGATAGCCCGTTCCGTAAATCCGGCTTGGGACTTGTCGGTGAACCCGTCCGGCGACTGGCCGATGGGGTTGTTGTCCTCCAGCCCCACCAGGGTCAGGCCGCCGGTCTCGGGGCGGAAGTACATCAGGTTGGGGAAGTCAATCACGGTCGGGTGCGAGGGTCCCATCTCGGCCGGGCGCTTGACGAACAGCGTGTCGTGTCGCCAGGTATCTATCGGGAGGTCGAGTCCGGCCATTTTAGCGACGGGACCGGCCCAGGCCCCCGCCGCGTCCACCACGACCGGGGCCGAGAATCCGCCCTGGGAGCTGGTCACGCCCGTCACCTTCCCGGACCGGAGCGTGATCCCGTTTACCAGGCAATCCTGCACCAGGACCGCACCATGTCGCCGGGCCGCCTGCATCATGGACATGGCCGTGGCGCTCGGGTCGGCGTAGCCCGATTCGGGTTCGTAGGCGGCGATCTCGAAGTCCCCGGTGTAGAAGGACGGGGCCAGGCGCTTCACGTCGTCTGCCGTGACCAGCAGCGAGGGGATGCCGACCTTTTGCAGCATGGCGTTATTGGCCCGCAGTTCGTCCGCCTGGTCGGGCGAGACGATCTGGACGAAGCCGGTGCGGGTGAAGCCGGAGCCTGCACTGAGCCCCGCCGAAGTGTCTCCGCTGACCATCTCGCCCCAATTGGAGAAATATTGGTACGATACCCAGGCCAGTTGGGCTTCGGGTTCCAGGTCGTAGTGCATCCGCACCAGTCCACTGGAGCGCCCGGTGGCCCCGGCAGCAACGAACTGTTTTTCGAGCACGGCCACCTTCACGCCGCGCCGTGCGAGATGGAAAGCCAGCGATGCGCCGTGCGCCCCGCCGCCAATGATGAGGGTGTCGAATGTGTTGGTCATGCCGTCCATTATAGCCAGTTTTGGGATTCGCGCTGTCATTGCGAGCCGCTCGTTGGCGAAGCAATCTTCCGGATTCGCGAGGAGACTGCTTCGTTCCTCGCAGTGACAAGCAACATGAATTTCAATCAAGTATAATGACGCCATGTCCGAACCGGCCCGCGTTTCCCGCATTGGCATGGTCGCCCGCTGGCGGCCCGTCCACCGCGGCCACCTGCCTGTCCTGCGCGCCCTGTGCGACCTGGCCGGCACCGCCCTGGTCGGCATCGGCAGTTCCAACCGCTACAACCTGCGCAACCCCTTCACCCTGGCCGAAACCGAAGACATGCTCCGCCTGGCCCTCGCCGGGCGGGACAACTACCGCCTCATCCCCGTCCCCGACCTGGACGACGGTCCCCGCTGGCGGCTGATGATAATGGATTTGTTCGGCCCGCTCGACCTGTTCGTGACCGACAACCCCTACGTTACCTCGCTCCTGAAGGATGACTACCGGATCGTCCGACCCGTCGGCCTGGTCCCGCCCGAAGCGCGTCTCCCCGTTGACGGGACCCTCGTCCGCCGCGAGATGGCGCGCGGCGACGGCTGGCGGCCCCTCGTCCCGGATTTCATCGCCGATTACATCGTCAACAATCAACTGGACTACCGTTTCCGCCGGGAGTTCGGCTTGCAAACCCTGGCCCTCGAAACCGTCGTTTCGTAATCCCTAACCTCCCGACGGTTTTGTTCAGGAGTGCGGACTTTAGTCCGCTTTAGCCGGTGGAATTGCAGACTGAAGTCTGCACACCAGCCCATTTGCGATTTACTCAAGACCACCCATCCAATCATAACCAAAGGAGAAGCAATCATGTACTCATGGGATGAAGACACCAGTTCGTGGTACGGCAAAGCCGGCTATTCCTACAGCCCGGCCCCTGCCGCGGCCGGAGTGCGCGCTGCGGCCGCCAAAAAGGCCGCCGCAGCCGGCCCGCGCGCCTATGCCGGCAAGGCCGGCCCCAACGAGAAGATCATCTCGCCCCAGAAGCGCATCCGCAGTGCGTCGGAGAACCCGCTCATCGTGGCGATTGACGTGACCGGCTCGATGGCCCGCTGGCCGGCCGAGATTTTCGACCGCCTGCCGCTGCTGTTCAACACCCTCTCCCAGTACCGCCCGGATCTCGAAATCTGCTTCGCCGCCATCGGCGACGCGGCTGTGGACAACTGGCCCCTGCAAGTGACCACCTTCGCCAGCGGCTACGACCTGGAGCAGCAACTCGGCGCGCTCTACGGCGAAGGCGCGGGCGGCGACGCTCCCGAAAGTTACGGCCTGTTCGCCCACTGGGTGGATACCCACGTCGAAGTCCCGAACGCCAAGGAGCCGCCCTTCCTGGTCGTGTTTGGCGATATCCACATGCACGACATGATCCCGCGCCAGCAGATCAAGCACTATCTCGGCGACGACCCGCAGGGCGACGTCAGCGCCATCCAGGCCTGGCAGAACGTCAGCCGCAAGTGGAACACCTGGTTCCTGCGCCGACCGACCAAGGCCCGCGGCGACAAGGTGGATCAGCAGTGGGGTGAGGCCATCGGCGGGCAGAAGATCTTCCACATCGAAGACGAACAGCGGGCCGTGGACTACGCCATGGGCCTGATCGCCCGCTCCTGGGGTTACTTCGGCGACTTCCAGGACAACATGCGCGCCCGCCAGGACGAATCCAAAGTGGAGCAGGTCAGCAAGCCGATCGAGATGATCTGCCCGCGCTGCGGCGCGCCCATCCCTGTGGACGCCAAGAGCGGCCTGTTCAAGTGCGGCTTCTGCAACACCACGCTGAAGTTATAAAACCGAAATGCGGAATTTATTCCGCATTTCGGGCAAGTATTCCGAAGAGCGTGTTTCAAACTTTATGCCGATCAAAGCCATTGTCACTGCCCCGCCTTACGCCGAGTTCCTCGACGAAGTGGCCCGCCATCCCATCGTTACCGGCCTGCGGCTCAACACCGTCATGCCACTCAAGGAAGGGCCGGGCGAGGCGTTGGCGCGTCTCGGCGCTTACGGCCTGCCGGTCTGGGTGGACCTGAAAGGGCGGCAACTGCGGGTCGTCGGGGCAGCCGTCCCGCCGTATACCGAAGTCCGCCTGAGCCACCCGGTCAGCCTCGACACCCCCGCCGACGCCTGGTTCTCGGACGGTAACGAACCCGCCCGCATCCTGGCCGTGGACGGCGACCGGCTGATCCTGGCCGATGGGCCGCGCCGCCTGATCGGGCCGGGCGAGTCGCTCAACATCCCGCACCCCTCGCTCAAAATCCACGGCACGCTGACGGATACCGACCGGGCCTACCTCGAGGCGATGGGCAGCCTCGGCTTGCGTCAGGTCATGCTCTCCTACGTCGAATCCCCCGCCGACGTGGACGAAGTCCGCGCCCTGTTGCCGGGGGCCGAAGTCCTGCTCAAGATCGAGTCGCCCAAAGGACGGGCGTTCGCCCGCCGGCACAAAGCCGCCTGCGGGCATCTGGTGGCGGCCCGCGGCGACCTGTTCGTCGAGATCGGTCGTCCGCACCGGATCGCCCGCGCCCTGCGCGAGATCATCGCCGCCGACCCCGAGGCGGTGGTCGCCAGCCGCCTGTTCGACTCGCTGGCTTACCAGCCCGTCCCCTCCAGCGCCGACATCGGCGACGCGGCCTACCTGCTCACCCTCGGCTACCGCACGTTCATGCTCGGCGACCAGATCTGCTTCAACCGGGACTCGGTCATCGCCGCCCTCAATTTACTCGAATCCCTGGCCGGGGAGTTGTTATAAACTCCGGCCCCAGGGACTTGCCGTGCTACCAGGTCGCGAAGTCACAAAATATTTTCCCTTTGAGTCTTTGTGGCTTCGTGTCTTCGCGGTGAAAATGCGGACTTTCCAAACACTTTCTGAGCGGAGTGGAACGAAGCGAAGAACGCAGTCGAAGGACAGAAGGACAGCTTCACAATTATGAAAATCGCCATCGCCCAGGTCAACACCACCGTGGGGGATTTGACGGGGAACGTCTCCCGCTGCGTGGAGGCGGTCGAACGGGCCGCGGCCGGACGTCCCGACCTGATCCTGTTCCCCGAAATGACCGTCCCGGGCTACCCGCCGCGCGACATCCTGCTCGACGGGACTTTCGTCCGGGCGGTTCAGGCCGCGACCCTCGACCTGGCCCGCCGCCTCGACGGGTTCCCCCCGGCCCTGGTTGGCTCCCTCGCCCCCGCCGGGACGAGCCTGCCGCGCCACCCCAACCTCCACAACGCCGCCTACCTGCTGAGCGGAGGAAAGGCCCGGCTCGCGGCGGTCAAACGCCTGCTGCCGGTCTACGACGTGTTCCTCGAGCCGCGCTGGTTCGTGCCGGGCGGGTCCATGCCGCCCATTGAAATTGCTGGCAAAAAAATCGGCGTGATGATCTGTGAAGACTTGTGGGATGAGGGCTACCCGGCCAGCCCTGCAAAAGAATTGCTGGAGGCCGGGGCCGAGGCGCTGGTCAACCTGTCGGCCTCGCCCTACCGCCCCGGCGCGCTCGACGAGCGGATGGCCCTGGCCGGGCGGACCGGCGTGCCGTTCGTTTTTGCCAACCTGGTCGGCGCAACCGACGAGTTGATCTTCGACGGGCGGGGTTTTGCCCTGGACGCGGGAGGCAACCTGCTCGGCCAGTGCCCGGCTTTCGATGAATCGGTCCAGGTGTTCGATCTCGAGTCCGCCCCGGCCGCGCCCGCCTTGAAATTAGACGAAGCCGAAGAACTCTTCTGCGCCCTGGTTTTCGGCATCCGCGATTTCGCCCGCAAGAACCGCCTGCGCCGGGCCGCGCTGGGGCTGTCGGGCGGGGTGGATTCGTCGCTGGCGGCGGTCCTGGCCGCCGAAGCCCTCGGCCCTGAAGCCGTGACCGGGATCGCCATCCCCTCGCGTTACACCGACCCGCGCTCGACCGAAAGCGCCGAAACCCTGGCAAAAAATCTGGGCATTGGTTTCCAGGCCATCCCGCTCGAACCGCTCCACGCCGCGGCCGAATCGTCCCTGGGCGAGCTGCTCGACAGCGAGACCGGGGCCGAGAACGCCCAGGCCCGCCTGCGGATGCTGGTCCTGATGGCCTTTGTCAACAAACATGGGGGGTTCCTGCTCAACACCAGCAACAAGACCGAACTGTCGCTGGGCTACGCCACCCTGTACGGCGACATGGCCGGGGCGCTGGCCCCTCTCGGCGACCTGACCAAGCCGCAAGTCTACGCTCTGGCCCGTTGGATAAACAACCGCGAAGGGGAGATCATCCCGCGCTTCTGCCTGGAGCGCCCGCCCAGCGCCGAACTGCGCCCTGGCCAGGTGGACCCGTTCGACTACGACCGCCTCGCCCCTGAAATGGACGAACTCATCCGCTCGAACCGGAGCAACCCGGCCCTGCGCCGCAGCGAACACAAACGCTGGCAGATGGGGATCGTGCTGAAGGTCAGCGAGAAATCCTTCGGGACGGGCAGGCTGGTGCCGGTGAGTCGGAAGTAACCAGTGATCAGTTTTCAGTCGCCTGGCGGATGAGGCCGTCAGGCAATCGGCACATTCCCGTTGATAGGGCAGGGGGTTAAAGTTATCAGACAACTTGTCCCGCAATAATGTAGTAACGACTTCAGTCGTTTGGGCCTTGCCGATCAAATAAGTGAACGACTGAAGTCGTTACTACGGGAACCCTGGGTGGGGCAGGGGACTCGGCTGCGGGTGTCTGGCAAGCGATGTTCAGTGCGAAAACCGAATACCAGCCTCCACGGCCTGCCGCCGAATACTCAACACTGGATACTGGATACTGAACACTGGCCACTGTCAGCGGGGGGCTTGACACGGCTTCCATTCGCCCGTACAATCATTATGCTTTCGATAAGTATGATTACCGAAAACAATGATATAATCGGGTTATGATCGAAAAAACACTCTCCCAGGCCATACAGGCCTACCTGGATAACGTCACGCTGGCCCGCAGTGAAAACACGGCCCGCACTTACGGCAAGGCCCTCTTGATCTTTCGGGAAGTCTTGAAAGAAAACGATCTCGATCCGGAGACCTCCCCCACCCAAAATTTGACGGAGGATGGGGTCGCCTGGATGGCCTCAGCGCTCAAGGGCTATGCCCCCGCCAGCGAACGCCTCTACCTGACCGCGGTGTCCGGTTTCTATAAATACCTCGCCGCCGAACGCCTGGCCGAGATCAACCTGCCCCGCATGGAACTGCTCATCTCCCAGCGCGCCCGCAAACCCGGCATCCGCCTGCCCCAGTTTCCCCGCGACGAGATCGAAAGCGTCCTGGATTTCGCGCAAAATATCACAGAACAAACGTTCGATGACGAAAACGAAAAACTACGCGCAATGCGGGACCGGGCCTTCCTGGTCACACTGGCCGATACGGGACTGCGGGTCCACGAGGCCTGCGGGCTGCGGCGCGGGGACATTGACTGGAATGAAGGCCGGGCGGTCATCATCGGCAAGGGCGACAGGCAGGCCGTGGTCCGTTTTTCGAGCCGTTCGATGCGGGCCATCCGGGACTACCTGTCCCTGCGCGCCCGGCTGGACGGCGGCTCGGGCCGGCCCCTCCCGTCCCTGCCGCTCTTCGCCCGACACGACAAGGGCGCCGGTAAAAAGGTCAAGCCGATCACGACCACCACCGGGCGGAACATCGTCGCCGAACGCGTCCGCCAGGCGCTGGGAGACGAGGCCGAGGGCCGGATCACGCCCCACTCGTTCCGCCATTATTTCGTGACGACCGTCCTGCGGGCCTCCGGGAACCTGAAACTGGCCCAGGAGTTGGCGCGCCACGCCAGCATCCAGGTCACGCAGCGCTACGCCCACCTGTCGGACGACGAACTGGACCAGGGATATTACGGAATCTTCGATTCGGAGGTTTGACCAGATGGAGAGGCCTCGAAGCGCCACTCGCTCGTCACGGCTGCGATCAGCAGTCCCGGCTCCAGGGCAAGCGTGATCAGGAAATGGGCCGTAATGCAGGGGGCCAGGCTCCTGTCACCCAGGAGATAGACTATCGCAAGCAGGAGGCCGAGCGCGCCGGTTATCCCCGCAGCCCGGAGCGCCGCCAGGGGATTGCGTTTGATCACCCCAAAGATGGCGTGCGGCAGGCCGAAAGCCAGGCCGGAGGCGAACACTTGCAAAACGCCGTTCCCACCCTGGGCCAGCACGTAATCCATCACCAGCCGCCTGAAGACTGCTTCCTCCACTGTGGCGGCAGCAATCGCCGCGGCAAACACGACCAGCTTGGACCAGTGCGGCCTGATCCACGTCCGGGCCACAGGCGGCACATTCTTGACCGCGAAGGCAATGTACACGGCCGCGATCAGCAGGGCCAGGCCCCAGGCCAGCGGGGTCGCGCCGGGGCCAGACAGGAAGCCCAGGTCGCGCAAAAATCCGTGATTGTTTCCAAAAAGTTTTCGAGCCATCGGGATAGCCATCGGGAAGGCCAGGGCAGCCAGGATGGTCAGGGCCACAATTTCCGCAGACATCTGCCCCCTGGTGGATTTCGTCATCACTTTCTCCTCGTCAATCCAATAGCCCCCTCTGTCCAGACAGGTTTACGGCAGCGGGTTCCACGACATCGCCAGCAGGATGGCGGCCAGGGCCAGCGCCGCACCCAGGGCGGTGAAGATCACGCTGATGTCCATCACCTCATGCCGGGTGATCAGGTGGACCGGGAGTTCCTCGAAAACCTTTTGAAGCTCGCCTGCGCTGGTCGCCGAGTAATATTCCCCGCCGGTCATTTCGGCGATGCGGATCAGGGTTTCCTCGTCAATATTGCGCCGGAATCCGCCCGAAAAGCCTCCCCCTCCCCCACCGCCGCCGTTGAAGAACGGATCGCCGAACGGCGTTTCGGGCTGGTTTTGCCGGCTGCAATTCGGGAAAGAATCGTTGTGGTCAGTGCCAAAGCCGATCGTGTAAACCCGCACTCCCCTATCCATGGCCTGTTGGGCGGCCTCCAGCGGCCCGATCCCGACATTGCTGACCCCGTCGGTGAGCAGGACGACGATGTGCGGGACGTAAGCGCCATCCGGGACCGGCGTTACCGAGGCTGCGGAAGGCGCGAGATTCGAGCTTGGGGCCACGCCCTCGTCTATTTCGGCAATGGCATCCAGCGATTCGAGGAGGCCGCTGCCGATCGCCGTCCGGCGGCCGGTGATCAGGCTCAAGACCGCATCTTCCAGGATTTCCTGGTCGCTGGTCGGCGGCTGGATCAACTCAGCGAACCCGCCGAAAGCGACGACCCCGATCTGGGTGTTGGCCGACTGCCTTTGGATGAAGGAGACCGCGGCCGACTTGGCCGCGTCCAGGCGGCTGGGTTGGATGTCGGTGGAGCACATGCTCCGGGAAACGTCAATAGCCAGGATGACGGTCGCCTTGCCGACGGGAACCGTCACGACCGCCACCGGGCGTCCGAATGCCAGGATCAGGCTCGAAAGTCCGAGCAGGAACAGGGCAAACGGGAAATGGCGGCGCCAGCGCGAGCGGTCCGGCATGGCCGCCCGCACTAGCGACAGGCTGGAGTAGCGGACCGCAAACCGCCTGCGCCGCCTTAGAATCCAGATATAGGCCGCTACCAGGAGCGGGACTATCCCCAGCATCAAAAGGAAACCGGGCCACAGAAAGTCCATATTTCTAATCCTATTTCGTTCAGGAGCGCAAAATCTCCCGATTTTGCGTCATTTCGTTCACGGCACGCGGCTGAACCAGAACAGCGAGTACAAGCCTCCGGTCAAAAAGAAAAAGATACTGGCCCCCGCCAGCAGGGATGTGATCTCCGTCTTTTCGGGCCGGATGACCAGTTGCCGTTCCAGGTTGTCGTAAATCTCTTGCAGTTCTTCGGCGCTTTCCGCATTGAAATACGCGCCGTTGGTCATCAACGAAATTTGCTGCAACAGGGGTTCGTTCAGTCGGGTGTGGATGGTGAACCCCTCCACGTTCAGGAGCGCTCCGGTGGGGCTGCCGATCCCGATGGTGTAGATGCGCACGCCGCGGTCCGCGGCTGCCTGGGCTGCTGCCAGCGGGTCGGGGTTGGCGGTGTTCTCGCCGTCGGTCAGCAGGACGATCACCGCCGGGGAGTATGTGCCGCTCGGCACAGGCGTGGGCGTCGGTGTGGGGGCCGGGGTCAGGTTGGTGTACAGGCTCGGAGGTTCCGGCTTCGTCCGGGTTTCGATGGCAGACAGCGACATCAGGATGCCGTTGCCGATGGAGGTGCCCCGCTCCGGTTTCAGGCGTTCGATGGCCGCCAGGACGGTTTCCTTTTCGTTCGTGGGCGGCTGGACCGAGAAGCCGCTGTCGCTGAACGCGATCACGCCGACCTGGACGGTCGCCGGCTGGCGGTCCACGAAGTCCCTGGCGGCGGCTTTGGCCGCCTCCATACGGGAGGGCGGGATGTCGTCGGCAGCCATGCTGCCCGAAACGTCGAAGGCCAGCATGACGATCCCTTCGATGCGCGGCAGGTTGACCACCGTCTCAGGGCGGGCCATGGCGATGAACAGGGCTGTCAGCCCGGTCAGGAAGAGCAGGGCCGGGACGTGACGGCGCATGCCCGGCGGACGACCGCCTCCCGCCTGGGCGAACCCGAAGCCGCCATACGCCTCGGCCATCTGTTTGCGCCTCCGTTGCAGCCGGACGTAAAGCAGTACCAGCACCGGCACGAAAACGAGCGAATACAACATCCCGGGCCAGAGGAAGTCCATCATCAGCTTTTTCTCCGCTGGCCTCGCAGCGAGGCAAAACGCACGATGGCCCGCACCAGGTCTTCGTCTGTGGACAGGGACAGGGCGTCCACCCCGGCACGCTTGAACGCCTGCGCCAGGTTTGATTCCCGCTCCCGGGCCGAGGCCAGGAAGCGCTGCCGGAACTTTGGGTTGTGGGTGTCCACGAAAAGCTGCTCCCCGGTTTCGGCGTCTTCCATTAATACCAACCCCACATCCGGCAGTTCCACCTCGCGCGGGTCCCAGAGACGGACGGCCAGCACTTCGTGGTGTTGGTTGAGCAAAGCCAGCGGCCGTTCCCAGCCCGGCGCACTGATGAAATCGGAGATGACGAAAACCAGCGAGCGCCGTTTGATGAAGTTCGAGGCTCCGGCGAACAGGGGTGTCAGGTCGGTGAACGGGGCCTGGGCCAACTGCGGGTGGCGGAGCAGGTCATTGATCAGGCGCAGGACCTGGTCCCGGCCGCCCCGGGCCGGGATGGCCCGTTCGATCCGGCTGTCGTAGAAGATCGCCCCGACCCGGTTGCCGTGGCGGGTCAAGATCCGGGCCAACGTGGCGACGAAATCCACCAGCACCGCCCGCTTCGGGTTTCGCACTGTGCTGAAATCCACCGACGGGCTTAAGTCGAGCAGGAACCAGGCCGTGACCTCCCGGTCTTCGACATACTGGCGGACGTAGGGCGTGTTCATCCGGGCCGTCACGTTCCAGTCAATGTAGCGGACGTCGTCCTGCGGCTGGTACTCGCGCAGGTCGGCAAAGTCAATCCCGTAGCCGAAGAACAAGCTGCGGTAGTCTCCTTGCAGCAATCCGTCCAGGCGGCGGATGACCTCCCAGTCGAGGCGCAGCAGGATGTGCTCAGGCGTTGTGGCCGTGGAAGTCTGCATGTTCATGCAACGGCACCACCGGGATCGGGATGTTGTCGAGGATCTGTTTCAGGATGTCGTCGCCGGTCACGTTATCCGAGAGGGCCTCGTAAGACAGCACCAGGCGGTGTCGCATCACATCCAGCGCCATGTCGAGCACTTCCTGGGGCAGGGCATAATCCCGCCCCCGCACGAAGGCCAGGGCCTTGGCGGTCAGGATCAGGTTGATCGAGGCCCGCGGGCTGGCCCCGAACATGATGTAACGTCCCAGGTCGGGCAGGCCGACCTCCCTCGGGTTGCGGCTGGCGGTCACGATCCGCACGGCGTACTCGATCAGGGCCGGGTCCGCGTACACCTGGTCGACGCGTTTCTGCAATTCGAGCAGGCCATCCGTGGTCAATACCCGCTGGACAGTCTGCAAGGCGCCGGTCATGCGCTCGACGATGACGAATTCCTCGGTCGAGCTGGGGTAGCCAACCAGCACCTTGAGCATGAAACGGTCCACCTGAGCTTCAGGCAAGGGATAGGTCCCCTCGGTCTCGATCGGGTTCTGGGTGGCGAGCACCAGGAACGGTTCGGGGACTCGGTAAGTCTCCCGCCCGATGGTGACCTGGTGCTCCTGCATCACTTCGAGCAGGGCGCTCTGCACTTTGGCCGGGGCGCGGTTGATCTCGTCGGCCAGGAGCAGGTTGGTGAAGACCGGGCCGAGCGAGGTGTTGAACTCCCCGGTTTTCTGGTTGTAGATGCGCGTCCCGATCAGGTCCGCCGGGACGAGGTCGGGCGTGAACTGGATGCGCTTGAACTCTCCGCCGATGGATTCGGCCAGGGTCTTGATCGCCATCGTCTTGGCCAGCCCCGGCACGCCCTCGACCAGGATGTGGCCGCGGGCCAGCAACGCGACCACCATCCGCTCCAGCAGGTGGTCCTGCCCGACGATGATCTTCTTGACCTCGTAGAGCACCCGCTCCATCGGCTTCCGGTTTTCACTGGGATTGGATTGTTCCATGCAACGTCTCCTTGTGATTGATGTCACCCTGAGCAACAGCGAAAGGTCTCCCTCATTGAAACAGGAGATTCTTCGCTCCACGCAGATTGACAGGTATGGCGTCAATACGGCGGCAGACCCGCGCCGCCGGCCGCGGTCGTGATCGGGACCGCGAACCCGATCCCGATAAAGAAGCTTTGCTGCGTCGGATTGATGATCCCGGTTACGATGCCCATCACGTAGCCGTCCCGGTTGAGCAGCGGGCCGCCCGAATTGCCGGGGTTGACCGCCGCATCAATCTGGATCAGGCCCTCGATGGTCTGGTCTCTGCCTTCAGGCGTGAACGAGCGGTCGAACCCGGAGACGACTCCCGCGCTCATCGAGCTATACAGGCCGAACGGGTTCCCGACCGCGTACACTTCGTCTCCCACGCGCAGGGCGTTGGGATTGCCCAGCACCGCCGGGACGACGACCGCCGGCAAATTCTCGGGGCTTAGGACGGCGATGTCAATCTCCGGCTGGGCGGCGATCACCTGCGCCAGGGACCGGGTCCCGTCGGCAAAGACCACCTCGATCTCGGTCGCGCCTTCGACCACGTGCAGGCTGGTCAAAATGTCCCCGGCATCGTCAATGACCACCCCGCTGCCCAATCCCCCATCGTGCGCATCATGGTGTTCAATATCCACCCTGGTCTCGATCAAAACAAGGGATGGCTGGATGACCTGGTAGACCCGCGCCGAAAAAGCCGGCGGCGGTGTGGCCGAGGCCAGCGCCTGGGCTACCGATTCATTTACATCTTTGACGGTCAATTGCGCCGGGCCTGGGATGAGCGCGTTATACAGGAATAATCCCAATAGCGCGGCCAATACCCCGGCCGCGAACGGCGCTGTGCGTTTGACGCCTTCCCGCAAGCGCCTGAGACGATTCCCCCATAGTTCTCTTCCTGGAACAGTTGGGCTATTCATATCCATCTGAGTGCGTAAAAGGGAAATTGATATTGGAGAACCGATCGCCTTCTCCAACCCGATATGGATTTAATATAGAGGATTAATATTAGACCATTATGAGAATAATTATACGATTAGCCGCCGGTCAGTTACCGTTAACAATAAAGTCGAAGGTCGCTAGCAGAAAACCGCCCCGGTCTTCGAGCTGCACCAACAGTGACAGGTCGAAGATGCCGTCCTGCTGGTTGGCGGAGGCCTGGTCGGGGAAGTAAAGCTGCGAGGTCAGGACGCTCCCGCCCGGCGGCTGGACCTTGACGTGGATGTGTTCCGTCCGCCCAGGATATTGGCCGGGGACGACCGTTTCGAGATGGAACCGTCCCTGCCCGTCGGTGAACTGGTGGCCGCGCAGGGTGTAGCCCTGGTTGTCGTAATTGCCGTCCGCATCCGCCTGCCAGAAGTCCAGCCAGGCGTCCGGGATGGGCCGGCAATCCCGGTCGAGCACGTAGCCGACCAGGACCAGGCGCTGACCGGGCATCCCGGGATCGAGCAGGCTGTCCCGTTCGGGGGTGTCGGGGGTGTAATACGGGCCTTCGGTCTGGCTGAGGGTCGGCGTCCCGTCACAGACCGGGGCAGGGAGTTCGATCCCCATTTGCGAGAAAAAGTCGCCAGCAGACGGTGCGGCGGTTTTGGTCTCCCCTGCCGGGGCATCGGATGTAGCCTGAAGTGTGGCAGCGGATTCGGTCTGGGTGACAGTTACAGAAGTTGGGGCAATTTGCGTCTCCCCTCCCCCACAGGCCGCCAGGACGAAAAGCAGGGCAAATACCAGTAAACGTTTCATTATATACTCCGTAACGCGGAATTTATTCCGCTCGTTCGGCGCGACAAAAGGTGGACGGGTCTACCGTTTTTAACGGGAAAACCTTTTGAAACACGAAGGAACACGAAGGTAACGAAGGAAAAACACGTGCGGCACTGCGCCTTTTCTCCCTTTGAGAGCCTTTGTGCCCTTTGTGTTGAGGCTCTTTCCCGCCCAATAAGGGAGAGCCAAGTGGACCAAAAAGGGGTTAATTTTTGGCGAGTATAGCACATCCTTCTTGACAGCATCCGAACTGCCGTGATAAACTCAGCGAGCTTTAAGCAAATTCTAAAGAAAGGAAGCGCACTGCATGTCCCAGCTCTACATCACACCCAACAAGTTCTCTGCACCTAACGGTGTTGCTGGATTTAACCTTCCTCGGAGTGCGCCTGTTGCCCGGCCTTAGGGCAGAAACAGTGTCTTTCTAAGCCACGGTGCGCTTCGCACCGTGGCTTTTTTGTTGCTTACCCATAGGAAAAGATAGAGAAATGGCTACCGTATCACCCACAATCCCGTATTTCGATTTCCGCAAGGCCCAGACCCCCAAGAAGCTGGTCGGCCTGTGGCGGATGCTGGAAGGCTACCGCCTGCCGTACCTGCTCGCCAACCTCTCGGTCGGGGTTTCCGCCCTGGCCAAGGCGACTACTTACATCTTATTGTGGATATTCGCCGACACGGTCACAGGGAATTTCACCCCGTTTGCCGGGACGCTTTCGAAGACCTTGATTTACCTCGCCTTCGGATTCGTCGGCCTGTCCATGGTGGAAGGTCTCTTCGCCTTCATTTCTGGACGATTGGCCGCCTACTCCGCCGAGGGGATCACGCGGCGGCTGCGGAACTTCCTGTTCGACCACATCCAGCGCCTGAGCTTTGCCTACCACAGCAAGACCCCCACCGGCGACCTGATCGAGCGCGTCACCTCCGACGTGGACGCCATCCGCAGCTTCTTCAACGAGCAGGCCATCGGCGTGGGCCGGATCATCCTGCTGTTCGTGGTCAACTTTACGGCGATCTGGTTCATCAACCACAAGCTGGCGCTGGCCTCGATCATCGTCATCCCGGTGGTGCTGCTGGTCTCGCTCTGGTTCTTCAAGCGGATCACCAAAGCCTACGAAGCCTACCAGGAGCAGGAAGCCAAGCTCTCGACCACCTTGCAGGAAAACCTGACCGGCGTGCGGGTGGTCAAGGCCTTCGCCCGCCAGGGATTCGAGAAGGGCAAGTTCGAGACCGACAACTGGGAGAAGTTCCGGCGCGGGCGCAAGCTGCTCGGGATGCACTCGCTCTTCTGGCCGCTCTCGGACATCGTCTGCGGGTTCCAGATGCTGGGCGGGTTCGTCTACGCCGCCATCCTGGCGATCAACGGCGAGATCACCATCGGGACCTACCCGGCCTACGTCGGGCTGGTGGTCTGGCTGATCTGGCCGATGCGCAACCTGGGACGCCTGATCGTCAACACCTCGACCGGGCTGGTCTCGTACAACCGGCTGATGGAGATCATCAAGCAGGAGCGTGAGCCGCTCACCGAAGGCCGCGTCCGGCCCGAGGGTCCGGTGCGGGGCGAACTGGCCTTCGAGAAGGTGTCGTTCACCTACGAAGACGGCGAATCGGAGGTGGTCAAGGACATCTCGTTCCGCGTCCAGCCGGGACAGGCGGTGGCCCTGCTGGGTTCGACCGGCTCGGGCAAGACCTCTCTCATCAAGCTGCTGCCGCGCTTCCACGATTACACCGACGGACGCATCCTGCTCGACGGTGAGGAGTTGAAGGATTACCCCCGCGAAGTCCTGCGCAAGCAGATCGGCACCGTGGAGCAGGAACCGTTCCTGTTCAGCCGCTCGATCCGCGACAACATCACCTACGGCGTGGGCCGGGATGTGGCGCAGGAGGAGATCGAGAAGGCCGCCAAGGCCGCCGCAGTGCATGAGGTGATCCTGGGCTTCCCGGACGGGTACAACACCCTGGTCGGCGAGAAGGGCGTGACCCTCTCCGGCGGGCAGAAGCAGCGGGTGGCGATTGCCCGCACCCTGCTCAAGAACCCGCGCATCCTGATCCTGGACGATTCGACCTCCAGCGTGGATACCGAGACCGAAGCCGAAATCCGCTCGGCGCTGAACACGCTGATGGAGAACCGCACCACCTTCATCATCGCCCACCGCATCCAGTCCGTAATGAACGCCGACCTGATCCTGGTGCTGGACAAGGGCGAGGTGGTCCAGATGGGCCGCCACGAAGCCCTGCTGGCCCAGGACGGGATGTACCGGAAGATCTATGAGATACAGACGAGGATAGACGACGAGCTGGAAGAAGAAATTCAGAATTATGAATTATGAAAGATGTGATGTCGAAAGATGAAAGATGAAGGATGAAAGATGAATGAGACGAGAAGTGGAGGAAGGAATGAATAACGCACCGCAGGATTTAAGGGTACGGACGAGCGAGTTCGCCTTGCGGATCATCCGCATGTACGCCCGCCTGCCAAAGTCCACCGAAGCCCAGGTGATCGGGAAACAGGTCTTGCGGTCCGGGACTTCTGTCGGCGCGCAGTACCGCGAAGGCCACCGGGCAAAATCCGATGCGGATGTGGTCAACAAGTTCGAGGGCGTGCTGCAGGAGTTGGATGAAACCGACTACTGGCTCGACCTGCTCGTCAAGGCCGAGATCGTCCCTGCGGAGAAACTGGAGCCGCTCATCAAAGAGACCAACGAACTGATCGCCATCTTCGTCACCATCGTCACCAAGATCAAGGCAAGAATGGCAAATGAAAAGATGAAAGCGAAAAGATAAAAGATGAAGGCTTCATCTTTCATCCTTCATCTTTGCACTATCGGAGATAAAGAATGTCTGACAACGAATTAATTGAATTGGAAGAAGAAGAACACACCTCCCCCCTCACCGCCCCCACCTTCAAGCGGATCGTGGGATTGCTCAGGCCGCACTGGCGCTGGATGGTCGGGTTCCTGCTGACCATCGCCGCCACCGCCGGGCTGGACTCGGTCTTTACCTACATCAACCGGGGCATGATTGATCAGGGCATCGGCCATAAGAGCGTGGACGCCCTGATCCGCTATGCCACTTACTATGGCGGCTTGCAGATCGTCCAGGCGGCGCTAGTGTTCGGGTTCATCTACCTGGCGGGCGTGCTCGGCGAGCGGGTGCAGTACGACCTGCGCCGGGCGCTCTTCAACCACCTGCAAGACCTGTCGCTCTCGTACTACAGCCAGAACGCGGTCGGGCGGCTGATGGCCCGGGTCACCTCGGACACCGGGCGGGTCTCCAGCCTGATGACCTGGGGCCTGCTGGACGTGACCTGGGCCATCGTCAGCGTGATCTCCTCGACCATCTTCATGCTGATCATCAACTGGCGGCTGGCGCTGATCGTCTTCAGCAGCATCCCGATCCTGCTGGTCATCGCGGTCAACTTCCGCAAGAAGATATTGGTCGAGTTCCGCGGGGCGCGGCGGGCCAACTCGAAGATCACCGGCGAGTACAACCAGAACATCCAGGGCGTGCGGGTGGTCAAGGCCCTCGGACGCGAAGACGAGAACCTGAACGAGTTCTCGGCCCTGACCGGCAACATGTTCAACGCCTCGTACCGGGCGGCCTGGCTCTCGGCCCTGTTCCTGCCGACGGTGCAGATCGTGGCGGCCTTCGCCCTGGGGGCCATCGTCTGGTACGGCGGGACGCAGAGCCTGACCAGCAGCTTCTCGGTCGGCGACATCCACGCCTTCGTCTCGTACCTGACCTTCATGATCTGGCCGGTACAGGATTTGGCAAGGGTCTACGCCGAGATGCAGCACAGCATCGCCTCAGCCGAGAGAATATTCAAGCTGCTGGATACAGCCCCCGAGGTCCGGGACCGCCCGGATGCCGTCGCCGCCGAAACCCTGCTGGGCGAGATCGAGTTCGACCACGTGGACTTCTACTACGAGGACCGCAATCCGGTGCTGACGGATTTCTCGCTCAAGGTCAGGCCGGGTGAGATGATCGCCCTGGTCGGGCCGACCGGCGGCGGCAAGTCCACCATCGTCAACCTGTTGTGCCGCTTCTTCGAGCCGAGGAACGGCGTGATACGGATCAACGGCCGGGACTACACCGGGTATACGCTGGAAAGCATCCACTCCCGGATCGGGATCGTGCTCCAGACCCCGCACCTGTTCTCCGGGACGGTGCGCGAGAACATCCGCTACGGACGGCTGGCGGCCAGCGACGAGAGCGTGGAGGAAGCCGCCCGGATCGCCGGGGCGCACGAGTTCATCACCGGCCTGCCCAAGGGCTACGACGAGAACGTGGGCGAGGGCGGCAACCTGCTCTCGACCGGCCAGAAGCAGTTGATCTCGCTGGCGCGGGCGGTGCTGGCCCGACCCGAACTGTTCATCATGGACGAGGCCACCTCGAGCGTGGACACCCTGACCGAGGCCCTCATCCAGCACGGGATGGAGGCGCTGATGAAGGGCCGCACCTCGTTCGTGATCGCCCACCGCCTCTCGACCATCCGCCGGGCCGACCGGATCGTGGTCATCGAAGACGGGCGCATCCAGGAGCAGGGCACCCATGCCGAGTTGCTGCGCCAGCGCGGCCACTACTACCGGCTCTACACCCAGCAGTTCCGCTACGAGGCGGAGGTGAAGTACAGCGCCGAAGCGGACCTGTCGCCGGTGGCGGCGGACTGACCCAGGGGAGTGCCTGGTAATTGGTGCTTGGTAATTGGTAATTGGTAATTGCCGAGGTCGTTTCTCCCGGAGTCCAACGTCTCCCGACGTTGGACTCCGGCAAGACGGAGGTCACGTGTAAAACGTGACCTCTTTCAGTTGGCAAAGCGGGGGTATTCCTGTATAGTTCCCCCATGTCACTGCGAGTGCTTCGACAAGCTCAGCATAAACGCCGCGAGGCAGTCTCCTTGCCAACCGAAGATTGCTTCGTCGCACAAACCGCTCCTCGCAATGACAAATGACAACCCACCGGTGGGGGCATCCACCACGACTGCGGGGTTTACGGACGGGCGCATCGCCCGGCGCCGTTTCCAACATCTCAATTCACTACTGTAGGAGGTTTGCAATGACTGTTCAGTTCACGACCACATCCAAGAAAGACTTCCGTACTCCCGAAGCTCCGCCAAAGTTTTACGCTCTGGCGAAGAGCATCGGACGGGCTGACAAGGACCGGATTTCGACTCTTGTTGCCCGCATGTCCTCGATGAGCAGCACAGACTCCATCGGCATGATGGAGGCCTTCCTGACCATCGTCCCGGACGAGCTGGCCGAAGGGCGGATCGTCGAGTTGGGGGATTTCGGCAGCTTTCGCATCGGCCTTTCCAGCGAAGGATCGGAGACGCCCGAGGAGGTGACTGCCGACAAGATTACTGGCGCAAGGGTGATCTTCACTCCCGGACGGCGCTTCAAGGAGGTGCTGAACAACCTGCGTTACCAGAAGGAGGGCAACGAATAAACGCCGCAAACATCCATGCCTGAAATTCGCAGGCCCGGAAGGTTTTGTAAGGACCTTCCGGGCTTTTTATACCCAGGGCGGTCACAAATTGCGCTTTTTACCGAGTAGGAAAGCGCAATTTGTGACCGTGGGCATTATATATCGCCCGCACGGCCTGATCAAATCTAGCGCTAGATTTAAATTTTCTAGCGCTAGAAATTTAAAGTCTAGCGCTAGACTTTAAAATCCTGGCGCTAGAAATTTGTTGGAGAGCATTGTTTTGCGGCGCAAAAGGCGAATTTGAACCGCGAAGAACGCTAAGAACGCGAAGTTCAAAGGGTTTTCTTAGCGATCTTCGCGCACTTCGCGGTGAAAAAACGATGCTGAACAGGTTCTCCGACAGCTTGCTAGACTTTTACAAGTCACGCAGGCCGCACAACGGTAATTCGCGCATTCGTGGCGGGCCTTATTCGTGGACGGCCAGTCCAAGAAGTGGAACGAACCGGCAATTAGCTCTACGGTTCGAGGAGATTTATGCTATAGTATTCCCAAACCGTCACCACTCGTGGGTGCGCCGCACCTGACCCCCACCCTGACCCCCACCCGGCCTCCCCCAAAATTCCAAAGAGCGGAATTTTAGGGGAGGTGCAGGGGTAGTTGGGTTGAAAACAAGGAATTTTGTGCCGGGCAGTGGCCCCTTCCCCCAAATCCGGTTTTAGATTTGGGGGAAGGCGGGGGATGGGGGTCAATGCGGCCACATTATTCATATCGGGGAGGCTTCCCATGGACATTCGCACAGGCATCGTCGGCATCAAATCCGACCCCAAATCACAGAACATCCTCGGCACCGGCTTCTTCGTCCCCGGCGGGCTGATCCTGACCTGCGCCCACGTGTTCGAAGCCTACCCCAGCCTGCAACCGTACTGCCAGCTTGAAGGGGGAACGGCCTGTTTCGAGACCGAAGTAGTATTCTCCAGCCCCAAAACTGAATACGACCTGCTCATCCTGCGCCCGCTGGCCGGCGCGCCCCACACGCCCCTGCCGGTCACAACATCGTTGAACAGCAAAGGCCATGCCTTCTCGATCTTCGGCTACCCGGCCATCGCCTTCGAGGGGCTGAACGGGGCCGGGACGATCATGGGCTGGACGCGGGAGAAGGGCAAGGCTTTCGAGGTCTTGCAACTCGACTCCGACCAGGTGACCCACGGCTTCAGCGGCGCGCCGGTCTGGGACGAAACCCTGAACGTGGTGGTCGGGATGCTCCAGCAGGGCATCAAGCAGGAGGAGATCGGACGCCCGTCCTTTGCCCTGCCCATCGAAGTGATCCAGTCGCTTTACCCGGACCTACAAGTGGGCCTCCCCACCCCCGGCGGCGGACTGCCCCCCGGCTCTTACCTGCCCTTCCCGCGCAACACCCTGTTCACCGGCCGCAAAAAAGAACTTGAAAACCTTGAAAAAGCCTTATGCTCCCCTCTCCTTGTAGGAGAGGGGCCGGGGGTGAGGTCCATCGTCATCACCCAGGCCGTCACCGGCATGGGCGGGATCGGCAAGACCCAACTGGCGGTCGAATTCGCCTACCGCTGCGGACAGCACTTCAGGGGCGTCCACTGGCTCGACCTGCGCGACCCGGATGCCCTGGACGCCGCCATCGCCCTGTGCGGAACCAAAATGGGATTGGCTTACGACAAACAACCCGAACAGGTGGCCCACACCCTGCATACCTGGACGACCGACGGCCCGCGCCTGCTCATCCTGGATAACTTTGAAGAGATCGCCAAGACCAATGCCGTCCTGAGCCGCTTCCAGCACCCCTCCCTGCGCCTGCTGCTCACCTCCCGCCGCACGGACTTCCCCAGATCCGCCGGGTTGGAGAGTCACGCCCTGGACACTTTCACCGAACCTGAGAGCCTGGAATTCCTGGCAAAGACACTGGATAGCGCCGAGAGCGAAGCCAACCGCAAAGCTTTAGCCGAAAAGCTGGGCCATTTGCCGCTGGCCCTCGAACTGGCCGCCGGTTACATCAACGTCAACCAGTTACCCATCCCTAATTACCTTCAAGAACTCGAAGATATCCTCGCCCACGAATCGATGCAGGAAGAATGGTTCGAGGAACTCGAAATCGCCAACCCAACTTCACACGAACAAAGCCTGCTGGCGACCTTCCAACTGTCCTGGCGGCAGGTGACGGACGAGACCGCCCAAAAAGCCTTCATGCTGGCAGGCTATTGCGCCCCCAACACCCCCATCCCAACCGAGATCTTCGCCCAAGCGCTGGAGATCGAAGACAAGACCCTGACCAAAGCCCTCTATCGCCTGAACGCGCTGGGACTGTTGAGCGCCGCGGAGGGTTTTCCGACCATTCATCCGCTGCTGGCAAACTTTGCAAGGATTTCAGACCCGGAGAACCAACAACTGGATAAAGTCGCCGGCACGGTCTTCTCACTTGCGGCAGCAGCGAACAAGAGCGGTTTGCCAAAACAGATGCAGCCATACCAGCAGCACGCCCGCACCTGCGGCGAGTTTGCCGAAAAAGCCGGGTTGGAAATTGCCGGAAGCCTGTGGAATGAGTTCGGATATTCGCTCAGTCAGATTGCCGATTACGCCGGGGCCAAAGCCGCCTACGAGCGCGCCCTGAGAATTGACGAAGCCGCCTTCGGGCCGGAGCATCCCAACGTCGCCAGGGATGTCAACAACCTGGGACTGGTGCTGAAAGACCTGGGCGACCTGCAAGGGGCCAAAGCCGCCTACGAGCGCGCCCTCAAGATTTTCGAACATCATCTTGGAGAAAACCATCCAAACGTGGCAACGCTGGTCAACAACCTGGGGAGTGTGCTGAGAGCTTTGGGCGACCTGCAAGGGGCCAGAGCCGCCTTCGAGCGAGCTTTGAAGATTTGGGAATCCAGTCTTGGCGAGAACCACCCGCAAGTCGCCATAGGCGTCAACAACCTGGGGAGTGTGCTGCAAGCCCTGGGCGACCTGGAGGGGGCCAGGGCCGCCTGCGAGCGCGCCCTGAGAATTGACGAAGCCGCCTTCGGGCCGGAGCATCCCAAGATCGCCATCCGGGTCAACAACCTGGGGAGTGTGCTGCAAGACCTGGGCGACCTCGCCGGGGCCAAGGCCGCCTTTGAGCAAGCTCTGAAGATTGACGAAGCCGCCTTCGGGCCGGAGCATCCCAGCGTCGCCAGGGATGTCAACAACCTGGGGAGTGTGCTAAAAGCCCTGGGCGACCTGCAAGGGGCCAAAGCCGCCTTCGAGCGGGCTTTGAAGATTTGGGAAGCCGGTCTCGGCGAAAGCCATCCGCAGGTCGCAGCAGGGGTCAACAACCTGGGAGGTGTGCTGAAAGACCTGGGCGACCTGGAGGGGGCCAAGGCCGCCTGCGAGCGGGTGTTGAAGATTGACGAAGCCGCCTTCGGGCTGGAGCATCCCAGCGTCGCCAGGGATGTCAACAACCTGGGGAGTGTGCTGCAAGACCTGGGCGACCTGGATGGAGCCAGGGCCGCTTATGAGCAAGCCCTGAAGATCTTCAGGCAGTTTTTACCCGAAGGCCATCCGAACATCAAGATCGTGGAAGGCAATTTGCGCAGGTTGGGTGAGTAGCCCGCCAGACTTCGGAAGTCTTTATGGGAGTCTTTCCAAATGGGGAGCCTTCCGAAAGACTTCCGAAGTCTTTCCCTGATTCTCAGGAGTCGCGTAAAAACAACTTCCGTGTTTCACGCGGGACGAGCGGGGCTAAAGCCACCTGCTCAGTTCGTGGAAGTCCTGCGGACTGACATCTACCAGTCGGATTTATCCGACTTCCATGTGCTGAGGCAGGGATTTATCCCGACGGACACCAGCGAGAAAAAATCCAGAATCGGGAAGTTATTCTTACACAAGTCCTAAGGCGATCCTGCCGTTCTTCGACTGCGTTCTTCGCTCAGGACGGCAGGTCTCCTGTTTTCTGCCGCCCCGAACCGCGCCCCTCCTCGCAACGCTCCCAATCCCCCCTTGCCCCCTGCCCCCTATTTCGAATTGAAAGTGTCATTGCGAGGCCGGAGGCCGAAGCAATCTCCCTGGGCTGGGGAGCGTCCCTTTTAACGGGAGATTGCTTCGTCGCAAAAACCGCTCCTCGCAATGACAACCAATCACCAATTACCAATTACCAATCCCCAATTACTCCTGAAACCCCGTCTTATACAACTCAAAATACATCCCCTGCCGCTCCAGCAACTCACCATGCGTGCCCTGCTCGGCGATCCGCCCGTCATGGATGACCACGATCCGGTCGGCGCTGGTGATGGTGCTCAGGCGGTGGGCGATGACGAAGGAGGTGCGGCCCTTGAGCAGGCGGGCCAGCGCCCCCTGGATGACCCGCTCGGTCTGGGTGTCCACGCTGGAGGTGGCTTCGTCCAGCACCAGGATGCGCGGGTCGGCCAGCAAGGCCCGGGCGAAGGAGATCAACTGGCGCTGCCCGACCGAGAGCAGCACCCCGCCCTCCTCGACCGAGGTCTCGTAACCGTCCTTCAACTGGGCGATGAACCCGTGCGCCCCGACCGCAGTCGCGGCGGCGATGATCTCCTCGTCCGTTGCCCCCAGCCGCCCAAAGCGGATATTCTCTTTGACACTTCCATTGAACAGGAACGGGTCTTGCAGCACCACGCCCATCTGCGAGCGCAGGCTGGCCTGGGTCACCGAACGCAGGTCGCGGCCGTCAACCAAAATCCGCCCGCCGGTGGGGTCGTGGAAGCGCGAGATCAGCTTGACGATGGTCGTCTTGCCCGCCCCGGTCTCGCCGACCAGGGCCACCGTCTCGCCCGGGCGGACGATCAGATCAATATCACAGAGGACAGGCGACGGGTCGTCCGAATAGTGGAAGGACACGCCCTCGAAGCGCACCTCGCCCTCGATCACGGGTAACGTCCCGGCGTCGGGGGCGTCCTGCACGTCCACCGGGGTATCCAGCAGGGTGAAGATGCGTTCCCCGCCGGCCATGGTGGACTGGAGGGTGTCGAAGCGCCGGAACAGGTCGCGGATCGGCTCGAAGAAGCGCCCGATGTAGAGCACGAAAGCGACCAACACTCCGGCGGTCATCTCGTTACCGAGCACGGCCGCGCCCCCGAGCCAGACCACCAGGGCCGTGGCGACCGCCCCGAGCACGTCCACCACCGGGACGAAGAACGAGACCAGTTTGGCGGCGGCCAGCCCCTGCTGGAGGTGGTAGCGGTTGGTGTAGGTGCTGAAGTTGTGGTAGTTGTGTCCCTGGCGGCTGAAGGCCTGGACCACCCGCACCCCGTTGATGTTCTCGGCCAGCACCGAGTTGACCCATGAGATGGCCGCCCGCACCCGGCGGTAGAGCACCCTGGCCCGGCGGCGGAAGAGCCAGGTGGCCACGGCCATCACCGGCAGCACCGAGAAGGTGATCAGCGAGAGTTTCAGGTCGAGCGAGAGCATGGCGATCACGATCCCCACCAGGGCGAACAGGTCGCGGGCGATGGCCAGCACGGCCCAGGTGATGAACTCCCGCAGCGTGCCGACGTCGTTGATGACCCGGGTGATGACCCGTCCCACGCTGTAACGGCTGTAAAAACTGAGCGACAGTTGCTGCAAATGCTCGAAGAGCCGCGCCCGCAGGTCATAGATGATGGACTGGCCGACCCAGGCCATCAGGTTGACCCGGTAATAGGTGAACACCCATTGCAGGATGGCGGTGGACAGGTAGAGCAGCACCGTATTGCGCAGGACGAGCGCGTCCCCGGCGGCCAGGCCCGAGTCGATGGCGATTTTGATGAAGTACGGCCCGGCCACGCTCAGGCCGGTGCTGCCGAGCATGAGCAGGAGCGCCAGCCACAGTTTCCAGTTGTACGGGCGGGCAAATTCGAGGATGCGCCGGGCAATGCGCGGGTCGTAGCCTTTGGTATATTGTTCTTCACTCTGGGTGACGTAAGCGGGAGGGGTGATGGTGGTCATTTATTCCTTGGTTATTTTTAATTACCTGCCTCCCTGAGCGGAGGTCGAGCGCACTTTGCGAGACCGTAGTCGAAGGGTGATCACCGCGCAACCTGTCCTTCGACTACGCCGCACATCCTTCGACTTCTGCTTCGCTTTCGCTCAGCATCCGCTCAGGATTGCGGCTCCGCTCAGGACGGCAGGTCTCTGGTATTTGCCTCCCTGAGCGGAGGTCGAGCGTTTTTCGCGAGACCGTAGTCGAAGGGCATTGTTCTTGTTTGGCGCAACCTGTCCTTCGACTGCGTTCTTCGCCTTCGTTTCACTCCGCTCAGAACTCCGCCCAGGATGGCAGTATCCTGGGTGGCAGGTGCTTTATCTCTTCTCGCGTCTCTTCCGTTCATCACGGACGATTTCATGGATTCCGTTCCAATCGCCGCGGATCAGGGCTTCTTTTTTGGCCCTGCTCCAGCCCTTGATCTGTTTTTCGTGAAGTAGCGCTTCCCTGTGGGTGGGCGCTTCCTCGAACCAGACCAATTTGACCGGGCGACGGCTGAAGGTGTACGCGGACGGGTCGAAACCTTGTTGGTGGCTGAATAGCCGGGCATTCAAATCATGGGTACTGCCGGTGTAATACGAGCCATCTGCACATTCGAGGATGTAGACGTAGGAAGGCATTTTCTACCTGTTCTTTTATTCTGTCGGTCCTTCGACTACGCCGCCAAGATCGGGCGGCTCCGCTCAGGACGGCATGGATAATTTATCCCAGATCATTGCCTCGATACGCGGACGGGACGGCGGCTTCGGCCAGTTCTTCCATCTCTTCGGCGAAGCGGGCGTGGTCTTTGAGCTGCAACTCGTAGATCTCGCGGTACAGGCCGCCTTCGGCCAGCAGTTGTTCGTGCGCGCCGCGCTGGACGATGCGCCCCTCGTCCATGACCAGGATCAGGTCCGCCCGGCGCACGGTCGAAAGCCGGTGGGCGATGACGAACGTGGTGCGGCCTTCCATCAATTTGTCCAGGGCCTGCTGGATGAGCTGCTCCGTTTGCGTATCCACGCTGGAGGTCGAATCGTCCAGGATCAGGATGCGCGGGTCCATCAGCAGGGCGCGGGCGATGGCGATCCGCTGGCGCTGGCCGCCCGAAAGGGTCACGCCCCGCTCGCCGATGATCGTCTCGTAGCCCTCGGCGAAACCGGTGATGAACTCGTGGGCCTGGGCGGCTTCGGCGGCGGCGATGATCTCCTCGTCGCTGGCGTCGGGCTTGCCGTAGGCGATATTGGCCTTGATCGTGTCGGAGAAAAGCAGCGAGGTTTGCAGCACGATCCCGATCTGGCGGCGCAGGCTGAGCAAATCCACCTGGCGGACGTCCTGCCCGTCCACCAGCACCGCGCCGCCGGTTACGTCATAGAAGCGCGGGATCAGGTTGACCAGCGATGTCTTCCCGGACCCGGTCTGGCCCATCAGGGCGACGATCTGGTTCGGTTCGACGACCTGGCCGATGCCCTCCAGAGCCGGGCGGGGTTCCCCTTCGTAGAACAGCCCCACGTCCCGGAATTCGACCTGCCCCCGCAGCGTGGACAGTTCCACCGCCCCGGCGGGGGTCTGGATCGCCGGTTGGGTGTCGAGCACGTCGAAGACCCGCTGCGCCCCGGCTGAAGCCTCGCCCAGGGCGTTGACCAGCCAGGTCAGTTGCTGCACCGGGGCGGCCAGCATCAGCAGGTAGGAGTTGAAGGCTACCACCTCGCCGACGGTCATCGTGCCGTCCAGCACCATCTGGCCGCCGAACCACAGCACCAGCACCGTCCCGGCGGTGATGAGCAGTTGGGTGGTCGGCATGACTTTGGACCACTCGCCGATGACCGTGATGCGGGCCTTGAACAGGGTCTGGTTGCCCTGGTCGAAACGTTCGATCTCGTAGGGTTCCCGCGCAAAGGCCCGGATCACCTGGACCCCGGTCACGTTTTCCTGCAAACGGGCCGAGAGGTCGCCCAGGGCGTTGTCCACGGCCAGGAAGAAGGCGCTGACCCGCTCCCCGAAGTTGACCGTGATGAACAGCATCGGCACCAGCGGCAGGAGCGAGATGACCGCCAGCCGGGCGTTCTCGCCGACCATGATGACCAGGATGCCGACCGCCATCAGCACCAACTGGACCAGTTCCACCAGGCTGGAGCCGGCCAGCCGCTCGATGGCGCGCACATCCTCGATGCAGCGCGAGATCAATTGCCCTGTCTGGGAGTGGTCGTGATAGGTGAACGGCAGGTACTGGATGTGGTCGTACAGCCGATTGCGCAGGTCGTAGCCGATGTGGGCCGCGATCCACTCGGACAGGTAGCGGTGGAAGAGCGAGAGTACGGCGGTGGCCAGTCCCAGCCCGAACAGGACCATCCCGGCCCGGGCCAGGTAAGCCGCGTCCTTTTGGGCCAGGCCGATGTCAATCACATTCTGGATGATGCGCGGCACGACCAGCGCCAGGCCGGTGATGCCCAGCAGCAGGAGCAGGTTGAGGGCGATGCGCTGGAAGTAGGGTTTGATGAAGATGCGGAGGCGGAGGAGGTAGTTCATTTGGTCTTTTAGTCTTTTAGTCTGTTGGTCGGATGGTCTGGTGGTCGGGTGGTCGGTTGGGATCAGAAGCTGGAGGGTGCGTCGCACCCGATCAAATGGACAAGTTTCAAGCGAAGGGAACTTCCATTTTACGGGATTTTGCGACAGGGTCTGGTGCGACGCACTCGCGGGCGATCAATTCGGGAGCAGGAAGCCGCGCAGGGAGGCGTCAATGGAGTCGAGTTCTTCCAGGCGGGCGGCGTAGACCCGTTCGTTGCTGGCGCTGACGGTGATATGCACCAACCCGGCCAGGCGCAGGAGGCGCAGGTGGTGGATGACCGTGGGCGGGCGCAGGCGCAGGCGGCGGGCCAGTTCGCTCGGTGTGAGCGGAGCCTCGGCCAGGTCGCGCAGGATGCGCAGCCGGGTCGGGTCGCCGAGGGCCTTCAACGCCCCGACCAACCCGTCCGGGACCTCGGAGCCGGGGACCAGGCTGGCTTCGTCGGGGCGCGCGCCGTAGACCAAGAGCGCCTGTCCCGGCGCGGGACGGGTGATGAAGACCAGCGGCGCGCTCCAGTAGGACGGGATGAGGGTCAGCGCTTCGACGGAATCGAGCGATTCGAAACGCACGCCGCGGGAGAGCCGGGTGACGAGTTCATCCACTTGCATCGAGGCAGGCAGTCCCTGCGAGTCTTCCAGGCTGAGTTGGAGATAAGGACGGATGCGTTTCTCTTCCTCGAGGAAGAAGTTCTGGGCGTATTCGCGCAATGCCAGCAGGAGGCGTTCGCCGGTCTCGTCGGCCCGCGACCAGGCGGTGAGCAGGTTGTTCAAGGCAGCCGGCCGGAGCGCGTCGCCGCGGCGCAGGTAATGGACCCGCAGATATTCCTGCTCGGCCTCGGTCCAGGCGGCGCGGGCGGCGATGGCTTGCAGGGTTTGGCGCACCTGCTCGTCCATGTCCGGGGTCAGGCACAGGGACAGGATCCGCTCGTTTAGCGGCAGCCCGGCCAGGGCGTCCAGGGCGCATTGGCTGTCTTTGGGAGCGGGCAGGGTCGAGGCCCAGGCCAGCGGCACGGGCGCGAACGTCTGCACCTGTTCCAGCACCTCCCGCCCGGCTGCGGACAAGCGCTGGCGCACCCCCGCCGCCCAGGAGGGCCGCAGCCCGAAGCGGTCGGCGTGGTGCAGCACGAACAGGCTGATGAAAAAATCGTAGGCAGCGCCGAAATCCCAGTCGAGTGTGGTCATGGCATTTTCATCTCAATCAAATCAAACCTTGCGAAGGTTGATTGGACATTATCGGCAATAAACTGCGAACACCGTCCCGAAGGTTTGGTTCGAACGACCCAGGAGCTTAACGGCAACCTTCGGGACGTTCTTCCCAATTGCCGACAAAGTCTATTTTATGGATTGCGCCTGCTTTTGGAAACCTTCGCAAGGTTTTGCCCAGGTAGTTAGACAGCCGTCTAACGCATTAGATAATAATCTAATTCCGAGAGAAGGTCAAGCCATAGTAGCGACTTAAGTCGCTGCTATGGTTGGGGCCACTCGATTTCCACCGGCCCGATGTAACCATGTTTCTCGGATAGAAAGACCCGCCCGTGCGACGGCTCGGAACAGCCGGGTTCGTCGGTGACGGCGGCAATGGGTTTCCCCCATATTCCGGTCGGGATGAAAACGATTTCGCCTGCCCGGCAGACCCAGGCTTCGACCAGGTAGCGGGCGCTGTCGGGGCTGAAACGGTCGCCGTCGGGGATGATGTTTTCGTCCCAGGTGATCGTCACCACGCTGCCCGAACGGGTTGCAACCACATTTTTCAGCCCGGGGTAGCCGACCGGGTTTTGCGAAATGGGCGGCGAGGCTTTATCGGGGTAGACCGGTTCCAGGCGCAAGACTTCCCCCGCCAGTTTGATGGATTTGGCCTCGAACCAGCAATTCGAAAGTTTCTTCGGGTCCTGGGCGCTGGGGAATTGGACGTAAATCCAGTCCCCGGCGTCGTTGCGCCCGATCACCTCGATGGGCGCGCCTTCATTTATGCCTGTAAATGAAAGATACATCCGGCCCGGCCCGTAAAAGCAAAAGGCGTGTTCGGCAAATACGCCCCGGATGAGGGGGATGAACGTCGGCGTGGGCGTGAGGCTGGGAGTCGGTGTGGCCGTGCGGGTCGGCGGGGTGGTCGGGGAAGGCGTGGGCGTGGCGGACGGGGTTGGCGAAGGCGTGGGTAAAGGCGGGGATGTGGCCGTTGCCGAGGGCATGGGCGTGGCGGTCAGGGTCTGCGTGGCGGTGGGAGACGGGGTCTTCCTGGCGAACGGCAGGCCCGCGCCGAAAACGGTCCCGGCAGCCAGCAGCCCGATCGCGGCAAGCAAAAGGAGCAGGCCGGTCATCAGCCGGGGCTTCTTCCTCCGCCCGCTTTTGGTTTTGGGAGGGGCGTTGAGCGCCTCCAGGAAATCCAGGTTGTGCTGGCTGTAGGCTGCGCCGGTCTCGTCGCCCAGGCTTCGGCGCAGGTCGCGGGCGCGGGTCAGGAGGGTGCGGGCGGCGGTGAAATCCCGTATGCCGATCTGGTACGCGCCAAGCTGGTGCAGCGCCCAGGCTTCGATGCCCCGCTCGCCGGACGCGGTGGCGGCGAAGTGGAGGGTATCCAGGGCCGAACCCCAGGCTGTCCACAGGCCGCGCAGGGCCAGGAAGGGGTCGAGGCCGCGCGCCAGGGCGAAGATATCCAGCCAGCGGTTCCGGGTGGCGGCCCAGTCCAGCAGACCGAGCAGGTTGCCCAGTTCGGCGGCGACCCAATCGAAATCGCTCCAGCGGTTTTCCAGTTCGGACTCAAGATGATCCAGCAGTTTCTCCCTGGCAGCGGATATGCCGTGATCGGCCTGGATCAACCCGCGCAGTCCCGGCGAAAGCCTCAGGCGGGGACTATTGGCCTGCAACAGTCCGAGCGACTCGAGTTGCTCGCTGACGGGTTTCCCGCCGCTCACACTTTCGAGCCATTCCCTGTCCACCGAGATGCCGGGGGCGGCCCCAGCCTGGACCAGCATCTCTCGTTCGGGATCAGACAACCCGTCCAGGACGAGGGCGTAGGCGCTGTATAACGGATCCATGCCTTTGTCCTGGCGCAATTCACGCAGGCGGGCGGCCGCATCCGACAATTCAATTCGATGATCCCGAATGGTGTTCCCAACCGTCACCAGCGCAGCGGGGATTTCATCCAACAGGCCGGTGATTTCGGCCAGGACAGGCCGGTTCCCGGCATCCAGCGGCAAGCCGCTCCGCTCGGAGAGCAGTTTCAAGGCGGCGTTATCGTCCAGGGGAGCCAGCGCCAGGTGGGTGAAATAGTCGTTGTCTATCCATTGTTCGGTTTCGATCAGGATCGGGGCATTGGGGAACAGGTCTGCCAGGGTGCTCAGGTTGCCGGGAGCCAGGGCTATCGAGCTGATGAAGACCAGCGGCTGGCGGTTGCTCAGGTAGCTGCGCGCCGAGTCGAGGTCCACTTTGAGATGCGGCTCCGATTCGAACAGGGCGTCGAACAGGCGTTGGACCAGATCGCCCATCTTCATCGAGGCGGTGGTTTCGGTCAGGCCCTCGATGAAGACCACGCCGTCCGGTTGGGAGGCCGCGGCCGGGCTGTTGGCGGCCTGCTTGGCCAGGGTGGTCTTGCCCGCGCCGGGCTGTCCGTGCAGGTAGACCGGTTCGCCGCCCGCGATCCAGGATTCGAGTTGGGCCAGTTCCCGCTCGCGGCCCACGAACCCGCGCGGACGGCGCGGCGGCCTGGGCGTCATCGTGCGCGGCTGGACACGCGGCGCGGCCTGCTGGTAGACGATGGTGCCGTGGTTGGTGTTGACCACAAAGTTGTGGTCCCCCACCACCACGCTGCCTTCGACGTTTCCGTGGACCGTAATCGAGGGGGCAGGTTGAGGTGTAGCCATGCTTATCGATCGAGCCTTACTTGAAAGTTAAAAGGCCAGGGCGGCAAACCCATGAAAGTCTCTCCCTTGCGAATATCAAACTGGAGTAAACCGGTACGTATAGTATACATAAACCATGGCGCTAAAGCAAGGAAATCGGGTTGGGGCGAAGTTACAGAGTTCACCTGGGGATGGAGAATTTCTCCATCCCCAAGAGTCAGGCAAGCTACGGCAGGGTGTATTCGATAATCAGGGTCGGCCTGTTAGCGGCCACGGCACTATTCCCACTAACGAGATTGAGAATGTTCGCGATGGCGTTGTTATTGTCATCCAATTTGAAGCGCAGGCGGATCTGGGTCAGGCCACCGTTTGTCGCCAGCTTGTTGACATAGGCCTTGGCACTGGTCAGGTCAAGAGCGTACCAGGAATTGACCAGAGGCGGCTTATACGGCCCGTAAGTTTTGTAGCCGGTAGTAGTCTTCGCCTGAAAATCGCTGATCTGCAAACCGGCGGAGGCACCGAAGAATCCCTTGCGGATGTCCACCATAAAACCCTGGAACATTGTGACCGGGTTGCCTCCACCGAGAATGCCCTGTTTCTTGACCCTGAGGGTAACTTTGGTGATGACCGCGTTATCCGGCAGGCTGGCAGTGGCAAACGAGAGAATGGAGCGGTACTGCTTCTTCTGGTTGTTATCGCCCAGGCTGAGGGTCCCGGCAATGGTGTTTATCGCTCCGCCAATATTGCTGTTTTCTGCGGATTCGAGAATCCAGCCATCCTGCGCACCTGTGGATCGGATCGATTTGGTCAACTTGAGCGGGGCCGTCGTAAATGACCAGAAGGCAGTCTCTGAATCGTTCGAATATGTTGTGCCATCCGGGTTTATTGCCCGTACGTGCCAATAGTATGTGACGGCGGGCGTTAAACCGCTCAAGGCAACGCTTGTGGCAATACCATTGCTTGTCCAGACCGCGCAATCGTTATCGTTACTGGTATCCACACAATATTCGTAGCCTGTCACATCTTGACTAACATTCCAGGTCAGGTTGAGCAATACAGCTTGATCGGTTGTACCGTTATCAGGGCTGGATTTGCTAAAAGCTCCTGGCGGGTTGAGTGCTGCGGTAAATGACCAGAAGGCTGTTTCGGAGCCGTTCGAGAAGGATGTGCCGATAGCATTGACAGCGCGCACATGCCAATAGTAGGTTGTATTGCTGGTAAGCCCATTCAATATTTTGGAAGTGGATGTGCCGTTATCACTCCAGTTGGAGCAAGCATTGTCGTTGCTGGTGTCGTAGCAGTATTCGTAGGATACAGCATCGGAGCTTGTCCCCCAAGTAAGAGTCGGGCTGGTAGATTGATCGTTCGCACCGTTCGAAGGGGCGGATTTATTGAAGGCTCCGGGTGGTTGGAGCAACCTGGGCGTTTTTTCCAGGCTGAACCAGGATTCGTTGCCATCTGTCATATCGTTTATGCCATCCAGGGCGGAATCATAGGCGGTGACGGCGATGTAATAATCCGTGCCTGGGCTTAAGCCGGGGATGTCGTAGCTGGTAATGTTGCCCACGTCGGCGCTGTTGGCATAGGGATAGTTGGCGTCTGTATCCCAGTAGACTTTGTAACCGGCCAGGTCGCTTTCGGGGTTGGCAGTCCAAACCACATTGATCGTACTCAGGCTGGGAGTTACCACTATTCCAATCGGCGGCGAGACCGGTGCATCGGTATTGATGCCGGTGAGGTAAGGGCTGTAATCCACGATGCTTTTATTGGAGTCGTCGAACCAGTCATAAATGAGGGCCTGGATCGCCGTGCTGCTGGCCGTACCCCACCAGGTATTTTCGGCGTTGAGTGTGGCTGACCCTTGAGGGTTGTTGTTGTAAAGCGCGTATCCGTTATTACGGTAAATGTTGTTGCTATTGAAAGGCGGGTTTCCATTGTGGATATAAACTGTGCGGGGATTGCTGACTTCGGTGCTCACATTATCCATCAGCGTGTTCGCAGCAACATTGCCTTCGCCATAACTGCTGTAGTTTAGGTAAAGGGCAGCGTTATTCATGGCAGTATTGCGCAAGATGCTGTTAAAAGTAATCGTTGGATACCCGCCCGCGACGCGGATGCCGCTTGCATCGGCCAACGTCGTATTATCGGTAATTATGTTATGCGAAATAATCCTGCCTCCCCAATCAATGACGACCCCGATGCCGTCGTTGTAACTGACAATATTATTCAGGATGTCGGCGGTCACGCCTTCGATGTAGATGCCCCCGTTTATATTGTTGGTCACCGTATTCCCGGTTACGGTCGCATCACAGTGGACAACCGCGATACTGCCCCGATCCCAACAGGAGGGACAATAAGAAATCGAATTCCCGGTCACCAGGTTATTTTCGACCGTCGTTATGCTTCCCACGATCAATAGACCGCTCCCGTTATATTTTGCAGTATTGCCCTGAATGGTGTTGTTTTTGATCACCGAACTACCACCCGACCATCCTTCTACGTAAATACCTCCCCCGTCAGTCCAACTGCCCGCTGAATTGTTGTTATTGGTGACCGTGCTGTCGCTGATCTCTGTGAACCGGGCTTCGTTGCTCACGCTGATTCCAACCCCTGTGTTATCCGTGACCGTGTTATAGAGCAGTTTAAGAGTCCCTGGCCCATTGAAACCTCGGATACCTCCGACGGCGCTATTGCGGACGGTCGTATAAGTGATGGAAGGCGCAGCGGCATCCAAGCGCAGGGAGGCGTTATCCGTCACGCTGGCCCCGCCGGCATACTCGATCACCGCGTACTTGATGATGGAGCCGCTTTCGTAATCGCCATTGATATCGTAAACCGCATCCGCGCTGGTGTCGGTGAAAAGGATATAGTCCCAATCCCCGGCTTGCGGCGAGGTGATATTCGATGTAAATGTGATCGGGCTGTCGCTTGTCCCCACGGCATGCAACTCACCGTCAATTTTGAGCGCTTTGTGACTGTTGAACTTCACCGTTACCCCCGGCTCGATGGTCAGGGTCACGCCCGCCATCACCAGGACGGGACTGACCGCGATATATGGGCTGCCTGCCAGAGTCCAGGTGGTGTTTGTGTCGATCAACCCACCTACGTCGGTCGCATTGGAAACCCGGCTCGTGCCGTTATCAGCATAAACCAATTGATCCGGCCTCACCCCGCAAAGACCAGTGAGAAGTAACCCAACTACAGACCATCGAAAGATCCTCGATCTTACAGTTTTGGTCATCATGTGTCCCTCCCAGGACAATATCGTAAAAAAACCGGCCAAAACAGGTCGGTTTCGCTATTAGCTCCCTGGCAACCCATGAGCGTCCAAGTTAAGTTGCCAGATCATAGCAGCCAGGACTTCAAAGACAGGTTTTGTCGAATCAGGCTATATCTGAGGACCTCCTCGAAGCATTCTTAATTTTGTTGTCCTAAAACATCATAGCAGAACACCTGCTGAAACACAACAAGCATCTTTGGGACAAAACCTTCCTGGAATAGTTTCATCCCTGGAAAGTGCGAAGAGAGATGGTCAAGGCACGTAGTAGGTTATGACCAATACAGGACGAGATGCCGTCAGCGCGTTGCCGCTGAAGAACTTCAGGTAGTCCGCGCCGTGGTCGTCATTGTCGTCCTTGGCGAAGCGCAGCCTGAACTGGGTCACACCTGCAAGGTTGATGTAGGGGAAGGCGGTCTTGTTTAATATCGCCGAATACCAGTTGTTGACCGGCGTCTTGCCGAAGGTCCCGATCAGGCTCTTGCTGGCCGCCGCCTGGAAATCGGAGACCTGCAAGGTGGGGGATGTCCCGAACCGGAGCTTGCGGATGTCCACCTTGAGGCCGTTGTGGGTGTTGAATGGGTTTGTGCCCACCAATCCCTGCTTGCGGATCTTGAGCACGACTTTGGTGATGACCGCGTTGTCCGGCAGTCCGCCGGTATTGAAAGACAGGATGGCCCGGTACTGGCGGTCCTGGGGGTCATCGCCGAGGTTGAAAGTGGTGGCTCCGGCATTCATCGAACCGCCCGTATTGCTGGTTTCGGTCGCTTCGAGGATCCAGCCATCGCGAGAGCTATCTGAACGCAATGTTACTGAATAACTCTTTGTGATCTGATAGGTTTGACCGTATAGGACACTGGTAACAAGGGGATTATTGCCGGTGTCACGAATGCTACCGTCGTTCACTAAATTTAATCCCAGGGTACCGTTGTAAGAACCGGTCTTGACGGTTACGGTGTATACACCCGCCGCGCCGCTGGCAGGTAATAGGTTCGTTATTTCAAAACCGGTAATGCTGCCAGTCTTGGTGAAGTTGAAATCCGCGGCATCCACGCCGGTAACGGGTTCGGAAAATGTAACTGTGAAATTTACGTAGGAGGCGCTTGAGGGATTCGGATCAGCACGAATAATTGATTGTACAAACGGAAATGGATAGGGATATTCAACTTCAAAAGCACCGATGTCGCAGGTTGCAAAAGTATCGTTGTTTCCATCCAGAGGACGTATGATGCCGCGCTGGTCGGTTGCCGGGCATAGATCATCGTCTCCGGTATCGATTGCCGAGGAGCCCGGCAACAATGGGACCGTCCGGGTAAAGCCCCCATAATTTCCGAAAGTGCCTATGAGGGGATCGTTGGTGATAAGGTCGGTGCATGTGCTACCAGACGGGCAACCTCCCTGCACGACGCTATTTTTAATCACCGACCCGCTGCTTTCGTTGGTGAGTTCTATACCATTTCCCCAAAGAATGACATTGACAAGCACCGGAGCGCTGTTTCCAAAATTCCGTATCCCACCCCCGGAGAAAACGGCGGTGTTGCCATTGAAGGTTACATTCGTCAAGGCGGGATTGCTGTCCGTATTACTCATTCCGCCGCCACCATTAGCCGAATTGCCGCTGAAAGTCACGTTCGTCAGATTCGGGTTGCTTCCTGATGCGTTTGACATGCCGCCGCCACCATAGGCGCCGTTTTCTGAGAAAGTGACGTTGTTCAGGGTTGGGCTGCTCACGTAGTTATACATCCCCCCACCGGCTTCAGCTGTATTCTCATCAAAGGAAACGTTGTTCAGTATTGGCGCGCAGTATGAATTGTACATCCCGCCACCCACGGCGGCCTCATTGTCCCTGAAGGTCACATTCGTCAGAATGAGATTGCTCCAACTGCTCATTCCGCCACCACTTTCACCCGCTGTGTTGCCAATGAAGGTCACGTTCGTCAGAATAGGACTTCCTTCAGAACTGAATATCCCGCCACCGTTGCCTCCAGCAGAATTGGAGGTAAAGGTCACATTGGTCAGGGTGGGGTTGCTGATGTAACTATTGAAAAAAGCGCCACCGTTGCCAGTAACTGCATTGCCCTCGAAAACCACATTCGTCAATATGGGGCTGCTCCCGTGATTGTACATCCCGCCGCCGCTAGCGGCTGTGTTATTGCGAAGAACCAGGTTCACCAGCGCCGGACTGCTGGAATTGTTGAATAGCCCGCCTCCCATGTTGTTCGGTTCAGCGCCATTCGCATTCCCGCCGCGAATCGTGAAACCATCTAGCACAGCGGTGCTGTTCGCGCCATAGTTTCCGCTGACGACATGAATACTGTTTTCCCCGTTGTTGGTAAAGCCGGCATCATCGCCGTTCAAATCGCCGCTCAGGATGGTTTCGTTGACAGTCGGATCGCGCTGTGAGCGCTGGCTTTCTGTGCCAACGAACCCTCCATAAATGCGAATACCGTTCTTGAGCACGAAGCTGGTTGCCCGCTCCGTTCCACCGGTAGGTTTATATGTGCCAGCCGCGACCCAGATCTCATGCCCTGGAACGGCAGATGCGATCGCATAGCGCAGCTCACAAGCGTTTGCCCAATTGTCACACCGGCCACTGGTCAAGCCGCCCGGTACAGCATAGAGGACCGAATTGTAATCCTGGTCGTATTCAAATGATCCAATATCGCAGGCCGAACCTTGCGGGCGTGGAATATCGCGTTGATCTGTTCCGGCGCAAGGGGAATTTACCCCGCCTGCATCCATCGCGGAACTTCCCGCACCAAGCGCCTTGGTTTGGGTGTAGCCGCCATTTTCCTGGAGCGGGCCAAGCAACGGGTCTGCGGTGATGATCCCTGTGCAACTCGCGCCCGAGGGACAGCCGCCCTGCACCACACTATCTATGATTGTTGGGGAACTACTGCCATCGTTCCAGATTTCAGTGCCATCACCCCACGGGTCGGTTTCGTTTTCCCAAAAGATGGTGTTGGTAATCTCAGGCGAACTGTTTACATTGTATATTGCGCCTCCAGACTCATTTCCAATATTATTGCTGAAGGTCACATTGGTCAGCACGGGATGGCTGTTATCGTTGGACATCCCGCCGCCCTTGTAAGCTACGTTGCCGGTCAGGGTCACATTTGTAAGGTTTGGAGCGCCGCCGTGGTTATATAACCCGCCGTTGTTGTTGTTACTAAAAGCCACGTTTGTCAGGACCGGGCTGCTATTTTCGTTGTACATTCCCATTCCTGCATTGCCGTTGAAAGTCACATCTGTCAGTGTGGAATTGCTGGTTTCGTTGTACATCCCTCCAGCCTGGTTATTCTCGAAGGTGACACGGGTGAGCACCATGAAACCGGATTTGTTATGAATTCCATAACCTGTATTGCTATTGAATTCCGTTTCACTGAGTTCCAGACTGCCGCTCGAAAATTTAATCCCGCCGCCATGGGCTGTGGCTGTATTGTTGACAAAGTGAGAGTTTTCTATCAAACCAGCATTGATGCTCCGCAGTTCCATCGCCCCCCCGTATTGCGCCGAGTTGCCATCGAAGGTCACGCCAGAGAAAGCCAAGGTGCCACCTTGTTGAAATACGCCGCCGCCTTCCTCAGCAGAATTGTCTTGAAAAGAGCCGTCTGCCAGCGTTGGGCTGCTGGTTTGTGAGCTGTAGATGCCGCCTCCCAAGATGGCAGTATTGCCGATGAAATTGACATTCGAAAGCGTGGGGCTGCTGCCGTCCCACAGGCTAATTCCGCCTCCATAATTCGCAAGATTGTTTGTGAAAGTAACATTTGTGAGGGATGGATTGCTGCCATCTGTATACATACCACCGCCCAGATTGCTGAAATTTTCAGTAAGCATGAGGTTCCTGAGCGTCGGGTTGCCTGCCTCAAGATACACGCCGCCTCCTGCATAGTCATTATTTCCAGCAAGGATTGTAAAGCCGTCCAGAATCGCACTCTCGTCCAGAAAAATCCCAACAACAACGTTATAGCTGTTTTCGCCGTTATTCGTGAATCCTACATCATCCCCATTCAAATCCCCGCTCAAGATTGTTTCATTGGCAATCCAATTGCGCTCCTCGAGCTGCGCTTCTGTGCCCGCAAAGCCGCCGTAAACGCTCACACCATTTTTGAGAACGAAACTGACCGTGCGATCCGTGCCGTTGGTGGGTTTATACGTCCCAGCTGCGACCCAAATCTCGGTGCAAGCAGCATTCACCATAGCCAAGTGCAGGTATGTGTAAGCATTTGCCCATGATGTGCCATTGTTATTGCCATTTGCATCGTCGTTTACATAACAACGTGCGCCGATTGCGTTGACAGTTTGTAGCGGTAGCCTCATCATTGAAAATGCAATTATAAAAATCACTACGAGCCTGGATTTCTTTTGAAAGTTCATTGCGTCCCTCCCGGGGATAGAGATGTAATCCAAATCTCGAAGGGAACGGTTTCTGTTCCCTTCGAGCAACTTGTCTTGTCACGGCAGGTAATATTCGATGATGAACATCGGCCGGGTGCAGCCTCGAAACGAGGTTTTCAAGATGCTCATTTCGTCCCTCCCAGGAACGCGTAGAAGAATCTCCTGTTTAATTATAGTGAGTTGCATCACAAATACAATAATCCGCAAAACATTACGCTTGTCACTTGTCCCAACTTCGAACATGCTCTATACTGAAAACGTTCACAACATCTTGCCGAGGGTGCGTCGCACCTTTCTTCTGAGCGCCATCCCGTTTAGCGGAATAATTCTTCGCCCGGAAAAGTCCCGTTCGGGCAGGTGCGACGCACTCCCGGGGCAGACACCCACAAATTCCACCTGGAGGATAAATGACCGATAACCTGCGCCAACTGCTTGCCATCCCCGCCGACCGCCTGGAGGCCATCAATGCCGTGCTGACCGATCCCAACTCGCAAGTGATGAACGATTTCCTGGCGGTGGTTGCCAAATACGGCACGCCGGACGAAATCAACGCCAAGCACCGGGAATCGCGCAAGCTCGAAGCCTTGATGAAGAAAGTCGAGGCTGCCGCGCCGGGCCACATCAAGGATTTGAACTGGCTGATCGAACAGCGCGACCGCGGCGCGTTCGTGTCTGTAGCCGATTACCGCCGCAGCGTACTGGGACCAAGGGCTGGTTCCGTTAAATTTGCCGATGACTACGCTGTGACCCTGGAAGTCTCCGCCCTGCAATACTTCCCCTGGGTCCGGGCCATGGCCGAACGGGCCATCGCCGACCGCAGCCTGATCCCCGGCCGTTTCATCGCCGTCCGCCGCATGAAAGAATCCGAAGCCGACGGCGACCTGCCCGCCATCGTCGCCGCCCTCGACATTATGGGCTGCTCCTTCGTCGAGACCCTCGACACCAAAGGCGCCGACGGCTCCAACGTCCACCTCAACGGCCCGGAGACCATCACCGGCTACTTCGGCGGCATCGGCCAGCCCAACGAGTACGCCCTCAAGTGGCTGGACGAGTTCCTGTACTACTACACCAATTACGGCGTCCAGCACGTGCTGAACTTCAACGCCGGCACGATCCTGCTCGGGTTTATGCTCTACAAACTTGGCGTGGATATCCAGTTCAAGATTTCGGTCTTCTTCGGCTCCGACAACCCCTACCATGCCCTGTGGATCATGGCCGCTGCCAAACTCTTCAGCCGCGACGACGGCTCAAGCCCGCTGATCGGCTTCAACTGGTCCAACTCGATCAACAACCAGACGATGGAACTGACCGCCCAATTTCGCAAGGACCTCGGCTTCGAGAATGTCGTCCGCTTCGAGCACCACATCACCGAGACCTGGAAGTCCATCGTCCGCCAGCCGTATGACCGCCGGGCTGAACTGGTCGCCATCGCCGACCACGTGGCCAACATCAGCGCCAAACACGAGGGCGGCCTGCCCGACACCGACTCGGCCCGCGCCCACCCCACCGACATCCTGGACTACTTCCGCGAGAAGCAGGAAGTCATCGAAAGCGGCGACTGGGACGCCCTGCGCCTGAACTTCCTCGACAAAGTGGACGCCTGCAACTCCTCCGCCCGGATGCTGACCGAAAAGGGCCTGAGTTTCATCGCCGCGACGAATTTGCACAAATAACCAGTTTTCAGTAGCGGGGAAGTAAAGCCTGGAAGCAAAAAAGCCTCCGAGATGAGTGCTGCAAATCTCGGAGGCTTCGGTTATTCAATTGCATCCCCCGGCGGGGGAATTTCCTGTTCTTTCTTGCCAATGTAGATCAATGCTTCAAGGTCTTCCAGGTCTTCGGGAGCGTATTTCTTGACCACGGCCCGCACTTCGTCCAGGTCAGCATCTGAAGCCCAACCGACCATACGCGAAACGTCCGCCCAATCTTGCGGGCGCTGCGCCGCCATTTTCAAAATGACCAGGTACGGCATTGCCACAACCGGGTAACCCGCCGGGTCTTGTTTTGGATGTTCCAGGGCATCGTTCAACCAGCGATACCTGCCAATGATCACATCCAATTCTGTTCCATCCGGGGCTACCATCAAATAACCGGGGATTGCCAATGCTGAAACAATGCGATAACCGGCCTCTTGCAGTTTTTTGACCGCTGTTTCTCCATATCGCTCGTGAACGATAATATCCATGTCTTTCGTAACCCGCTCGGCCATATAAGCGCGGGTCGCAATGCCGCCAATCAAGGCCCATGGAATCCCTTTTAGGATGGGGCGTAAATCCGGCCACGGGTTCATAGCGGTTCTCCTTTTCAAAAAATCGTATCCGCTGCCTGTGCCAGGTTTGACCCGGCGCAATACCATATCAATCATAAACCGGCGCAACTGGCGCGGGGTCAGGTTGCCATCGGGTGCAATCCTGGCTATGGCTGGCGGGACGGGTAAATTGCTCATGCTGTTATCTTACTATATCTTTGAAAAATCAGAGGGTGCGTCGCACCTTTCTAAACGGGCAATTCTCAAGCGAAAAGAGTGCCATTTGACGAGATTACATCCCAAAGTCAGGTGCGACGCACTCGCGAGTGATACAATTAAACCACTATGTTGGCCTTCAACTTCCTCACCACCCACGTCGGCTCGGTGCCGCACAAAGACCCGGTCGAACTGACCCACCGTCTCGCCGGCCTGCTCGACATCCCGGCCTGGCTGCAATTGCCGCGGCGCAACTACCTCGAAAACATCTACACCCAATACGCCGCAACCCTGCCCGGCGCGGTCGTGGACGCTGAAAAAGAGAAAGCCGTCATGCACCCCGACAGCGAGACCTTCGAGCAGGAACTGGAAGCCTTCTACCAATCCTACCTCGACGACCGGCTGGAGGACTTCGCCCTGACGCCCGACTGCGCCCTGGGCTTCTTCACCCTGCTGGACGAACTCCGGCCGCGCCCGGTCGAATGGGTCAAGGGACAGGTCATGGGTCCGATCAGTTTTGGCCTGACCGTCACCGACCAAAACCTGCGCGCCAGCCTCTACAACGAGACCCTGGCCGACGCCCTGGTCAAACACATGAGCATGAACGCCCGCTGGCAGGTCCGGCAACTCAAGACTGCCGGGAAAAACGTCATCCTGTTCGTAGACGAGCCTTACATGGCCTCCTTCGGCTCGGCCTTCATCAGCCTCAGCCGTGAACAGGCGCTGGATTATATGAACGAAGTCTACGATGCGGTCCACAGCGAGGGCGGGCTGGTCGGCGTCCATTGCTGCGGCAACACCGACTGGGGCCTGTTGCTGGCATCCAAAGCCGACATCCTCAACCTGGACGCCTACGCCTTCATCGAGAACCTGGCTCTCTACCCCGACGACCTGCGGGCGTTCCTCGACCGGGGCGGCGCGGTGGCCTGGGGCGTGGTGCCCAACTTCGAGGCCATCCGCGAAAACACCCCGCAAATGCTGGCCGACCGCCTGCGGAGCGGAATCCAACTCATCTGCGACAAGGCCGCCTCGCGCGGCGTGATTATCACGCCCGACGAGTTCGCCGCCCGCAGCCTGGTCACGCCCGCCTGCGGCCTGGGTTCGACCACAGTCGAGATCGCCGAAGAAGCCTTCGACAAAATGTCCGGGATGGGGAAGATTTTGCAAAAAGGATAAAATCATGCTCATCCAGGTCGTTTACCTCGAAGTCCAGCCCGAAAAGCTGGACACGTTCCTCGCCGAAGCCGCTGCCAACGCCCGCGCCAGCCTGTCCGAACCGGGCGTGGCGCGCTTCGACTTGCTCCAGCAAACTGATGCCCCGGCCAAATTCATGCTCTACGAAGTCTACCGTTCGGCGGAGGCCCTCGAAGCCCACCGGCATACGGAGCATTTCAAGCGCTGGGTCGAAAAAGGCGTCCCAACCCTGGTCGGGGATCGGGTGCGGGTGATCTATCGAAACATCGAACCCGGCGACCAGAATTGGTGAAAAATTTCCCAATCTTGTAACTCCTGCGACATCCCCTGGTGGTAAGATAGGGGATGTCTTTTGTTTAAGACCATACCGCAACAAGTGTTGCGAAAACAAAACCAAGGATTTACTTCATGCAAACCACCCCCTTCTCCAGACCCTCATCCTTCTTCGACCCGGCCCACGACGTGTACCGCTACGTGCCGCGCTCCCTGCAACCCATCTTTGCGCCCAAGAATGTGGCCGTCATCGGCGCGACCGAAAAGGAAGGCAGCGTCGGGCGGACACTCCTGTGGAACCTGATCAGCAGCCCGTTCGGCGGCGCGGTCTTCCCGGTCAACCCCAAGCGCGACAGCCTGCTGGGCATCAAAGCCTATCCCGACATCCAATCCGTCCCCGACCCGGTGGACCTGGCCATTGTCGTCACCCCCGCCCCGACCATCCCCGGCATCATCAAGGATTGCGTCGAAGTCGGCGTCCAGGGCGCGGTCGTTATCTCTGCCGGGTTCAAGGAGGTCGGTCCCGAAGGCGCGGAACTGGAACGCCAGATTTTGGAAAACGCCCGCACCGGGCGGATGCGCATCATTGGCCCGAACTGCCTGGGCGTGATGAGTCCCGTCAGCGGGCTGAACGCCACCTTCGCGGCCGGGATGGCCCGCAAGGGCAAGGTCGCCTTCATCAGCCAGTCCGGCGCGCTTTGCACCTCGGTGCTCGACTGGTCGTTCAAGGAAAACGTCGGCTTCTCGCACTTCGTCTCGGTCGGCTCGATGCTGGACGTGGACTGGGGCGACCTGATCTACCACCTGGGCGACGACCCGCACACCGAGAGCATCGTCATGTACATGGAAACCATCGGGAACGCCCGCTCCTTCCTTTCTGCGGCGCGGGAAGTGGCCCTGGCCAAGCCGATCATCGTCATCAAGCCCGGACGAACGGAGGGCGCGGCCCGGGCGGCCGCTTCCCACACCGGATCCCTGACCGGCTCCGACGAAGTGCTGGACGCGGCCTTCCGCCGGGCCGGGGTGCTGCGGGTCAACAGCATCAGCGAAATCTTCTCGATGGCCGAAGTGCTCGGGCGCCAGCCCCGGCCCCGGGGTCCGCGCCTGACCATCCTGACCAACGCCGGAGGCCCGGGCGTGATCGCCACCGACAAACTCATCACCACCGGCGGCGAACTGGCCGAAGTCTCGCCGGAGACGATGGAAAAACTGAACGAATTCCTGCCCGCCGCCTGGAGCCACAACAACCCGATTGACATCATCGGGGACGCCAGCCCGGAGCGTTACGCCAAATCCCTGGAAGTCGCCGCCCAGGACCCCAACAGCGACGGCCTGCTGGTCGTCCTGACCCCCCAGGCCATGACCGACCCGACCGCCACCGCCGAGGCCCTCAAGTCCTACGCCAAAACCTACGACAAGCCCATCCTGGCTTCCTGGTCGGGCGGGCAGGAGGTGGCCGCAGGCGAGGCCATCCTGAACAAGGCCGGGATTCCCACCTTCGAATATCCCGACGACGCGGCCCAGGCCTTCACCTTCATGTGGCATTCCACCTACAACCTGGCCGCCCTCTACGAGACACCCAGCCTGCCGGACGACGAAGGCGAAGGCCCCGGCCGGGAGGAGGCAGCCGGGATCATCGAACATGCCCGCAAGGGGAAACGCTACCTGCTGACCGAAGCCGAATCGAAGCAACTGCTGGCGGCTTACGGCATCCCCACCACGCCGACGCTGATCGCCGCCACACCCGGCGAAGCCGTCGCCGGCGCGGAAAAACTCGGCTACCCGGTGGTGCTCAAACTCCACTCCGAGACCGTCACCCACAAGACTGACGTGGGCGGAGTCAAATTGAATCTGGGGGATGCCGATGCCGTCCGGGAGGCGTTCGAGGCCATCCGCCGGGGGGTGACGGAAAAGGCCGGGACGGGGCACTTCCTGGGCGTGACGGTCCAGCCGATGGTCCGGCTCGAAGGGTACGAGTTGATCGTCGGGTCGAGCATTGATCCGCAGTTCGGGCCGGTCCTGTTGTTCGGGACCGGCGGCCAGCTCGTCGAAGTCTTCAAGGACCGCGCCCTCGGGCTTCCCCCTCTCAACACCACTTTCGCCCGTCGCATGATCGAGCGGACGAAAATCCACGAGGCCCTCAAGGGCGTGCGCGGACGCAAACCGGTGGACCTGGACGCCCTGGAAAAACTGCTGGTGCGCTTCAGCCAGTTGGTCGCCGAACAGCCCAGGATCAAAGAGTTGGATATCAACCCGTTGATCGCGTCTCCTGATGGATTGCTGGCCCTGGACGCCCGCGTAGTCCTGCACGAAACCGATGATCTCCCCAAGCTGTCCATCCGCCCGTATCCCAGCCAATACATCTCGAAATGGGCGATGAAGGACGGTACCGAAGTGACCATCCGCCCGATCCGGGCCGAGGACGAGCCGCTGATGGCGAATTTCCACAAGGAATTGTCCGACCGCACCGTGACCATGCGCTACCTCGCCCCGATCCTGCTCGGCGAACGCGTCACCCACGAACGCCTGGCGCGCATCACCCACAACGACTACGACCGCGAGATCGCCCTGGTGGTGGAAGGCAATGAAAATGGGCGGCAGTCCATATTCGGCGTAGCCCGCCTGAGCAAGCTGCGCGGCACCGACGAGGAGGCCCGCTTTACCATGCTGATCAGCGACAGGTATCAAAGCAAGGGGCTTGGCCGCGAACTGCTCAAACGGATCATCGAGATCGGGCGCGACGAAAAGATCAAGCGCATCATCGCCCTGATGGCCCCCGACAACCAGGTGATGCGCCACCTGTTCCGCTCGATGCGTTTCTCGTCCTTCGAAAATGACGAAGTGAATGGGATGGTCAAAGCGCAGATAGAGTTGTAGCGAGAAAATGGGCACAAAAACCCGCAAGCTCCTGGTTGTTTTCCTGGTCGCCATTGCCACACATGCCCTGGCAGTGGCGTACCTGCCTCAGGATTTCGACGAGCCGGTCTACGTCCAGGCGGCCTGCGACTACGCCGAGGCCATGAGCCGGAGGGATTTCAACGCCGTGATTGATTACCCTAAAGTGCGCGAGCACCCGGCGCTGGTCAAACTGGCCTACGGCGCGGCGGTGATGAGCCGTTGCGCCCAGCACAATTACACGAAGGCGCTTTCCACCAGCCGGACGGTTTCGGCGGTCTTCGGCGTGGCCGCCACGCTGGTGATCGCCCTGCTCGACCCCCTGGCCGGCGGGCTGATGGCGGTCCACGCCCTGGTGGTCAAGTACACCAGCCAGGCGTACCTCGAAGCCATCCCGCTGGCTTTCAGTCTGTTGGCAGTTTTCACTTTTTTGAAAGCTGGAAAAGATAAGTTGGGTGTTCTATTTTGGCTATCCGCAGTCTTTCTCGGCGCAGCGACTGCCGGGAAGTTCACTTACACCCCGGTCATCGTGGTGGTGTTGGTCTACCTGGCTTTTTTCGAGAAGAAACTCCCGTTGGGATGGATGGCTCTGTACGGGGTTGCCGCAACCGTAGCGTTTTTCGCTTTGAATGTCAGCTTGTGGCACGATCCGCTTGGAAGGGCCACCGAGGCGGTGGCATATCACCTCGGCTACCAGCAGGGCGCGCACGTGGAGGAAGTCGGTTATCCCTGGTTCCAGCCGTTCGTCTGGCTGTTCGTCAATACGCCCGGCTACTGGCACGGTGGTGTGTTTTTCTATGACGTTGACCCCTTCATCGCGGCTTTCGCCTTCGCCGGCATCCCGCGTGAATGGAAAGACCGCCGCTGGCTGGTGGTCTGGCTCGTTTCGGGGCTGGTCTTCCTGCTCGCCTGGGGAACGAAGTGGCCCCAATACGTGCTGACGGTCGTCCCGGCCATCTGCCTGATGGCCGCCGAATCGCTCCGCCGCACCTACCGCTGGTTTTGGCGTTTGAGCTATTACCGCTCAGGCTGACCCGTCTCGACCGGTGACTGGACTTCCGCCATTTTCGATAGGGCTGGATTTGAACCACAGAGCGCACGAAGATCACGGAGAAAAACCTATAAAAAATCTCTGTGCTCTCCGTGAGGTACCACCGCAGTTAGGCGTGGAGACCCGAACAGCACAGAAAAGAATCCGCGAATTTTCGCTAATCTCCGCTAATCAAAGACATTTAGCCCGAAATCGGCGCAAAAATTAGCGCAGGCCTGTGCTGAGCCTGTCGAAGCATTGGCGTAGATTAGCGGATCAAAGGTTGTCCACGTTTAAGTGCAGTCCCACCCTCCGTGAACTCAGTGGTGAAATTATTGACAAAGTAGGCTAAAATCGCACCACAACCTGACGACCGAGGTGAACAATGACCACCCCCTACTGGGTGCAAGACGCCATCTTTTACCAGATCTTCCCCGACCGCTTCGCCAACGGCGACCCTTCGATTGACCCGCCCAACGTCCAGAAATGGGGCGCGCCGCCCGACCTGTGGCACTCCCAGGGCGGAGACTTGCGCGGCATCCTCCAGAAGCTGGATTACCTGCTCGACCTGGGCGTGACCGCCCTCTATCTCAATCCCATCTTCGAGTCGGCCTCGATCCACCGCTACAACACCAACGACTATTTCAAAATAGACCACCGCCTCGGCACGCTGGCAGATTTCCACATCCTGCTCGACGCCGCCCACCGCAACGGGATGCGGGTGATCCTCGACGGGGTTTTCAACCACTGCGGGCGCGGCTTCTTCGCCTTCATGGACGTGGTCGAAAACAACGAACACTCGGCCTACACGGACTGGTTCCACATCCAGCGTTTCCCGCTCGACGCCTGTGGGCCGGGCCAAGCCCAAAATTACCAGGGCTGGTGGGGGCATAAGAGCCTGCCCAAGCTCAACACCGCCAACCCGCAGGTCCGCAACTACATTATGAAAGTCGCCCAATACTGGATCGAACGCGGCGCCGACGGCTGGCGGCTGGACGTGCCCAACGAGATTGACGACGACGGCTTCTGGGAGGAATTCCGCCGCGTGGTCAAATCCGTCAACCGGGACGCCTACATCCTGGGCGAGATCTGGACCGTGGACCGGCGTTGGGCCGACGACAGGCATTTCGACGGGCTGATGAATTACCCCGTCCGCGACACCCTGCTGGCGGCGCTGAACGGGACGGCGGATGCCGTCAAATTTGGCGACCGGGTCGAGGAACTGCTCAAGGTCTATCCCCGCGAGCACGCTTACGCCATGTACAACCACCTCAGCTCACACGATGTCGAACGCCTGGCCACCCTGCTCGGCAACCACCTGGACAAGATCAAGCTGGCCTACCTGTTCCAGATGGCTTACCCCGGCGCGCCGGCGATCTACTACGGCGACGAAATTGGCCTCGAAGGCGGCAAAGACCCGGATTGCCGCCGCGCCTTCCCCTGGGATCCGGGGGACTGGAAAGGCGACCTGCGTCCCTGGGTCCAGCAGTTGATCGCCATCCGCAAGGCGCGGCCATCCCTGCGGCGCGGGGATTACCAGCGCCTGCTGGCCGTGGACGGGGTCTACGCCTTCGCCCGGGGCCTGGGCGAAGAAAAGACGGTGACAATCTTGAATTTCAGCCCGTTGCAGCGTGAGTTTTCCATCCCGGTGAGCGGGCTGTGGCCGGATGGACACGCCCCGTACAGTCTGCTCACCCGCAAGAGCTACCAGGTCGCCGAGGGGGAGATCAAAGGCCTCCTGCCGCCTTACCATGGGGATTGGCTGGCGTAAAATTCCAGGCGACATTGCCCCTTTGCTATAAAAACTTTAGGGATCGCCCGTCGGACGATCCCTAAAGTTTTCTTGCACGAATTCGCTTGAACTCAGCCGGGCCTTATTACCTAGGGCACAGTGTATTCGACAATAAGCACGGGACGATCAGCGAAGGCTGCGCCGCCACTGAAGAACTGGACGTAATCAACCTTCAGGTTATCGTTATCCGGGAGATTGAAATGCAACCGGAACTGCGTAGCGCCTGTCAAATTGATGTTTGACAAAGCCGTGGAACGCAAAATCGCTACAGACCAACCGCCCGACGGGCTGCCCAAGAACGCTGCATAATTACGCCCCTTCGCAGATTCGAAATCGGTAATCTCCAAATCACTCGAGCTGCCATAGAAGCCACTAACGAGATCAACGATGAGATTGCTGTGTGTGGCAAATGGGTTATTTCCAACAAACTGTTGGAATTTGAGCTTCAGAGTCACCTTAACGATGGTGGCATTGTCCGGCAAGGCACCAGTGTAGAAGTGGAGGAAGCCGCGATACTGGCGGTCAAGGTAATTGTCGCCGACAATAATGTCCGCTGTGGCGTCTTTATTATTCCATGCCAATTCCTCGAAAGCAGACAGGGATACCCCATCGAAGAACTGACCGCCCACATTGGAGCCCTCACTCGCCTCGAGCACCCAGCCATCTTTATCGCCCTGGGAGCGGAAGATCATTGACGGGTTCCTGACCGAGATCGTCGCGGTCGCCACGTTGGAATCGACGGTGCTATCATTGGCCTTATAGGTGAAGGTATCATCGCCCGTGAAGGTCGAGTTGGCCTTATACGAGAAGGTACCGTCGGCGTTTAGCGTGAACGATGCCGCATTAGCCGGGGCCGAGACCAGGATCGCAGTCAACGGATCGGAATCGCCGTCGGTGTCGTTGCCCAACACGGATGCGCCATTATAGGTGACATCATTGGTGGTGGCATAAGCGTCATCAACTGCCACAGGCGCAGCATTGGCCGGCACATTGGTTGTAACCAGGGGACCTCCCACTGTTGGGTAACCGACAGCGCCAATATTGTAATCACCATGACTGATGGTCGAGCCAGAGGGCGCAGTAACATCGCCGGTAACTGTGAAACTGCCACCAATTCCCGAACCGACAGCAGTGAATGCACAGGTAACCGAACCGGCGCCCACACTACAATTAACGTCATTTGAAGAAGTGAAATCAACGCCGACAGGCTCGTTGATGGTCACATTCGCATCTATGGCTGCCGCAGCGCCATTGAAGTAATTATAGGTGTAGGTAATGCTCCCGCCAGATGCGGCAGTGGCAGGACCGTCGGCAACGATGGTTGGTCCGGGAATAAAGGGGCCGAACTCGTCCACGTAAACGTAACCGGCATGACCGCCCAGGGCACAGTCTGCCCCGATGGCTTCGAGAGAGAGGGTATCGCCCAGGTCAAGGTTGCCTGCGCCGGGGTTTATATCCACCAGAGTCCAATCGAGATATTTCCAACTGCCTGCGACCATCCAGGGGACACCAGGCTCGCCGACATACGAGAACTTCTCGTACAGTGTTGTCCCTTTTGTAACATTTTTGACGACAACATAGAACCAGGGTTGTTCCGCTGGAACATGGCCCGGGTCCTCCATTACGGCGGCGTAGACAAAACGTACATGATACAGACCATCAATTGGATCAACATCGCCAGCGCCTACCGTGGTTTCCTGGTAAATGGTATTGGAAATTTGACCAGTCGTCGGGCCATTGATCCGAGCTACATACGAACCGTAAGCCGGGTAGGCAACACTGCCGCCAGAATTTGCATCGGTCTGGCTCAAGGCAGCGAATGGCCCAAGCACCAGGCTCTGGTCGGAGCCGCCGGGATTGCGCACAATGCTGGTCCCCGTGAACGGTTGCGAACCAGCCAACCCGGGATTCAAGAACTGGGTCTGGGTCCAGCCGGTGAAGTCTCCGGTTTCAAAACTGCCATTGGTGAACAATGCAAGAACTGTTGACGCCAGCAGCAGGGCTGCCAGCAATGCAGCGACAGTTGCAATACCGTATTTCTTCATTTCCTTACTCCTTTATTGACATGATAGTTCGAAAAGATTTTTATTATGGTCGTAAATGACAAACTCAGCAGGGTTTGTATAATTAGCTATTACCTCCTTTGAACTTACTAACAAACCAGCACAACGAATTAGAACTGCAATGAAACTACAATCCATAGTATAGGCAGTACCGAGGTACTAGACAATAGAATTACTTATGTAGCCATTACCAATTTGCAAAGAGGGATTGCAGTTTTGTTAGGTTTTGCACAAACGCCCCCCCTGAACTCTCGCAAGTGTCATTTTTAGTTAGCCGCCAACTTCCAGTTTTCCCGATGAATTTCCCATAAACTGTTGAATCCTGGCACAAAATCCTGTATAGTTAGAATATCCAAATCGGACAAATTTAGGCCAAATATCAGGAGGCAGTGATGCAGTACGATCTCGTATTCGAAGGCGGCGGCGCAAAAGGGATGGTCTTCGTCGGCGCGATGCAGGAATTCGAAGCCCGCGGCCACACCCACGGGCGTTTGCTGGGAACCTCTGCGGGGGCGATCACAGCCGCTTTGCTGGCAGCCGGCTACTCGTCCGGTGAGATGCTGGCGGCCCTGGCCGAAACGGACGAAAACGGCCATTCGGTCTTCGCCTCCTTCATGGGCGAGCCGTCCGCTCCCGATCCGCAAGACCTGCAAAACAGCGCCGTACTCGAACTGCTCAAAAATATTGACCTGCCCCTCATCCCCGAAGCCATCGAAACCCGCCTGGACGAAAAGATCATCCAGTGGATCGGCAAAAACGCCAAGGGACGGCACCTGCTCTCGTTCGTGGACAAGGGCGGCTGGTTCTCGGCAGACAACTTCCTGGCCTGGCTGCGGAAGAAGCTCGACAGCGGGGCCTTCAACGGAAGCGCCCGGGACTTCAGCCGGATGACCCTTTCGGAGCTTTTTACCGCCACCGGCAAAGACCTGACCCTGATCGGCTCGGATACCACCGGCGGGCGGATGCTGGCCCTCAACCACAACACCGCCCCCGGCCTGCCGGTGGTCTATGCCGTGCGCATGTCCATGAGCATCCCGCTCCTGTGGCAGGAAGTGGTCTGGATGAAGGAGTGGGGCCTCTACCGCGGCGCCGACATCACCGGCCACGCCATCGTGGACGGCGGCCTGCTCTCCAACTTCCCCATCGAACTGTTTCTGTCGGACCTGAAACCCGTTACCGAGGTGATGGGACCCCGGGTCAGCGCCCACGCCCTGGGCATGTTGATTGACGAAAGCCAGGGCGTCCCCGGCGCGGAAAGCGGGGAGACAGCCAACGGATTCAGCGTATCAGGCCTCGAAACCGTCAAACGGATCAGCAACCTGGTGGATACGATGCTCTCGGCCCGCGACAAGATGGTGATAGACGCCTTCGATTCGATGGTGCTGCGCCTGCCCGCCAAAGGCTTCGGCACCACCGAGTTCGACATGACCGACGAACGCAAGAAGCTGCTGGTCGGCGCGGGCAAGGACGAGATGAAGAAATACTTCAACCGCCAGCAGGCGGCCGCGGTCAGCTTCGCAGCCGAGACGGTTGACGGCGAGGAAGTGACTGCAAAAGCCAACAAACTCGCCAGCCGGGTGCTGGAGTGATGCAAGAGACTTCGGAAGTCTGGTGATCACCCGCTGGACGGGATTAAGACATCTCCTTTTATCCCAAAAGTGTGATTTGACCAGATTTCGTAAGAATCAATCAATCCCGCTGGACGGGAGGCAAAAGACTTCGGAGGTCTCAAAAGTCAAGGAAGGAGGTCACGTTAAAACGTGACCTCCTTCCATTTATCGGGGCGGGGGTGTAGTATAAATTTTCGGAGACTTCCTGCTCTGAAACTGTTAAAGATGCCGCCTTTGATGCTTCTTAGCCTGTGCTCGACGTTTTTTCCGAAAATTTATTACACACCCTCGGGGCGGATTTTGTTTGACATGCGCCCCCTTTTTGTATAAACTATAACTATCACTGTGGACTGTTCGATGAGCTGGGGTTCCCGCAAAGTATCATGGACAAAAACACTTCCAATACACACCACGATCCAGGGGAAACGGCCCTGCAACGGCTCGTAGTATTCGACGCGGCATATTAACTCGGCGCTGGCGGTCCTGCCCGTCAGCCCAATAAAGTTCGACCGGCAACTTTCGATTTCGAGCAAGGAGGCGATATGAAGGATGAAGTGCTGCTGGCAGCCCTGGCGGGGTTGCTGCACGATGTAGGGAAGTTCGCCCAAAGGGCGGGAGTAATACCCCGATCAGGCACGGATGGGACTGAGTTAGGGGTGCATGGGTATCATGCCTTGTTGAGCCATGAATTCGTTCTCGACTATGTACCCGGCCGCTTGCAAAGAGGGCTAAAGGGAGTTTTGTACCATCATCGCCCCGACCTCCAAGAAATGGGAATCGGGATAGTCCGCGCAGCCGATCACCTGGCTACCGGAGAACGCCAGCCGGGAAGCAGTGAGCAAGGTGATCTTCTCGAATTGAGGCTCGTTCCCATCCTGTCCAACGTGTCCTTGCTCGAAGCTTCCCCGGCAGGCTGGTCCCATGACCTTGTTCCACTGAATGTCAAAGATGAAAAACCCGCCTATCCGTCACAAGAGAAGAAGGGGAATTACGCCACCCTGTGGGAAGACATGATCTCCGAGTTGGACGGCTGGAAACAAATGACAGGGTGGGATGGACAGCGGGGAGAAGATTATTTCATCACCCTTTCTGCTATTCTGTGCAAATATCTCTGGTGTGTCCCATCAGCAACCCCCCTGCATGAAAGTGATAAATCGAGACCGTATCGCGCCTGGCCGGATGTCTCGTTGTATGACCACTGCCGTCTGGCCTCAGCTATTGCGGCTTGCCTGGCTTATGATGGCAAAATGCCAAATGACGAGGGAAGCGAACCGGTTGCATTACTGGCCCGTGGTGATTTTTCAGGCATCCAAAACTTCATATACCGCATTTCACGCCCGGACTCCGAGACAGAGCATATTGCCAAGCGCCTTCGCGGGCGCTCATTCTATGTGCAACTGCTTACTGAGGTGGTTGTGGACTGGATATTGCGGGAAATTGAACTGCCACCAACTTGCGCGGTGTACGTCGGCGGTGGACGGTTCGACCTGCTATTACCGCTCTCGGCCCGTGACAATTTGGTGAAAGTACAGGAGCAACTGGAGGGCTGGCTGCTCAAACAGTTCCAAGGTGAGATTGGCGTCTTGATTGCTGCTGAACAAGCCAGACCGAGCGATTTCAATGATATGCGCGCCATCTCACGAAAATTGAATGAGGATTTGGAGGAGTTGAAGCGCCGCAAATGGCAGAGCAAATTATCCGATGCCGATTTCTTTGAGCCTGCCGGTGAACAGTGGCACGTATGCAAGATCTGCCAGTTGACCCCAAGAGACGAGAGCGATACCTGCCCGCAGTGTACACTGCAAGAAAAAATAGGCAAACATCTGCCCCACGCGCGTTACCTGGCATACTGCTACGGCGGCGCACCCGACTGGGACCCGGAGAAGGTCACTACATTCCCGGATGACCCATTTGGTGTGCAGGTGGCAATCGTGCGCCACGATGACCGCTTGAGCAGCCTGCTTGCATCCAAATGCCGGATCGTGTTGTACTTGGTCAACGACACTGAAAACTTCATCCAACCAGGCATCGCAAGTTCCTTCCGCTTCCTGGCAAATACAACTCCCAAAGCCAAAGAGCGGATCAAAGTATCCGATGAGCAGCCGGTGGAGACAGGAGATGTATTGCACTTCGAGGCCATTGCATCATTGAGCAAAGGTGCGAAAAGGATTGGCATTCTCAAAGCCGATGTGGACCGCCTGGGGCTGATCATGAATGACGGGTTGTCCGAAGAAACATCCGGGAAAGCTCCAAACCAACTGCTGCGCCCCACACTCTCACGAGTTGCCTCGCTCAGCCGGATGTTGGACTTGTTCTTTGCCGGATACTTGAATCAGGTGTGCCAGAGCGTGTTCGATACATGGGAACACTCCGACAAGTCAAAAGTGGATGGCCTGTTTTACATCATGTACTCAGGGGGTGATGACCTGTTCATCGTCGGCCCCTGGGACCAAACTCTGGAACTGGCCTTGCGCATCCAGCAGGAATTCCAGGCTTATAGCGGGCAAAACCCCAGCCTGACCCTGTCCGCCGGTTACTTGCAGGTCAGGCCGCGATACCCGGTGCAGAAATTTGCCGAACTGGTGGACGAGGCCGAAAGGCTGGCAAAGAAGGAACGCAACCAGTTGGCCGCATTCGGGGAAGCCATGAGTTGGACACAATTCAAACGGCTGAAAGATGAAGCCTACCGCTGGGTGAAAGCCATAGACGAGAAGAAACTGCCCGGCGGCCTGATTTACGACCTGGGCGGCATGTTCCGCCAGCATAGGGACAGGAGCGGCAAGCTGCGTCCGATGTGGACGCCGCGCCTGTATTACACCCTGGCCCGGAGGCTGAAAGCTGAAGCGCGCCAGGAATTCGAGGAGGATATTTTCAATGTCATAGCAAGCGGCAAGACGTTAGTCCCCGTATCCATTGCCAGCTTATCCATTCGTGAAAGGAGCGAATAACATGCCCACACCAGCAAGAAGTATTCAGGATGTTCAACAACACATCCGCACATTGAGGTCCATGTCGGCGCTGAATCCCGAAGACTACGCCGAAAAAGACGGTTGGGCCCACGTGGTCGCCCAAACCAGTGGGATCAAAGCCACACAGTTGCGCAAGATATTCCACTACATCAAAGATTTGAACCGGGAGTTCCAGAAGAACGAAACCAGCTTCAACCGGGCAAAGGTGGCCTTGCTGATGCCCACCCTGGCGTATGCCCAGGGCCGCAACCATTTGCCCAAGGACTTTTACGAACTGTTGACCCTGTGTTTCGGGCAGGACAAATGCCGGACCGCCCAGGATTTCGAAAGCGCGGCCAATTTCCTTGAAGCCATCATGGCCTACCACAAATACCTGAATCCGTAGGTTCCACAAAAATCTGGAGGAAATCACGATGTCAACCAATATTCTAGGGAAGTACCTGCTCACCGGGCAGATCGTCTGCCTGACCGGCCTGCACATCGGCGGCTCGACCGTCGGCATGGAAATCGGCGGCGTTGAAAACCCTGTGATCAAAGACCCGCTGACTGACGAGCCTTACATTCCGGGTTCGTCCCTGCGGGGCAAGATGCGCTCAATCACGGAATGGCAATTGGGTCTGATCGAAAAACACGAAAAGCACAAGGGCTACCAGGCTTACGCCTGCGATGAATTGAAACGGCAACGCCCGCCAGAGTCCGACTCGGGTTACGAGAAATGGCAAAATGCGTTCGTGGTCGCCCGCTTATATGGCGCGGCCAGTGACGACACCACTGTCCGCACTACGGCAGGCCCATCCCGTTTGATCGTGCGGGACACCTTCCTGACAGGCAAATCGAAAAATGAGTTGCAGAAGTTTCTTGGGCAGGGGACTTTTACTGAAGTGAAGACCGAAAACTCCCTGGACCGGGTCACTTCGGAAGCCAATCCCCGGCCGCTGGAACGCGTTCCCGCCAATTCGGCATTCGACTTGAGCCTGATCCTGGATGTCTACGAAACCACGGATTCCCAACTCCTGAAGCATCTGCTGACCGCCCTGGCGATGCTCGAAGACAGCGCCCTGGGCGGGGGCGGGTCGCGCGGCAGCGGGCAGGTTGAGTTCCAGAGTATCCAGGTTACCTGGCGCTCGGCAGCAGATTACACCAACGGCAACCCCGGCACAGCCGTCACCTTACCCGGGGATTCAATCGAAAGCATCCTCAACGGCTTCGAAACGATCCAGTGGCCCGTTTAGGAGGGCGCATGAATACTTACGCCGTGTACTTTACCCCGCGCGGCGCGCTGGCAACCTGGCCGCTGGCTTCGGATACCCTCTTCGGGGCGGTCTGTTGGGGTATCCGCAGCCTGGGGCTGATGGACGACGATCAACTGACCGGCTGGCTTGAGGCTCAGAGAGCCGCTCCCGGTTTCGCCTTCAGCCATGCTTTCCCGGCTTACCTGAACGGCAACGCGTCCTTGCGGTTGTACCCGCGCCCAGCGACATTCCAGCCCAAATTCGATGACTTTGATATATTGGCGGCAGAATGGCAGCAGAAGCAGGGCAACGGGATGACACTCAAAAGCGCCAAGGCAGACGTCGCAGTAGCGGGCAAACGCCTCAAGCAATTGGGATATGTCAGCGAAGGTGTGCTGGGCCAGATCGCTGCGGGGAGTTTACAGCCCCTGGACGGGCTGCGCGCAGTCCTTTTTGAATCGGGGCAGGCCATTCCGAGGGCCGGGATATTGTGCCTTGCGCCTGAAGCCAAAAAACTGCCGGAAAAGCTCTACGAGCGGGAGGCCATGCAGCACAACCACATAGACCGGATGGCCGGGGCGACGGTGGAGGGCCTGCTGTTCTACCGCCAGGAGACCTTCTTTGCATCCGGGGCCGGGTTATGGGCTTTGCTCCGGGCAGAGGAAAAAGACTTCACGGCTTATATCCGGCCTGCCCTGGCGTACCTGGCCGATACCGGGTTCGGCGCTGACCGCACTTCGGGGAAAGGCCATTTCGACATCCGGGTCGAGGCTGCGCCCCCGTTGCCCCAGGCCGAATCGCCGAGGGCCATGCTGTCGCTATCGCATTACCTTCCTGCCGGGGGGGGGGAATTCGATCCGCAAGGTGAACCGCTGGCGTATACGCTCAAGACCCTGCGCCCCAAACGGGAGCGGAGGCACCCGCGTCCGGTAGCCGGTCAACAATCTGTCCCGATATACAAGAAAGCCCTGCGGGTCTTCGAACCAGGCTCAGTGTTCGCGCTCACGGCCCGCAAAGAGATTTACGGCAGGCTGGCCCGCCTGACCCCCTCTGACCAGGAAGCGGTTTACCAGAGTGGGGCGGCCCTGATGGTGTACCTATAAGGAGCGCAGGATGACCGATTCCTTTTTGAAGCCTTATAAGCTGGTGGTGCAAACCCTCTGCCCGGTGCATATCGGGTCGGGAGACAAGCTCGGCAATACGGATTTTGTAGCACGCGGTTCACAGATATTTGTCATTGATGACAACAAGCTGACCGCCTGGGTCTTGAGCCAGCCCAACGCAGAGCGACTGGCGTTGATTTTGGCCGACCACCTCCGAGGTCCGGGTGGGATAGATAAATTCCTGAGAGAGCAATTCCGGGGTCGCCTGGATGAAATCACCGCTTACCAACTGCCTTTCCAGGGTACGCCGAAAGACGTGGCCGCCTTTATCAAGACCATCGAGCATCAGCCTTACCTGCCAGGCTCATCCATCAAAGGCAGCCTGCGCAGCGCCCTGTTGCGCGGCGTGATGCTGGATGACGAGGACTTGCAGGAAAAGGCCAGCGAGGCGATCCTGGAAGGGGTCGAAGCCAGGGGCAAACCCAGGACGAACAGCGACAGGATCCAGGCCAACGTTTTCTCGAAGCCGGGGACGGTTGCCAGCAAGTGGCCCAATTACGACATTTATCGCCTGCTTGTGGCCCGCGACTCTTACCCCATGGAACAGGGGTCGCTGGAAGTGGTAGGCGTCAAAACGTTATCCGCGCAAAGGTCCGGCAGGCTGCAGGCCAAGCATTATGAACTCTCGGTCGAAGTGTTCAAACCCAAACTGCTCATCCAGCATGAGATCACTTGGCAGACCCATTTGCTGCAAGACCGGGCCAGGGCGCTTGGGTTCGACAGCCTGGAGCATTTGATGGTCTTCCTGCCTGAATACTGCCGCCGTGCTTCGGTTAATCTGCTCACCCAGGAACGTGATTTTTACAAGAGGTACAGTCACCGGGACCTGGCAGATTGGTTCGAAAAGAAATTGGCGCTCCTGAGTAAAAATTCCGATGATGTCTTCATCCTGCCCATCGGCTGGGGCAGCGGCTACGACGCCAAGACCATCACCGACCTGCTGGATAGCGAGACCTTCGAAACGGTCGTGGATACTTTCAGGAACACCTGGGGATTGGGCAAACCCGGCCGCCGAAAAGACAGCGAATGGCTTGGGCCGGACGACTCGCCAAAGTCCCGCCGGGTCGTCGAGCGGCTGGATGGGACCTTCGAGCCGATGGGGTGGGCCGCCTGCCGGTTTACCCCCGAAGGTGATGAAACGTGGATGGCCGAACGACAGGACGCCCTGGCAGAGCGCAGACCCACAGCTATTCTCATAAACATTGGAGAAAGGGAAGCAACCGGCCTCGAACGACCTTCGCCCGAACCGGAACGGGTCACCCCTCCCCCTCCTGACGTACCCAGGAGACCCCTGACCCCGACCTTCACCGAACTGCCCAAAATTGGGGAGCGCTTCGAGGGTAAGGTTTGGGTGGAGGAGAAGCCGATGGTCTACGTCGAAATCCCCGGCCTGTCGGCGGATGATTACGCGGTGGCCGTCTATCAGCGCGACAGGTTCGACACGACCAAGCTCAACGAAGGCGACCGGGTGGTTTGCACGGTCATTCAAGTGGTCGAAGACCCGCACCAGCCCGGCCATTGGCTTGTGCGCTGCGAGCGCGAATAGCCCGAGAAGCCCTGCAACCCGGCTCATTGCACCTTTAAAACTGACTTGCGCAGCCCTTCGATCTGATTCGCACACGTGTCCGGCGAGATTCGCACACGTGTCCGGTGAGATTCGCACTCGTGTCCGGCGAGATTCGCACACGTGTCCGATTCGAACTGTACAGCCCTTTGATCTTCACCCCTCAGAAGAACCGGCATTTGCACCGGGGCGCGGCCCGGGTGCGCCGTTCGAGACAGTTTCATCCCCAACGATCCCTATCATGGAGGTTAAAAGCACTATGGCACGTAAAATACAGGCGGTCACTGCGTACCGCCCCCGCATCAGGCTGGGCGATCCCGCCACCGAGAAACGCTTCTATGAGCTGGTAAGCCAGCGTACCACCCTCTCACCGGGTCTCATCGTGAACGTGCATGAAATCGAGATCGAAACCCTGATCGGGCTGTTGCTCGAAGGCCGCCCGGTGCATACCGGCGTCGCCATCTTCACCCCCTCGATTGACCTCGACGGGGACGTGGAGATCAAGATCAAGCTGGACCAGCGCCTGCTGAACGCGGTCAATGCCAACGGCGCGTACAACGGACGGACCATCAACGCCGAGAACATCGGCAAGACTTCCGACGAGCTGGTTATGATGTGGAACACCGACCACCCGGAGGACCCGGTGGTCTAAGTCCCGCTCAGACCCGGCAGGGGCCGCGCCCCCTGGCCGGGGGTTGGTGAGTGGTGGTTGGTGAGTGGTGATTGGTAATTGGTGAGTGGTAATTGACCCAAGTTGCTACCAAAGGAAG
>DIDQ01000009.1 GCA_002418215.1 Anaerolineales bacterium UBA5796
GTTTTTCCTTCGTTACCTTCGTGTTTCAAAAGGTTTTCCCGTTAAAAACGGGAGACCCATCAAGAATTGCAGGTCAGCCCCCGTTGGCCTTGATGTGGGCGTGCATTTCGATAAAAGCGTCCACCACACGCGGGTCGAAGTGTTTCCCCGATTGTTCCCTGAAATAATCGAAAATCTTCTCCTCCGGCCAGGCCTTGCGATAGGGGCGGTCTGATTTCAAGGCATCCCAGACATCCACCACAGCAAAGATACGCGCCGCCAGCGGGATCTCTTTGCCTTTCAGCCCGCGCGGGTAGCCGCTGCCGTCCCATTTTTCGTGGTGGCAGTAGGGGATGTCCATCGCCGGGCGCAGGTAAGGGATGGCGACCAGCATATCGTAGGCGTTCTGGGGGTGGTGGCGCATGACCTTCCACTCTTTTTCGGTCAACTGGTCGGTCTTCTTCAAGGTGGCATCCGGGATGCTCATCTTGCCAATATCGTGCAACAGCGCCCCGCGCCAGATGTGGGCCAGGTCGTCTTCCGGCATACCCATCCAGCGCGCCAGGCTGACCGTCAGCGCGGCAACCCGCCCGGTGTGGTCGCCCGTTTCCTTGTCCCGCAGGTCGAGGGCCTTCGACCAGCCTTCGAGGGTCGTATCGTAAGCCAGGGCCAGGTCGGCGTTGGCCTGCTCGATCTGTTCCTGGGCTTTGGCCTGCCCGATCAGGCTTGCCAGGGTGTTCGCTACCGCATTCAGGAATTTCACTTCCCGTTCGTCCCAAACGTGGTTTCCCGAAAGGTAAAGCACCAGGACCCCCAGCAGCGCCCCGCGCGAACGGATCGGCGCGTTATAGTGGCTGTGCGGCTCCATCTCGTCGGAATGGGATTCGTGGCGGGTATCCAGGTATGATCCAAACTGGACATACCCGTCCGGGGCTGCCCGCCCGCACAGGCACTGGCCGGGACGGATGCGGGCGCACCGGCTTTGCAGGGACTGGTCCAGGTTGCGGTGGACGCACAGGACCAGGTCGCCGGTCAGTTCTTCTGCCAGGAAAACAGCGCCCTTGGGCAGGGTCGGCAGCCAGGGGGTGGACAGGATCACATCCAGGGCGTCGCCCAACTTTCGCTCCAGGGGCTGGTTTTCCAGGGCAATGCTGAGCAGCCGGTTGAGAATGGCCTGGATCTGGTACCCCCGCACCATCTCGTTCTCGGCCCGGGCGCGCTCGTTGGCCTGGGTAATGCGGTCCATCGAAATGGCGATGTGGGCGGCCATGGTGGTCAGGAAATCCACCTGGGAGCGGTCGGGGATGCGCTCCCCTTCCTCGCCGAAAGTGCCCATACCCAGGATCCCGAGGCGCTGGCCGGATAACTGGACCGGGATGCTGACAATCGTGCGGCAGCCCAGCCGGGCAACGATCGCCTTGTTCGTATTGGCATCCTGGCGGGCATCGGGGATAATGACCGGGGTCAGGTTGTCGGCCACCCGCTCCAGGAAAGGGTCGCCGGAGATCTGGATCCGGGAGAGCATTTCCCTGGCCCGTTCGGCTTTCTTGCCTGCTGCGCCGAGCAGGTGGGCAAACTTTTTATCCATCGAAACGGAATAGAACCAGATGTTCTTATACCCGGCGGTCCGGTGGGCAACGTCCAGGGCGGCTTCGATCACGGCCTGGTATGTCTGGGAGAGTTCGAGGTTTTTCGAGAATTCGAGCAAAACCCGGCTGCGATGCTCATCTTCCTCTATTACGGACTGGGCCTGTTTCTTGATGGTAATGTCGCGCAGGATGATAGTGAGGAATAAATCGCTCTCGTCATCGACCCGGGTGACCGTGATCTCGACCGGGAACTCGTCATTGTTCGAGCGCCGGGCAAGCAGCTCACGCGGGGCAAGCCAGGAACTGTGTTCCTTGCCAGAGCGGACAAAGGATTCGACGATCTTGTCCTGCTCGTCGCGGCAGCGTTCGGGGGTCAGCGTATTGAATGGCTGGCCGATGACCTCCCCGGCCTTGCAGAAGAACATCTCCTCGGCGGCCCGGTTGAAGGTAATGATCTTCTGGTCTCGGTCCAGCGAGACGATCGCCACCGGAGCGGTCTGGACGATGGCATCCAGACGGGTTTCGGCCTGGCGGGCAGCTTCGAGCAGCCGCACGCTTTCTATCGCCACCGACGCCTGGCGGGCCAACCGTTCGAGGGTTACGATGTCGTTCCCGTCGAATTCGCGCAGATCACCGGCGAGGGTATAACATCCCATCACCCCGATCACCTTATCCAAATGGCTGACCGGCACCTGGACGATGCTTCCCCACACGCCTTTGGGGAGCAAATCCGTGTCCCAGTCCCAACGGTCGTGGTCCCGCACGATCAGCGGCGAACGGGCGGCGAGCACCCTGCCGGCCACGCCCTCCCCCGGGCGCAACACCGATTTGATGTTCTCCTGCCCCGGTCCGCAAATCCCGGCCAGGGTCAGGTTCCCGGCGCATTCGTCCACCAGGAACACCAGCCCCCCGGCGGCATCCAGCAGGTCGGCTGCCCGGCAAGCCGCCGCGGCCAACATTTCCTTCATACTGGTGTGCGCCAGGATATCCAGGGCTATATCTTGCATGGTCGTCAACTGGTCGGCTTGTTTCTTGGCTGAGACCAGGCTTTGTTCCAGGCTGCGCACCAGGTAAGTTGTCGAAAGGACGATAGCCGTGCTCAAGAGGGCAAAGACCGGCAGGCGCACCAGCCAGGAGGCCAGGTTGGCCGAGTTGGTCTGCATCTCGGGGGCGACCACCAGCCGCCCGCTGACCAACAGCCAGGCTATCCCCAAGATCAGCCCCATCCCGGCCGCCTGGACGATGAACGTCTGGCGCAGATCGTAGAAAACGGCGGCCAGGGCGATCACTGCCAGGATGATCAACAACCCGTCGCTGCTCAGGCCGCCTGCGATCAAATCGGCTACCCCAACGCTGATCAGGATGACCAGCAGGCTTCCGGCCCGCAGGGAATATCCAAATCGCCGCCCAAAAGTGATGAACATCATGTAGAGGTAAACTGCGATATACAATCCCCCCATATAGATTGCCTGGAAAAGCGGGAACCCCTGGCGGGAATCCTGGGCCAAGTTGATCAACCCCAGGATCAGTACCGGTGTGGTAAATACGAAGATGCCGCGTAAGACCCAATCCAGGGCCTTCTGACGCCAGCCCCGGATCAATTCTGGATGCGCTGACGGTCTTGAGTTGAAGTGAAGGAGTATGCTCTTCGTTTTTCCAGGGTTACCAGCCATGAGCATCCTCTACGCTTAAATGACGAAGTTGAAGAAGTATTGTAGTTGGCTTAACGACATTATACCTACAATATCGCGGCCCCTGCCCTACAAATAAGTCGGTTGTGTGCGCGCAAAGGCTGTCATTCGGATAATCTCCGCCAATCCACGCTAATTTTTGCCGCTTTTCGGGCCTATTGTCTTTGATTAGCGGAGATTAGCGTAAATTCGCAGATGATATGCCCCCTGAAATCATGATTTTTCTCTTTTCTCGTCGGTTCGGGATGCCAGCAAATGAAAGAGTTCGTAGCTGGCCTGGGCTTCGGTAATGGACATGGAGTACCCCCACTCCGCGGTCAGGGCATGCTGGGCGCGTTTCAGGAGCAATTGGTCGTTGTCGTTCAGGGGATGGGTTTGACGGAAGTCTTCGATGCTGCGGATCACGGAACAGAGCGATTCGGCCCGGCCATCCTTCAGCCTGGCTCTCAGCAATTCCTTGCGCATCTGACGGTCATCCGGGAGCGGTTCGCCAGGCCCGGTCAGGATCTCGAACAGCCGCTGGAATTCTCGTTCATGAGTGGGCGGGCGCAGGCGCGAGTCCAGGTTTTCGTCCGCCGGCACCCAAACGGTCATATCGTCAATCCGCACGGCGTAATACAACAGGGTGTGGCCGTATAACGTTCTCTCCTCCAACTTGACGATTTTTCCAAGCCCGTAAGTGCAGTGCATGACCAAATCACCTTCGCGGAAGTTCATCAGGACCTCCTCCGTTCGCCTTCAAAAAAAGCGCCAGCCTGCAATAGGACTGGCACCCAAACCCGTCTATCGGGGGATGGCTCGATTATATCATTCAAAACGGGCGGCAGAGCATCAGCGCATCAGGCCGGAGGGTGACGCTGCCCCAAACCACTCCCCCTTTACCTGCGGATGCGCCAGCCCGCCAACCAGCTTTCCCTGCCCCACCAGGCGGCGCGCCGTCCGCTCGATCAGGATGTTCCCCCACTGGAACAGCTTGTTCGCATCCCGCAGTTGAGCCGCGCCTACCGACCTGAAATATAACTCCAGCAGTTTCTCCCGCGCCTCGGCCTCGCCGATCAAGCGGGCCTGCTCCGGCAGTTCGGGATAATAGCGGGCGGCGATTTCGTAGATGAAGGCATATTTCCAGGCCCCGGCTTCGGCCACCCCAACCGGCAATATCTTGAAATCGGCTTGCAGCAACTCCAGCGCTTTGTTGAACTCTGAATCTTTGGCGTTCAACATGCCCGCCGCCTTGCGTAGTTCAATGGTGTTGAGCGGGCCGTTATCCAGGATGGCTTCATACACAAGCCTGGCCGATTGCGGCAACCGTCCCTCCTGGTAGGCGATCAGGTAATCTTCCTCAGGTGAACCGTAATTCTCGGAGAGCGCATAAAAATAAGGCGCGACTTCCAGCGAGATCAGGGTCGCTTTGCGGCGCAGGACCTTGGCGTAGTACCATAGCCGTTGGCCGAGAGCATTGTCTTTCCAGCGCCAGGTCACGTGGCCGGGATCGTCGTGTTCGTTGGGCACCGGCCTGTCGCCTGCAACGGCCGCCCACAGGCTGGGGAAATCCACGCCGGAGATCGGCCAAAAGTAAATGAAGCCGCGTTCATCCACAAAGGCCCGCGCCTGTTCGGGGGTAGAGACGCGTCGAGACGGGAGCAGGCTGAAAGTCCCGGCCCGATAGGCGGTGAGTTGTTCGAGATCGAGGGTCGTCATGCCGGTATTTTACCAAGTCCGGCTCGAATTGCTATAAAATAGGCACAAACGGAGGTCGCAATGTCTGAAACCGAGATCGAAACCCTCAAGAACACCCTCCTGTACGAACTCACCAAGGCCCTCGGGCTGGCGCAAGACGGGTTTCCCGGCCGGGCCATCCGCCCGCTGTTCGAAAAAGCCGCCCGCCGCTTTGCCGAAGTCGGCGTCAAGCTCGACCGGGTGGTGGCCGAACAGGGCGTGGCTGCCGGGGCGCGCTGGGCGCTGCCCCGATTCGTCAAGAGCCATGCTGCCCGCGGCCTCGAAAACATCCCGCCAGACGGCCCGCTGGTGATCGCCGCCAACCACCCGGCGGCCTGCGATTCGCTGGTCATCTCTGCCCACGTCGAGCGCTCCGATTACAAGGTCATCGTCGGCGACATCCCCTTCTTTGAACACCTGCCGCATGTCAGCCGGCACGCCATCTACGCCCCCGGCCCCAGCGACACGCACGGGCGGATGGAGGCCATCCGCAAGGCCATCCGCCATTTGCAAGACGGCGGCGCGCTCTTGATCTTTGCCCGGGGCGGGATCGAAGCCGACCCGGACCTCATGCCCGAGGCGGACGCCGAATTTGGACTCTGGTCCCGCAGCCTGGAAATTTTCATCAAGCGCGTCCCCCAGACCCGTATCCTGGTCGCGATTGTGAGCGGAGTCATTGCCCGGGCCGCCTTCCGTCACCCCTTCGCCCGTCTGCGTAAAGCCCGCCCCGACCGCCAACGGCTGGCTTTCATGCTCCAGATGGTGCGCCAGACGCTTGCCGGCCGTGAAATCTACGGCCTGACCCCGCGGGTCTCCTTTGGCAACCTGGTCGGCCTGCCCGAAGGCGGCAACACCGGCGAGACCCTGCAAGCCGTCACCGAATCTGCCCGCCGGGTGTTACAATCGCACCTGGCCTGGCAGGATTGCAATCCAAAATCCCCTGATTTTGGACTTTGACCACCGAGGCCAACGTCGGGAGACGTTGGCCTCCGGGACGACAACCCATGACATCGGACCTCCGTATTTTTCCAGACATATCTTCCCTCAGCCGGGCCGCGGCCGGGCTATTCGTCGAAGCTGCCCGCCAATCCGTTTTCGAGCGCGGGCGCTTCCTGGCAGCGCTCTCGGGCGGCGGCAGCCCGGCCGGCCTTTACCGCCTGCTGGCGGAGGCCCCCTACCGCAGCCAGGTGGACTGGTCCCGCGTCCACGTCTTCTGGGGCGACGAACGCTGCGTCCCGCCGGACGACCCCGGCAGCAATTACGGGCAGGCGCATGAAACCCTGCTGTCCCGCGTCCCCATCCCTGCCGGGAACATCCAGCGGATCAAGGGTGAACTCGATCCGCAAGCAGCATCTGATGATTATACGCAGGCATTGAAAGATTACGCCGAACCGGGACGAAACTGGCCGCGCTTCGACCTGGCGTTGCTCGGCCTGGGCGAAGACGGGCACACGGCCTCGCTCTTCCCCGGCTCGCCGGTCGAAACCGTCTCCCCCGCCCTGGCTGTCACCGCCGATTACCAGGGCCGCCCAGCCGAGCGGGTGACGATGACGCCAATGGTCTTCAACGACGCCCGCCGCATCCTGTTCCTGGTCGCCGGGGCAAACAAAGCCGTAACTTTAAGCCGGGTGTTCAGCGACTTAAAAGTACCAGGCGAGCTACCCGCCCAACGCATCCGCCCCGCCGATGGTCACACAACCTGGCTGGTGGACGAAGCCGCCGCAATAAAATTGGAGCATTCATAAATCATGGACAAACGCATCCCCACCTCGATCGTCATCTTCGGTGCATCCGGCGACCTGACCCAACGCAAACTGATCCCATCCTTCTTCAACCTGTTCCGCAAGCGCAAGTCGCCCAGGGAATTCAAGATCATCGGCTTCGGCGGCACAGCCTTCACAGACGAAGAATTCCGCCGCCACCTGCGTGACGGCATGGATAAATTTGCGGGCTATGAATTCACCGAGGAAGAATGGTCACTCTTTTCCCCCAACCTGCACTACCAGCAGGGCCGTTACACTGAAAAAGCCGATTTCCAGAAACTGGCCGAACGCCTCGCCGGCCTCGAAGCAGGCCCGGCCAACCGCATGTTCTACCTGGCCATCCCGCCCACAATCTTCGCCGGGTGCATCCAACTGCTTGGCGAGACCGGCCAAACGACCGAGAACGGCGGCTGGAGGCGGGTGGTCATCGAAAAACCCTTCGGCACCGACCTGTCTTCAGCCCGGCATTTGAACCAGCAAATCCACCGGGTCTTCGACGAAAAACAAATCTACCGCATTGACCACTACCTGGGCAAGGAAACCGTCCAGAACATCCTGTTCACCCGTTTCGCCAACACCATCTTCGAACCGCTCTGGAACCGCAACTACATCGACTCGGTCCAGATCACCGTTGCCGAGGCGGTCGGGCTGGAGCACCGGGCCGGGTACTACGACGGGGTCGGCGTGCTGCGGGACATGTTCCAGAACCACCTGCTGCAACTGGTCACACTGGTGGGGATGGAGCCGCCCGCCTCGTTCAACGCCGACGCGCTGCGGAACGAGAAGGTCAAGGTGCTGAGCGCCATCCAGCCGATGACGCCTGGCGAAGTGGGCCGGAACACCGTCCGCGCCCGTTACCGGGGTTACCGCGACGAACCGGACGTCAGGCCCGAGTCCACCACCCCGACCTATGCGGCCCTCAGGCTTTTTATCAACAACTGGCGCTGGCAGGGAGTCCCGTTCTACCTGCGCTCGGGCAAGAACCTGGCCGAAAAACAGACCCAGATCATCATCCGCTTCAAAGAACCGCCGCTGGCAATGTTCCCCATGCCGCCCGGCAAGCCAATGACCGCCAACATGCTGGTGCTCTACCTCCAGCCCGATGAAGGCGTCCACCTGCGTTTCGAGGCCAAAGCCCCCGATACCATCGCCGAGACCCGCTCGGTGGACATGGAATTCCACTACGCCGAATCCTTCGGCCCGACCGCCATCCCCGAATCCTACGAACGCCTGCTGCTGGACGCCCTCCAGGGCGACGCGGCCCTCTTCACCCGCGCCGACGAAGTGGAAATGGCCTGGACCCTGATAGACCCCATCGCCCAGACCTGGGAGAAGGACCAGTCCCCGCCGCTGGCGGTTTACGAACCCGGCAGTTGGGGGCCGCCTGAAGCCAATGATATGCTGGCCCGCGACGGCCGCGCCTGGATGCACGAAGAATCCCGCCAGATGCTGGAAGATTGATGCGGCCCCGTAACGCGGAATTCATTCCGCAACCAAAAGAACGACTGAAGTCGTTACTACGATCAAGCCTGAACCTTCACTCCCCAATATCCGACAACACATCCGGGACGTGAGCGAGCACGTCCCCGGCCAGGACGGAGGCGGTGCCGCCCAGCGCGTCCGCGGCGTACAACCCGGCCTGGGCATGAACCCACGCCCCAGCCACCGCGCTCTCGAACGCCTCCACGCCCTGGGCACGCAAGCCGACGATCAGTCCGGCCAGCACGTCGCCGGAGCCGGCCCGCGCCAGGGCGGACGAGGCCACGGGAACGGTAGCCGTCCTCCCGTCGGGGGCGGCGATGACGGTGAACGCGCCCTTGAGCGCGACCACGTGTCCCCACTCTTTCGCAAATCGGAGGGCCGTCCCCAGCCGGTCGGCCTGGATCTCGTCTTTCGCCAGCCCGGTCAGGACCGCCATCTCGCCGGGGTGCGGCGTCAGGACCGCCGGGGCAGGCAAAAGTCCGGGCCAGTTTTCGAGTTTCGTCAACAGTTTCAGCCCATCCGCATCAACCACCAATGGAGGCAGTTCAAATCCTTCATTAGCTGCCGCTTCGTTCGGTTCATGCACGAAACCGATCCGGGCGGCGGCCTTTTTGGGGGCGGATTTTCCGGTAAGCAAGTTTTCGACGAATTCCCGGGTGGCGTCTTCCATCCCAAAGCCGGGGCCGAGCAGGAGGGCGGTGGCGCGCTCCAGGTTTTTGGCGAGCACCTCGGCAGCAGCCCCGGCGATGACGCCCAGCTCGTGCGGGAGCAGGACCCAGGTCGCTTCGGGGAGTTGGCCCGCCAGGACGGCGTGCAGCGGGGCCGGGACGGCCAGCGTCACCAGTCCCGCGCCGATACGGTAAGCCGCTTCCCCGGCCAGCAGGGCCGCGCCGGTGTAATTGACCGACCCGGCCGCGATCATGGCTGTGCCGAAGGTGCCTTTATGGGCGTCCGAGGGCCGCGCCGGCAGGATCGAAGCCGCCAGGTCTTCCTCGACGACGTAATTCCTGACCCCTGTCCAGGACTCCAGTGTGGACAGGTCGCCGATGCCCGCCAGGCGCAGTTCGCCGAGCAGGTCGAAGGCGGGCAGGCTCAATAGGCCGCGCTTGACCGCCGCCATCGTGACGGTCGTATCTGCCGGGATGACGCACTCGTCTGCCGCGCCGCTGTCGGCGTCCACCCCTGAAGGGCAGTCCACGGCGACAATGTAGGGCGGCCAGTCCAAGCTGAGGATGGACTCTTTGGCCGCGGCCAGCACTTTCGCCACATCAGCCTTGACCGGCAGGCGGATCCCGGTGCCGAGCAGCCCGTCCAGCAGGATGGCAGCCGTCCCGATGAAGGCGTCCAGTTGGTCGAAATCGGGGTCATCCTCAGCGGACAGGGTCTCGCCGCCCGCTTCGACCAGCCGGGCGACCAGTTCGTCCCCTTTGACCGGGCGCTTGACCAGGTAAGCCCGGACCAGCCAGTCATTGGCCGCCAGGACCGTCAGGGCGACCAGCGCGTCCCCGCCGTTGTTGCCCGGCCCGACCAGGGCCAGGATTTCGGGTTCGTCCACCCTGCCATAAGGCAGGGACAGGACCTCTTTCGCCAGGTTGTGCCCGGCGTTATCCATCATTTGGGCGTAAGTCAGGCCGCTGGCATCGGCTTCTTTTTCAATCGCCAGCATTTCGGGAACAGTAACGAGTTTCATGGTAACACCTCTGTTTTTATCCGCGAATTTTCGCTAATCACAAGCACAAAAATTCTGGAGACCCAGAAGAATTCGCGCAGATTAGCGTAGATTAGCGGATATTTTCATTTCCACAAATCTTCAGCCACGTCGTCCAGGCCCAGGGCGTGGAGTTTGTCTTTCGTCGGGCGGCCCGTTTCCGGGTCCCAGCCGCGGGCGGCGTAATAGGCAGACAGCATCTCGTCGAATGGGATGGCGTACCCCGCCGCGCCGCCGTCCGGCAGGGGTTCGAGGATCCCTTTGGGCAGGGTGTCGTTCGAGCGGGTCAGGCCGAGACGGTGGTTGATGGCCCGTTTCAGGTTCCAGCCTCGCTCGCCGGCGCGCAGCAGGTCGGGCAGTTCCCAGTCCAGGCCGTTGGCCGCGTTGACCAGTCCCAGCACCGTTTGCGGCGGGACGTTGGCGAACACACACAGTACCAGGCTGTTGTTGACCGTGCGCCAGTCCTGGTGGCGGGCCACGTTGGCCGCCTTTTCGGCCCCGGCGTGACGGTCGAAGAATTCCAGGCCCAGGCTTTCGTCGGCGTTGCCGATGTCCACCAGGAAATAATCCGACTGGTTGTGACAGGCCCCGCGCGGCGAGGTGGCGTAAGCCAGCGCCATCCCGGATGCGCCGCGCGGGTCGTGATAGGCAAGTTCCAGCCCGTTGACCTGCACAGCCTCGTCCGCCGCGTCGAAATGCGCCGCCAGCGCCCGCGACCCCTGCGCCAGCCATTCGCCCAGTCCCTCGCGCCGCGCCGCCAGGTGGATGCACCTCTCGGCAGCCTCGGCGCTCCCCCATTCCAGCGCCAGCCCGCCGGTATCTCTCAGCGTAATCTTCCCCATCTCGAACAGCCTGAAGGCCAGCCCGATGGTCCCGCTCATGGTGATCACGTCCAGGCCGTAGCGGTCGCAGGTCTCGCCCAGGCGGGTGGCAACCGCCGGGTCGGTCAGGCCCAAATTAGGCCCGAACCCGACCAGGGTCTCGTACTCCGGCCCTTTGCGCTTGCCGTCGCCGAGGTCCACCACCCGCCCGCAGGCGATCACGCAGGCATGGCAGGCGCTCACCCCGGCCAGGAGGCTTTCAGCCACCGAAGGGCCGCTGATCCGTTCAGTCCCTTCCAGCACGCCCGCCGAAAAATACTTCTTGGGCATCTCGCCCAGGTAATCGAAATACTCCGCCGCGCCTGCCGAGCCGAGATCGTGCAGCACGCCGGTCAGCGGGTCGCTTTTGAGCTGGCGGTTGGCCTCCGCCCGCCGGGCCGCGAAAAGCTCCGGCTGAATTATCGGGATTTTTTGCTCACCTTTGACCGCAATCGCCTTCAGGTTCTTCGCTCCCATCACCGCCCCCAGGCCCGTCCGCCCGGCGGTGCGTCCGTGGTCGCAAAAAATCCCGGCAAACGGGATGAGCCGCTCCCCGGCCGGGCCGATCACGGCGACACGCGCCCTCGGGACGTCCAACTGCTCCCGGACGGACTCCTGCGTCTGGTAGGTATCCTGCCCGGTCAGCCCACGAGCGTCCCGGACCTCGGCCTGTCCGCCGTTGATCCAGAGATAGACCGGCCCTGGAGCTTTCCCCGTGATCCACAACCCGCCGAACCCGGCGAAACGCAGCTCCGGCCCCCAGAACCCGCCGCAATTCGACTCGGCCCACAGCCCGGTGGCGGGCGACCTGCCGCAGACGACGAAACGTCCGACCGCCGGGCCAGCCGTCCCGGTCAGGGGACCGTTGAGGAAGAGTAACGGCGCTTCGGGCGCGAACGGGTCCAGGTCCGGGACGAGGCGCTCGTACAACAGCCGGGCGGCCAGCGAGGCCCCGCCGAGGGTGTCCCGCTCCCAGTCCGGCGGGACCTTATATTCCGCCGTCTCTCCAGTGGACAGGTTTACTTTGAGAACAGGCTGCATCTTGGGGTTTCAGGCCAGGATTTCGTGGGTCACTTCGCGGGCGCAGCGGACGAAGTCCAGCACGGTCGGCACACTGCGCATCATGACGGCCATGCTGCCCTGCACCTGGAGCTTGCGGGTGAGCATGGCCTGCATCGGGTCGAGCTCGCCCTTCAGAATCCGGGCGAAATTGTCAAAGGGAGCCTTGAGCACGAACGCCGGCTGCTTCTCCGAGAGATCGGCCAGGACGGAGACGCCGCGGCATTTACCGTGCCACAGGTCCAGGTAATAGAACAATTCTTCCTTCAAAGGGCCGCTCGGCTGGATGTCGAAAAGCAAATCGCCCTCCCAATTTTTTGCGATACCGGCATAGCGCTCATCCGAATTCAATTTTTCTTCAAGGTTGGTCAACCATTCGAGGGTGGGAAATACGGCGCTCATGGTTCCTCTCGTTTTATATTTGATTTGGGCACGTTTTTCAGTCGAAACAACCGTCCCGAAGGCGTTCATCTTTTCAACTCATTCGAAACGCGCCCATTGATTTTACCACCCTGAATCGGCAAGGTATCGGGTAGCCCTCCCGCAAAACCCGTAAAGGTTGTGAAACCGCCCTCCGCCCGGGACGGAGGGCGTACTCATGCAAGTTGGGTAGTATAAAAACATACTAAAAATTCAAATTAGCCATTGCATTTCAAGGAAACTTCCTTTATGCTTAACCTGAGAACCATACACCCGTTAGAAACGGCCAAATCCAAATAACGAAAGAAGGATGAAGAGAATGAAAAAACTGCCAATTATCCTGAGTATCATCGTCATGGCGGCCCTGCTGCTGACAGCCTGCGGCGCGAAAGAGCCGACAGACAACGGCGGCGGCGGCTCCGCCATGGAAGGCTTGCCCGACCTGGGCGGCAAAACCGTTGTTGTTGCGGTGGAAAACGCCTATCCTCCCTTCAACATGATTGACGAGGCCAGCGGCGAAGCCGTTGGTTGGGACTACGATGTCGTTCGCGAGATCTGCATCCGCATCAATTGCGTGCCCGAATTCAAAGAAGCCGCCTGGGACGGCATCTTCCCTGCCATGCAAGCCGGTGAGTACGACTGGCTTGCCGATGGCGTAACCTACACCGAAGAACGCGACCAGATCGTGGACTTCTCGATGCCCTACGTGACCGTCGGCCAGGTGCTGCTCGTCCGCGCCGGCGAAACCGCCACCCTGGACGATTTCAAGAATGACCCTGCCAAGGTTGTCGGGACACAGATCGGTACCACCAATGAAATCGTGGCCCACGAAACCTTCGGCGCAGACCGCGTCCAATCCTTCGAGGACTTCGGCGCAGCGGTATTGGCCCTGCTCTCCAACGATGTTGATGGGGTAGTGATAGACACCATTTCCGCTTCGGGCTTCATGAGCGAGAACGAGGGCCAACTGATGATCGGCTCAGGTATCACCTCCGATGAGCAGCTCGCCTTCGTATTCCCGCCGGGAAGCGACCTGACCGCATCCGTAGACGCCGCGCTGCAATCCATGATTGACGACGGCACCCTCGATACCCTGAATGCCAAGTGGGGACTGAAATAAGTTCCACAAACAGCCGTTTCTAATCCAACCACGCCGGATGGGGATTAAACCCCATCCGGCAATCGTTGTAATTTTTGGAGGCATCATGGAAAAAGCATTGGAGACGAACCGAACCAGCAAAATTAATTTTTCGAAGTGGCCCTGGTGGGCCATTGCGCTCGTCCTGACCGGTTTCCTCCTCACCTATCTTATCTTTGCATCCGAAGCCTATAGCAGCACCTTCAATTACTTGAGCGATGGGATCATCGTAACGCTTCGGATCACCCTCCTGTCTTATTTGCTGGCTACCGTCATCGGGCTTTTGGTTGGCCTGGCGCGTGTCTCAAAAAATGTCATCATTTACAATATTTCCACGCTCTATGTGGAAGCCATCCGCGGTGTCCCGATGGTGGTATTGATCCTTTATTTTGCCTTTGCCCTGATGCCTGTTATCGTCGAGTGGCTGAAAAACTTTGGCGAATGGGGACTCACCTGGGCCGCCGGGACCCTATTTGCCAATTTCTTTACGGGCCTGGCAGACCCGTTCCTGATCCGCAAAGTCCCCAATGAGATGCGCGCCATCATCGCCCTGGCGATCGGGTACGGCGCATTCGAAGCCGAAGTGTTCCGGGCCGGGATCCAGTCCATCGGCAAGGGACAGATGGAAGCCGCCCGTTCGCTTGGCATGAGCTATTTCCAGGCAATGCGTTTCGTCATCCTGCCCCAGGCCATCCGCCGGGTGCTGCCCCCGCTGGGCAACGACTTCATCGCCCTGCTGAAAGACTCTGCCCTGGTCACGGTGCTGGCCATCAATGACATCACCCAGTTGGGCCGCCTGCGCCGCGCCAGCACCTTCCGCGTACTCGAAACCTTCAACGTGGTCGCCTTCCTCTACCTGTCCATGACGCTACTGCTCTCGGCCGGGGTGCGCGTCCTCGAACAAAAAATGCGCATCGAAGAATAACCACCAACAGCCCCGACAAGGGGCTGTTTTTATATTGGACCTCTTGCGTAACGCGGAATTTATTCCGCAATCAAAAGGCGACATAAATGCCTGTCCTGCCTGCACCTATGATGCGGCACAGGTGAGCCTGCCGAAGAGTCGCGTTACAAGATTTGTGCGCACAATGCAAATATTGAGCGGTAATACTATAAGTACGTCCCCCGTCCTGAGCGTAGCGCCCCTTCGACAAGCTCAGGGCGTCAATGCTTCAAACCAAATAGCGAAGTCGAAGGACGGTTTCACAACCTTATGACTTTTGCAAGTGCCGATTGCCGCGTTTCGGCTCTTCCGTATTGGGCGGGAAAAGTCTCAACACAAAGGGCACAAAGGCTCTCAAAGGGAGAAAAGGCGCAGTGCCGCACGTGTTTTCCCTTCGGCTGCGCTCTGGGCAAGCCTTCGTTACCTTTGCCTGCACTGGGCCGCAGGCACACGTGTGTTCCTTCGTGTTTCAAAAGGTTTTCCCGTTAAAAACGGGAGAGCCCGCGTTTCACGAAAGTCCCAAGGCCCGAGTTAAGATATAATCAGACTATATTTGTCTCCTTTTCATCGGTTCTCCGGGATTGACCCTGGAAAAGGACGCCCTCGGGCTATCCCGCGGAAACCCCGAAGGACCCTGGTTTAGGCAGGTAAAATGGCTCCCAGCCTGGCAGACCGTTTGAATGCAGCCCGCCATGAACGCTTCGTCGGTCGCGGTGGCGAGATCGCCGTGTTCCAGTCTGCGCTCGATGCGCAGGAATTCCCATTCTTTGTAATGCACATATTTGGGCCGGGGGGCGTGGGAAAAACATCCCTTTTGCGGGAATATACCCGCCTCTGCCGGCAAAAAGATATAGCGGCTGTTTATCTCGATGCCCGCGACGTCGAACCATCGCCGGATGCTTTCAGGGAAACCGTCAATTCGGCTCTCGACATCCCCAAAGGCTCATCCCCGCACAATCACCTTGAAGGGCAGGACGGTCGCTTCGCGCTCCTGGTGGATACTTACGAAACCTTGCTTCCACTCGATACATGGCTGCGGACGACTTTCCTGCCTGAGCTGCCGGTAAATATTTTGACGGTGCTGGCCGGACGCCACCCGCCCGCCCCGGCCTGGCAATCCGATCCCGGCTGGCAGGCGCTGGTGCGGACCGTCCCACTCCGCAACCTGTCACCGGACGAAAGCCGTTCCCTGCTCTCGAAACGCGGCTTGCCCGTTGACCAGTTGGGGTCGGTGCTGAATTTCACCCACGGACATCCCCTGGCGCTTTCACTGGTTGCAGACGTATTCGCCCAACGCGGCAATGTCGGGGCCTGGCTGCAAGAATCCCCCGATGTGGTCAAAACCCTGATCGAACGCTTCGTCCAGCAAGTGCCTGGCCCGGCCCACCGCGCCGCCTTGGAGGCCTGCGCCCTGGTGCGGGTGATGACCGAACCGCTGCTCAACGAAATGCTGGAATTGCCCGCAACACCGGCCGGCCCGGACGAAGGGACACGCCAGTTGTTCGAATGGCTGCGCGGGTTATCCTTCATCGAGTTCGGCCCGGAGGGACTTTTTCCCCACGACCTGGCCCGCGAAGCGCTGACCGCCGACCTCCACTGGCGCAACCCGGATTGGTACATGGAATTGCACCATCGTTCGCGCCGGTATTACACCGGCCAGATCGAAAAGACCAGCGGCCATACTCAGCAGCGATCCCTGATGGACCTGGTCTTCCTGCACCGCGAAAACCCGGTCATTCGCTCGTTTTTCGAGTTCCAGGCCGGGAGCGCCCTGCCCGAATCCATGAAACCGGGGGAGGCGGCCCTGTTGGGTCCACTCGTCGAGAAGTATGAGGGGGCGAAGTCTGCGGGCCTGGCTGCCCTCTGGTTCGAGAAACAGCCGCAGGGCGTCACTGTCTGGCGCAACCCCGATGGGCAGGTTGCCGGTTTCCTGGCAGCGGTCGCCCTGCACGAAACAGACGCAGCCACCCGGACCGCCGACCCGGCCATCCGGGCGGCTCACGAGTATCTGGAGCAAAACGTCCATTTACGGAGCGGGGAAACCGCCCTCTTCTTCCGGTTTTGGATGGCAGCAGACTCCTATCAAGCGGTATCCCCCGTTCAGAGTTTGATCTTCCTGGCGGTCGTCAAACATTACCTGTCCACACCGCGCCTGGCTTACACCTTCTTCCCCTGCGCCGAAGCGGATTTCTGGGCGCCCATGCTGGCCTACGCCAACCTGTCCCGCCTGTCCGAAGCCGATTTCCAGGTGGATGGGAGGCACTACGGCGTATACGGCCATGACTGGCGCGCCGAGCCTCCCGTCTCCTGGCTGGCGGCGCTGGCCGGGAAGGAAGTGGGGATCGCCTCGGAGGCCGCCTCCCCGGTTCGCGCCGAGCCGCTCATCGTCCTGAGTGAAGCGGACTTCAGGGAAGCCCTCCGCCAGGCACTGCAGGACTTCTCCAGGCCGGACCATCTGAAATCCAATCCATTGCTGCGGTCCAAAATGCTCGCGGAAATCCGGGGGGACCAGGAGCCGGTTGAAATTTTGCGCGGCCTGCTGCGCGAAACCGTGGATGACCTGCGCGCCAACCCGCGTGACGAGAAACTGTTCCGCGCCCTCGAGCGGACCTATATCAAACCAGCCCCCACCCAGGAAGCCGCTGCCGAACTTCTCGACCTGCCCTTTAGCACCTACCGGCGGCACCTCACCGCCGGCGTCCAGCGGTTGACGGGAATCCTGTGGGAACGCGAGATCGGCGGAAAATAACCGAAAAATGAGCAGTTTTCGAACTGGAAAGTGAGCACCCGGCTGGCCTAAACTGTGATTGTCAAATGACAATCACAGTTTTATTTTGGAGAACCGATGACTGCCGAGCTTGCGATTTTTGCCAGCGTAATCAACCGGGCCTGGAATTCCCATGACATCGAGAAAGTTTTGAGCTTTTACGCGCCCGATTTTGTGGGCAGCGATGTCGGGATGGCCCGGCCCTTGAAAGGCCATGCGGATCTGCGGGCGATGCTTGAGAATTACTGGGCCGCCTTCCCTGACCTGAAGTTCACGATCACCCACACGGTCGTGGAAGGTTTCCGGGCGGCGCTCGTCTGGCAGGCAGAGGGGACGCACCGGGGGCTGATCATGAATATCCCGCCGACCGGTCGCCGGGTCCGGGTGCGAGGCGTCTCTCTCATCGAGGTGGAAAACGGTCTCGTGGTACGCAGCCAATATATCTGGGACCTGGCAGGGATGCTGCGAAATATGGGCCTTCTGCCTGAGCTATAAGGAGTTGTGACGTGAAAATATCTCCCCCGAAGCAGAAGAAATCCTGGGCGACAGCGAATTCTTGCCGGAATGGACAATGCCACCGGTGAAAACCCGGAATCGAACTAGTTGGATCCCAAGATCGAACTGGTTCGATTCCGAGATCGAACTAGTTGGATTCCGAGATCGAACTAGTTGGATTCCAGGATCGAACTAGTTGGATTCCAGACTCGAACTAGTTCGATTCCGAGATCGAACTAGTTCGAGTCAATAATCGAACTAGTTCGATCCACGGAATGGAACGAGGCCCTTCGCTGGCCTGCAATGGACACAAATTGAGCACCAAATGGACTGGAAAGTGAACAACGCCAGTCGCTAAAGTATAAGCAACCTATCGTTTAGAAGGAGCGCAAAGAAAGAATGGACATCCAAACTTTACAAGTCATTGCCGGCTTTACCTCCACCGCCATGTTCGTCAGCAGCAACCTGCCGATGTTGTTCAAGGCTTTCAAAACGAAAGACCTGAAATCGTATAGCTTTGCCAACATCCTGCTCAGCAACCTCGGCAACCTGGTCCATTGGCTGTACGTGTCCAGCCTGCCGGTGGGGCCGATCTGGTTCCTGCACGGGTTTTTCACCCTGGCGACGGCGTTGATGCTGCTCTGGTATTTGCGATACGAAAAGGGCTGGGGACGGAACCTGGTTTCCCTGGAGGAACTATGAACGCCTCCACGATTTTTTACCTCTGCCCGACCTGTTTCCACGCTTCGGACGCTCCCAACCCCGGTCACGAACATCCCCTCCTGCGCGTGGACCCGGGACTGCCCGGCGACGACCGGCGCAAACCTGCCCTTGACCGGGATGGGCGGATGCTCTCGGCGGCTCCCCGCTGGTTCCTCGAAGCCGTTTCCCGGTCCAGGGTGCGACCGGGACTGGCATGATGCCTGAAAGGAGGTGATGTATTCCGAGCCGATGACCGGTTTGAACCGAACTCACGTAACGCGGAATTCATTCCGCAACCAAATATTGAACAGTAATGCTATAAGGAGATAGACAAGATGATCGAGAAAAACAAATCCCTCGCCCGGCAAGCCATGACGGCCCTCGACCGCCGCGACCTGGACGGCGTGGTAGCTGACGCTTCACCGTCCTGCCGTTTCCACGGCTGGGCTTCCGAAACCCTGGACGTCGAGGGGTACAAGGGCTTCATGTCCGGGCTGCTGGCCGGGTTCCCCGACTCGCGCATCGTCGTGGACGACGTCGTCGCAGAAGGCGACCGGGTCGCCGTCCGCCACCGGCTCCAGGGCACCCACCTGGGCGAACTCCAGGGCATCCCGCCTACGGGCAAACAAGTCGAAGCCGGCGGGATCGTGATCTTCCGCTTCGAAAACGGGGTGATCGCCGAAGCCTGGCTGAATGCGGATATGATGGGCATGATGCAGCAGATGGGCGTTGTCCCGGCCTGAGGCCCTTAATTCGAGATAAGGAGAAAATATCATGAGTGAACAGTACAAAACTGCCGCAAAGAATCTGATCGAAAAAGGGTTCAACCGGAAAGACATGGCTGCCTTCGATGCTTTTTTCAGCTCGAAGCTGGTTGACCACGCCCTGCCCCCGGACATGCCGGATGGGCTGGCCGGCCGCAAGATGTTCTATAACGTTTTCCTGGCCGCCTTCCCCGACATCCACGTCCACATCGAGGATACGTTTGCCGAAGGCGACAAGCTCGTCATGCGCTGGTCGGCGCACGGGACGCATAACGGCGAATTGATGGGAATCCCGCCCACCGGCAAGAAAGTCTCCATCGGCGGGATCGCCATTGACCGCTTCGAAAGTGGCCGGTCTGTCGAGCACTGGGAGCAATTCGACCAAATGGGATTGATGCAGCAATTGGGCGTCATCCCGGCCTAGCTCAAAACCGGGCGCATGGCAGCCTGTTGAAAATCAAGCCTGCCATGCGCCCATTGGCATAATTATTGACTTTCATATAGATTGATTGAGACCGTCCCGAAGGTTTCGTTCATAAGAACACCCCAACTACGGGAACCTTCGGGACGTTTCCGCAAGGGGCGGCGTGAGCGCGCTAATGAAACACACCCAAAAGATAAACGGGGATGCCGGGTATGCCAGAAGGCTCTCTGATATTTCCCGTGAT
>DIDQ01000067.1 GCA_002418215.1 Anaerolineales bacterium UBA5796
TCCGAAAATTTATTACACACCCCAAACTTGTATGCCTATTGTGTTTTCGACAAATAATTGGTACAATATTATCAACTAATTAGGTAAAATTTATCCGTAATTCATCGTAATAAACCACACTGCCGCGGGTATGGCTGGTTCTCCAATTTGGTATTCATCGGCGGATGGATGTGGTTTTATGGAACAGCGAACCTTTTTCGACTTTGACATCATCATTGAGCGATCCGGGAAAAAATACAGGGCGCGCGTGATCGGGTCGCCTGCCGGACAGGCCTCGGGGGAATTCAGTAAGCCGTTTTCAGAACTGGAACTGGAAAATTTTGTCTTGCGTTTGGGGCAACCCCGGCAAGGGACCCGGAGAATCGATTCATCCATGATGGGAACGGTGAAGCAGTTCGGCGAAAAACTCTTCCGAACCGTTTTCAGCGACGATGTGTATGCGTGTTACTTACGCAGCATGGATATCGCGACAAAAGATGCAAAAGGATTGCGTTTAAGGTTACGCATTGACGTGCCTGAGTTCCATGATTTGCCCTGGGAATTCCTGTATAACCCGCAGCTTAACCAATTCCCGGCTCTGTCAATCAACACACCGATTGTGCGCTACTTCGACCTGCCTTATGCCACGCAAACACTCAATGTCAGCCCTCCGTTGAAAATCCTCGCCATGATCTCAAGCCCCGAAGACTACCCGCAACTGGATGTGGAAGGAGAATGGGGAAAACTCAACGGAAGCCTTAAACCGCTGGTTGACCGCAATTTGGTGGTCATCGAACGGCTGATGCGGCCCACCCTGCGAGATCTGCAACACAGCCTGCGCAAAGAGCCGGTCCATATCTTCCATTTTATTGGACACGGAAAATATTTTGAAAGCAAGCAGGATGGGATGCTCCTGCTGGAAGAAGAAAACGGGCGCGGGAAGCCGGTCAGTGGTCAATTCCTCGGGACGATCCTGCACGACCACCGCTCGTTGCAACTGGTCGTATTGAATGCTTGTGAAGGCGCACGCACCTCGGCCGATGATCCCTACGCCGGCGTCGCCCAGACTCTCGTCCAGCAAGGGATACCCGCCGTGATCGCCATGCAATTCGAAATTTTCGACGAAGCCGCGCTCACCTTTGGGCAGGAATTTTACAGCGCGGTGGTAGACGGATATCCCATTGATGCAGCCCTGTCCGAGGCCCGCAAAGCGATCTTTGCCACCGGGAATGAAACGGAGTGGGGCACGCCGGTACTCTTTACCCGCTCTCCAGACAGCGTGCTCTTCAGGCGGCCAGCCTCACCATTGCCGTCCCAAGAAAGCCTGAGGCCAAGCAAACAAGAGCCTCCCCAATCGAGAACCTTCGACCGGGAATCACGGGAAGCCGTCGAAAAAGCTGCCCAGGAAAAAATCAACCGCCTTGCCGAAGAGAAGGAAGCCCAGGAACAAAGAGTCAAAATCTTGTTGAACGGCATATACGACCAGGCCACTATGAATATTTCACTTCGAGACTGGTCGGAAGCGCAATCTTTGCTCGAGAAAATCCAGGAAATCCAACCGGGCTTCAAGGATTCCGGCACGCTGCTAAAGCAGGTTGAAATCGAGAAAGCGCGTGCCAACGAAACGGGGTTCCTGTTGACACAGGCCAGGGTTGCAATACAGTCAAGGGATTGGGCACGAGCGGAACAAGTGATTCGGGATATTTTGACCCTGGCCCCGAAAAATACCGAGGCGCAATCCCTCAAGGCAATGCTTGAAATGGAAGTTGGGAAGGAGCAGGAATCCCGTTCAACTGCCCAATCGGGCATTTTGGAATCCCCGTCCAGGCAGACCAAACCGCCCAAACCGACATCCTTGCCAGAAGCGATCAAATCCGGCGGCAGGCCAAAAAGTTTACCCAAATAAAACAGGAGCAGGCAAATGGATTTCAAACAGGTAGAAGCTGAGTTCAATAAACTCAAAGTCCAATTCGAGACCAAAACCTTGTCTGAAACGGATTTCAAGTCGAAACTCGAAGACTTGATGGTTCAGGACGAAAGCGGACACTGGTGGATGATCGGTTACGAGACCGGGTTGTGGTATCGAAATGACGGTTCAGACTGGTTGCGCGTCGATCCTCCGGGATATGAACCACCGGGGTCAACAGTCATGGCTCCCGTGGCTACGCCCGCTGTTGAAATTGCCGGCAAAGTTTCAGGCAACGGTGCCGGTCAGGGAAGCGCGCAAAGTGCCGCCTATCCCAGAACAGTTGCCCAACCGCCTGCGGCTGCTAAAAAAACGCCATTCCTCTTATCCTGGTTTGGACGCATCTTGCTGGGCCTGGGTGTAGGGTTCGTATTCAGTATCTTCACCTCCGTTCTCGATGCTTTATTTGGCTATCCTTTATCCCTGTCCTTCTTTGAACTCTTGCCTGTATGGCTGATTGCCTGCGGGTTAGCCGGGTGGCTGATATACCCCAGAATCTCGTCCGTCATCATTATGTTGGCCGGATCTATCGTCGCAGGACTCATTGGAATATTTGACGGTTATTATTACAGTTTTATTGGGGTCTTTCTGAACTTTATAATTTTTGGCGCTGTTTTCGGTTTCCCCGGAGGCGCGCTAATTTCAAGGATTTTGCACTGGGTCAAGGTCATCAAATAAATAGGTTCGAGGATGCGCAGAACTCCGGGACTGTGAAGGTCCCGGAGTTCTGCTATTAACCGGCCTTTTTCTTTGTCCCTGGCTTCGTGACCGTTTCCTTCTTCTCCCCTTCCAACTTCTTCGCTGCCCGTTTCTTTGCCGCCTTCCTGGGTTTTTCTTCTTCTTCTTCTTCTTTCGGGTTGAACATCTCGTCGAACTTCGCCTGCATGGACTGCGCGCCCGCGCCGTTCAAGTTATCATTTACCAATCCCCAATCATCCCCGTCCACGAAGCGCCAATCCAAAAACACCTGGCACTGGTACGCGCCCAATTCGGCGTAAATCCCCTTCTCCCATAACTCGCGGCAAGAGCGGATGTATTCCAAGCCGGCGACGTAATCCTTGAAGATGGCGTAGCCCTCACGCGGCAGGGACAGGCCCTCGCCGAGAGTCTTCTGGACCAATTGGCCTGTGTCTTTATTCATGAATGCCGCCGAAGTCTTGATCCAGCCGCTCGTCGTGGCATATTTGTTGTGATAGACCACCAGCCCGCGCTCCTCCATCCGCTTACCCGCTTCGTGTCCGTTCCCCCATCCGTTCGAGTAGGCGAAGACATCTTCGTTGACGTAGCCGCCGGTCGTGAAGAAATCGTAGAGCAGGAAGTTTTCCACCTCGGCAAACAGGCGGCGGCGGTGCAGCAGCGGGAAGATCCGGTATTCGTGGCCGCGTACCAGCCCCTCATCCACGCCTTCGTCCCATTTGGGCTTGCGGAATTCCATCCCGTATTTTTCGCGGTAGCCCTCCACCTGCCCATGGCCGAACATCGGCAGGCCGGGCAGGGTCGAGAGGACCGTCGCCACGCCAAAATACTTGTCGGTGACGCCGAACTGCTCGGCGGCGGTCTTTTCGTCGGGATTGTTCATGAAGTTGACGTAACGCTTGAGCACCTGCGGGTCGAACTCGAGGGTGTTCTTCATCACCGAGCGGTATTTGGCGTTGTCTTCGTCGCGCATCATGTGCATGAAGGCCGAGTTGTAGACCCGGTGCATCCCCAGCGTGCGGACGAAGTAGCCCTCCATCAGCCAGAAGGCCTCGGCCAGCAGCAGCGTATCCGGGACTTCGGCCGCGACCCGGTCTACCACTTCGCGCCAGAACTCATTCGGGATGGCGGCCTCGAAATCGGCCACCGACATGCCGCGCTCTGAGCGGGAAGGGATCGCCCCGCCCGCGCCCGGCTCCGGGAACCACAGCCGCTGGATGTGCTTTTTCGCCAGGGTCATGGCCGCGTCGAAGCGGATGATGGGGAAGTTGCGCGCCACGTGCAGGATGGTCTGGATGACGGCCTCCCTAACTTCGGCTTTGGAATAATCCAGTTGGGCGGTATCGTTCCAGGGCATGGAGGTGCCGTCGTTGCCGTGATAGATGTAGCGCACGTCGCCGGTGTAACGGTCTATCCGCTTGAAGACCACCGCCGCATCCGAATGGCTGTAATAATGATCTTCCAGTATTACGGCCACGCGGTCATCCGGGCACAGGTCTTCGCTCTGGAATTCATAATTGGGATAAGGCGAATACGGCAGCGACAGGAACCAGTCCGGGCGTTCGATAACCCATTTGGAATCGATGCCCATGTGGTTGGGGACCATGTCCGCCGAAAGCCGGAGGCCGCGCTGCCAGGCCCGCCAGCGCAGGTTTTCGAGGGCGGGCCAGCCGCCCAGGTCGGCAGCGATGTCATAGGAGTAAAGCGAATAGGCCGAAGCGACCGCCTCGTGATCGCCCATGCGCTGCTTGATCCACTGCGAGGCCTGGCTGCGCTCCCACAGGCCGATCAGCCACAGGCCGGTGAAGCCGCGCTGGGCCAGGAGGTCCAGCTCCTCGTCGGGGATTTCGTTCAGGTAACGGATCCAGCGCCCGTATTTGCGGCTCAACTGTTCCAGCCAGACGTAGGTGTTCTTGGCCATCAGCACCGCGCGCGGCATCCAGTCTTTGTCTTCGCTGAATTTTTCATATTCGGTAAGGCTCAAGCCTACCGGGAATTCGATCACCGGCGCATCGCCGCCGAATCCGCCCGTGCCGCCGCGCCGGGTGGCTTCCTCGCGCACAAAATCCAGGCTGCGCAGCAGGCGCTGGACGAACTCGTCGCCGAGCAATGGCGCCCAACGCCGGAGCACATATTCCAATTGGCCGCTCAATGAATTGGGCGAGACCTGGGCCGGGGCGCGCAGGATGTCTATCAGGCTCTCGCCGCCGCGTCCGTCGAAGCCCGGCTGCCCGGCAAAGAAATCCTGCAAGCCACTGACCAGGCCGGGATAGGCCGTCGTCCGCGCCAGGTCGGAATCGTCGAATAATTCCTTGTAAGGGCCAAAAGCCGGGTTGGTATTCGCGAGATGGAGTAGCAGCGACTCCTCGGTGGTCATCTCCCGCGCCCTCTCGGTGGATTCGAAGTATTCAGGCGGCGATGCCTGGCCGCGATAAACCTTCAGCGGCGGGAACTGCTCAGTGAACCGGATCAGGACCGTGTCCAGGGGCGCTGCGCCCAGCCTGGATTTGAGCCAGCCCAAGGCCCTGGTCATCACCCCGGGGTTCTGCATCTCATATTGCCGCACCAGGATGTGCAGGACCTCGTCAATCAGGCCCATGGCATACACGTCACTCGCGGGGACCGGTTGGCTGCGTCCCGCGCTCATACGTTCCGCAAGCTGACGGGCGGCCGCGAAGTTCGCCGCCACGACCTGCCCGTTGGTGGCAAAAAGTTCGTCTTCGAGCTGGAATTGGTCACGCGCATTTCGGGAGATATGGAATTCGAACCAGGCCATATTTATATCCTTATTTCATGTCATTGCGAGCGAAGCGAAGCAATCCCCTGTCTGTAGGAGACTGCTTCGCTTCCGCTCGCAGTGACACTAACAAAAGTGTGGAGCTAATGATACCCGATAATGCAATTGCAATGGTGTGAATTCGAGTATACTTTTCCTACCCATGCCTGCCATAGACCCGCGACTTCCCCCGGTATTGTTGCAACTTCTGATCGCCGCGCTCTACGTCCCGGCGATCATGCGCGCCATCCAGCACGAGGACGGGCAGGAGAGTACGACCTATTACCTGGCGGCCATCTACGCCGGATTGGCCCTGGTTATCCAGGTGATCGCGGCTTTGTATTACGGGGGGTTGTTTGCTGATTTAGACCCGGTGGTTTACGAAGGCATCCAATCCTACGGCATGTTGGGGCTGGCGCTCCTGCTCCTGCTGACCTTGCGGTCTTTCCTGCGGCTGGAAGGGAACGAGATTTGGGCGGTAGCCGGGGGGGTCTGGTTCGCGCTCATCATCCTGGTCGCCGCCAATGCCTTCGCCCTGCCGGAGATTATCTGGGGGAATGATGAATGGATCCTGCCGCGTGAGCGCCTGCCCTTTGGGATGGCGCAGGCCGGCTGGGCGATCTTTCTCGGCTGGGCCGCGCTGACGACCCGCTCGGCCTACCGCAAGACCCGCCAATCGCTGCACCGCAACCGCCTGACCTACTGGCTGCCGGTCTTGATCCTGGTGGTTGTCAACGACAGTTATCTTTCCGCATTTCCGCAGACCTGGAGCAACATCACCCGCCTGCTGGCCGCCCTGCTGGTCACGTACATCCTGACCAACCACAACATGCCGGATGTGCGCCAGATCGTCAAGCAGACGCTCATTTACATCATCACAACCCTGGTGATCGTGCTGTTCTATACCGCAGGGTTTGCCTTTTCACAATACTTCTTCCAGACGGTCAGCAACTTCAACCCGACCGCGGTCGGGGCAGTGATCGCCCTGCTGCTGGCCCTCATCTTTACCCCGCTGCTGGGCTTCGTCCGCAGCCTGGTGGACCGGCTGATGTCGAGCGGGTTCTACGACCCGGCCCAAATCCTGCGGGATTATAGCCAGTCCATCAGCAACATCCTCGAAATGGAGCGCCTGGCCAACGTGGCCGTCGGCATGATCATCGAAGCCTTGCAGATTCAACGCGGGGTGCTCTTCCTGGTGGACAAGGAGACCGGCGTCGAGGGCCGCGTCCAATACCACTTGCGCGTCGTCCGCAGCGCCGGGGAACGGGCGGTCAAGGTCGGCACGCTGCAAGGCGACAGCCCGGTCGCGGCCTACCTGAGCCAGGGGAACCGTCCGCTGCTGCAATATGACATGGACCTGCTGCCCGCTTTCCAAAAGACCCCGCCCAACGAACGCGAATGGTTCGACCGGCTGAACACCGAGGTCTACGTGCCCATCCACGCCAAACGCGAGTGGATCGGCCTGCTGGCCCTGGGAGCCAAACTCTCCGGCAACCGCTACACCGACGAAGACCTGGTCACACTGTCCACGGTCGGCAGCCAGACGGCGGTGGCGCTCGAAAACGCCCGCCTGGTCGAAAACCTGATGCGCCTCAACCAGGAGATCCGCACCGCCTACCGCGCCCTCGACAAAGCCAACCGCGACCTGGAGCGGATAGACCGCACCAAGTCCAATTTCATCAGCATCGCCTCCCACGAACTGCGCACCCCGCTGACAGTGATGCGCGGTTACGCCGAAATGCTGCTCGAAGACCCCGGCGTGGATCAAAACGCCTACTACAAGCAAATGCTGAAAGGCATCCACGACAGCACCCTGCGGATGCACGAGATCATGGATTCTATGTTCGACATCGCCCAGATTGACGCCCGCAGCCTCGAACTCCACCTCCAGCCGGTGGACGTGAACGAACTCGCCAAATCGGTCGGGCTGACCCTGCAACCAGCCATCAAGGAACGCGAACAAACCCTGACGATTGACCTGCCCTCGTTACCGGCGCTCAAAGCCGACCCGAACACCCTCCGCAAGGTCTTCCAGCATCTGCTGACCAATGCCATCAAATTCACGCCCAACGGCGGCAAGCTCAACATCACCGGCCGGCCGGTCTTGCCCGTCGTGAACGAATTGCCCAACGGCGGGGTACATTACATCTTCAGCGATACCGGGGTGGGGATTGACCCCAACTTCCGTGACCTGATCTTCACCAAGTTCTACCAGCCCAACGAAGACCTGAACCGCCACTCGACCGGCAAGACCAAATTCAAGGGCGCCGGGGCCGGGCTGGGGCTGCCCCTGGCGCGCGGCATCGTGGAAGCCCATGGGGGCAAGATCTGGGTCGAAAGCCCGGGCTTCGATGAAGTCAATTTTCCCGGGAGCAGGTTCAACGTCCTGTTGCCACTGCGGGACAAACCCGACGGGAACGAGAATTACGTCAGCCAGCCGGTCAAAGTAACCGTCAATTGACCCCGTCAAAATTCCTTGACGATTTTCCGCCGCGGTTGTATCATCAGCCGAAATGGTGTAAGGAAGTTCACGTTGGAAAGAAGAAATAATGACCCAATCCAAGTTCGCCGGGTCATTTTAATTTTGAATCGTCCGATGGAACTGCGCAACAACACCGAACCGATTTTTTTCTATCTTCAAGGAGTATCGTATGTCTGATCGTATCATCGGCACAGTCAAGTGGTTCAACGCCACCAAGGGCTATGGTTTCATCGAACGCCAAGGCGGCCCGGATGTGTTCGTCCACTTCTCGGCCATCCAGTCTGAGGGCTACCGCACCTTGCAGGAAGGCCAGCAGGTGGAATTCACGGTCGAACAAGGCACAAAAGGCCCGCAGGCCGCCGGTGTCACCGTCTTGAAATAATAACCCCGCCCACCCCAAAGGACGGACTTGCCCAAGTCCGTCCTTTTTTGTTCGGCGAGTCAGTGGTCGCGGACTCCAACATCTCCCGATATTGGAGAAACCAGAAAGTGGTAAGATATTCACACCAGATTTGGAAGTGAATGCCAATGAACGATACCCCATCCACCCCTCCGGGAAAACCAGCCGATACGCCGCCTATTTCCGAGCCGGTGTGGACCTACCGCGGTTACAGCATGAAAGCCAGCGAGTTCGTGACCGCCATGGTGCATTTCTTCCGGGCCGAAGTCACCCGCTCGAATGTCTGGCGGAAACGCCTCGACACCACCACCAACTGGGCCGTGATCGCCACCGGCGCCACCCTTTCGATTGCCTTCAACCAGGCCACCTCGCATCACGCCGTCATCGTGCTCAACACCCTGCTCGTCACCCTGTTCCTTTACATCGAAGCCCGCCGGTACCGCTACTACGAATTATGGAGTTACCGCGTCCGCCTGATGGAGACTGACTTCTACGCCGCCATGCTGGTCCCGCCCTTCCACCCCTCCCCCGATTGGGCCGAGACCCTGGCCGAATCCCTGCTCCACCCGCGCTTCCCGATCTCCATGTGGGAGGCCGTCGGGCGGCGGCTGCGCCGGAATTATTTCCCCCTCTTCTTCATCCTGGCCCTGTCCTGGTTCGCCATCCTGTGGCTCTACCCAACCCCCGCAGCCGCATTTTCTGAAATGATCAGCCGCGGCGCCATCGGCCCGATTGACGGCTGGATCGCCTTCGCCGCAGGCGCGGCCTTCTACGGAGCCTTGATCGTCGTCAGCCTGTGGACGCTGGGGATGCAGCAAGCCACCGGCGAGGTCCTGCCCCGCTTCGGCCTGGACGAGGAGGCCGATTCCCGTTCGGGCAAGGCAGCCTCGGCCCGGGCCTGGTTCCGCCCCCACCACAAACGTCAGCAGTTGCTGGCCTTTATCATCTCCCCCCAAGCCAAATCGGACGAGATCGCCAAGACCATTATGAACGAGATGAACCGCGGCGTCACCGCCATGCGCGGGACCGGCATGTTCACCGGCGAAGACCGCGGCGTCCTGATGTGCGCTCTCACCGTCACCGAGATCCACAACCTGCGGGCCATCACCGCCCGGATAGACCCGCAAGCCTTCGTGGTCACCTCCAACGTGCGCGAAGTCTTTGGCAAGGGCTTCGTCCCCCTCGAAGAAAACCCATAAACGAAAACCCCACTCATGTTCGCAATCCATTCGCTCTTCAAACCTGCGGAAGAAATTCCGACCGAATACCGCGCCAACTTCCGCCACCTGGCGCTTGACATCGGCTGGTTCGGTATCCTCAACGGCAGTTCGATGTCGTTCCTGAGCGTGTACGCCACCCGCCTGGGGGCCAGCACCTTCCAGATCGGCCTGCTCGGCGCCATGCCGGCTGTGATGAGTCTGATGCTCGCCATCCCCTCCGGCCAGTGGCTTCAACGCCGCCCGATAGGCAAGGCCGTCTTCTGGACCTCCGTCCTGTACCGCTTCGGCTACCTGCTCTGGGTCCCGCTGCCCTGGCTGTTCCCGGAGGCGCAGCAGGTCTGGGCTTTGATCGTCATCGTCCTGCTGATGGGCATTCCCGGCACAGCCCTGGCGGTCGGGTTCAATGCCCTGTTCGCCGAGGCCGTCCCGCCTAACTGGCGCGCCCACGTGGCCGGGGTCCGCAACGTAATGCTCTCGGTCACATTCGTGCTGACCTCGCTCGCCTCCGGCTGGCTGCTGGACCACGTCACCTTCCCGCTGGGATACCAGATCGTCTTCGCCCTGGGATGCGTGGGCGCGGCGATGAGCAGTTACCACCTCTACCGCGTCCGCCCGGCCCTGCCTCCCGGCACGCCCCGGGCCGGTTCCCGCATCGGCGACCGCGCCCGCCCCGGGACCATCCGCCCGCTCGGCGACAGCAACCGTCCCAGCATCGGGCTGAGACTGCTGGCCCGCGCCAGTTGGCGACAACTGCTGCGGGTGGACATCCTGCGCTCGTCCTTCAGCCGGGTGATGCTGGTGCTGCTTGCCTTCCACCTGGCCCAATACCTGGCCATCCCCATCTTCCCCATTTACGTGGTGCGCAGCCTGCACCTGACCGACCAGCAGATCGGCGTCGGGCAGGCGGTTTTCTACGCCACGGTCCTTATCGGCTCGCTGCAACTGGCGCGCCTGAGCCGCCGGTTCAGCAACCAGGCCATCTTCGGCGTCAGCGCGGCGTTGATGGGGATCTATCCCCTGCTGCTGGCGCTCTCGCACGATTTTTGGCCCTACCTCGGCATTTCGCTCTGGGGCGGACTGGTCTGGGCCATGGTCGGCGGGGCCATGCCCAATTACCTGCTCGATAAAGTCCCTGAGGCAGACCGGCCCGCTCACCTGGCCTGGTATAACATCATGCTCAACCTCGCCGTCCTGGCCGGGTCGCTGGCCGGCCCGCTCGTGGCGGATCTATACGGGCTGTCGGCCGCGCTATTCATCTTTGCCGCCCTGCGCATCCTTTCAGGGCTGGCAGTTTTGAAATGGGGATAGGTTTATAAAACCTGAATGATGTGGTATCTTTGCATGGGATTTTTGTCGAATTGATGCTGCATCAAGGACTGGAATGGACACCACCCGGCTCGAAAAGCTTTTAGACGCCAGCCGCCAACTGGCACAGGCGCGCAAGCTCGACGACCTGCAAAAACAGGCCGTGCAGGCGGCCTTGGAATTGACCAGGGCCGAGTACGGCTTCCTTGCCTTGAGCGGCGAGCGTGAAGCCCTCGAATTCCGCCTGGGCCTGGACCGGGAAGGCAACCCATCCACCGAACCCCGCGAGCAGATCAGCCAGGCCGTCTGCCGGAAAGTCATCAGCAGCGGCGAGCCGGCCCTGATTGCGGACGCCCTTGCAGGCCTCGCCGCCGAAAACGCCCGGGACCTGAAGAGCCGCTCGGTGATCTGCGTCCCGTTGACCGCAAGCGGCAGGATGCTTGGCGCGCTCTACCTGGAAACCCGATCAGATGTCAAACCGTTCGGCCCGGACGACCTGAAACTGATGGAATATCTTGCCGCCCAGGTGGCCGTTGCCATCGAAAATGCCAGCCTCAACGAAGACCTGGAAGGACGCGTCACAACCCGCACCACCGAACTCTCCCAGGCAGCCGATCAATTACAAATCCAGATCGCAGAAAAAGAAAAGGTCAAGGCCGCGCTGGATAACCGGATCAAGATATTGGGGACGCTGAACCACGTTACGTTGGACCTGATCAACCGCCGGAACATAGATGACATTATGCAGACCCTCCTGGACCAGTTGGGCAGCCTGCTCGAAGCGCCAGACGTCAGCGTGGACCTGCTCGAAGGCGACGACATCATCGTCACCTATGCCGCCACTCCCGGCCAGCCGCTCAAGGTCGGCGACACCATGCGCCGGGGCGAAGGGGGATTCCTGAGCTGGCAGGCCGTTGATACGGGCATCCCCGCCATCCTGAAAGACTACGCGGCCTGGGCTAAACGCCGCGACCTGTACGAAGGCTACCCCATCCATGCGATCATGGTCGTCCCGCTCAAGCGCAAAGACCGCGTTATTGGCGCCATCAATTGCTCACGCCGCGTACGCAACAGGCCCTTCTCGGATATGGACGTTTACATCGCCGAACAACTGGCCCAGATCGTGGCCCTGGTCATGGATAACGCCCAGGTCTACGCCCAACTGCAAAGCGAACTGAAAGAGCGCAGCCAGGCGGAAGAAGCCCTGAAACGGAGTGAAGAAAAATTCTTCATGGCTTTCCATGCCAGCCCGGACGCCATTACGATCTCCCGCCTGGATGATGGGGCCTGGGTGGAAGTCAACGAAGGTTTCTCGCGGATCACAGGCTACTCCCGCGAAGAAGCGCTGTCCAATTCATCGACGCGGGCCGGGGTATGGATCCACCCGGAAGAACGGGAGGTCTTCGTAGAGTCGCTGCGGGAGCACGGCCACGCCAGGGAGCAGGAGTACGAATTCTGCGCCAAATCCGGCGAGATCATCAACGGGATGATATCGGGAGAGATCGTCATGCTCGACGGGGTCGAGCACGTGCTGGCGGTCACCCGGGATGTGACCGAGAAAAAACAGGCCGAGGCGGCCCTCCAGCAGAGCGAGGAACGGTTCCGCCAGTTGGTCATGTCGGCCCCGGATGCGGTCTTCGGCCTGAACACGGACGGGAAGATCACCTTCGCCAATACCGCCGCCACCCTCCTGCTCGGCTACACCAACCACGAATTGATCGGCAGGGCTATGGATAGCCTCATCCCGGCCCGGCTGCGCCAGTACCACGCCTTCCAGCGCGACCAATATGTCAACCGGCCGCACACCCGCCCGCTCAGGTCGGCCATGGAATTCGTGGCGGTGGACAAAAGCGGGAACGAGATCCCGGTGGATATCAAACTCAGCCATATCGAGACCAGTTCGGGTTTTTTGGTGATCACCTACATGCGCGATATCACTGAGCGCAAACTGGCCGAACAGCAACTGGCAGAAGCCCAATCCCAACTGATAGAAAACCAGCGCGGCCTGGCCCGCATCGAGGAGCGCCAGCGCATGGGACGCGACCTGCACGACTCGGTCAACCAGTCCATCAACAGCCTGGTGCTGCTGGCCGATACGCTTGCCTCCACCCTCGAGCGGCAAAATTACGAGCGCTCCGCGAAGGTTGCCGAGCGCCTGCAGGAAAGCGCCCGGCAGGCGCTCAAAGAGACGCGGCTGCTTTTGTACGAACTCCAGCCATCGGGTCCCGGACGCTCGGTGGATCTGCTCCGGGACCTGGAAACGCGCCTGGCAATGGTCGAACACCGGGCCGGGGTCGAAGCCCAGGTCATCCTGGACGGGGAATTTGACCACTGCCCCCAGGCCTGGCACGAAAACCTGTTCTGGATCGCCATCGAAGCCCTGAACAATGCCCTCAAGCACGCCCAGGCCGGCCAGGTGCAGGTGATCCTGCGCCCGACCCCGCAGCGGATGAGCCTGGAGGTCGTGGACGACGGGAACGGCTTCAACCCGAACCGCGAGTACATCGGCGGGCTGGGCCTGCCCAACATGCGCGACCGGGCGGGGCTGCTCGGCGGAACCCTCGACATTTTCTCATCCCCCGACAAAGGCACCCGGGTGGTCTTCAGCGCGGAGATAAAATAACGGCTGTCACTGCGAGCCGCATTGCGGCGAAGCAGTCTCCTCGCAGACGGGAGATTACCTGTCCCGGCGTTGGGCCAGGGCTTCAAGCCGGGAGAGCATCCAGGTTTCGCGATGACAGCTCCAACCCTTCAAAGGAATGAGTATGGATAAGATCAGGATCATGATCACCGATGACCACCCAATGATGCGCGAGGCCCTGTCCACCGCCCTCTCGGAAGAACCGGACCTGGAAGTGACCTGCCAGGCCTCGAACGGGATGGAAGCCATAAAACTGGCTCACGAATGCCGCCCGGACGTGATCCTGATGGACCTGCTGATGCCCGGCATGAGCGGCCTGGAAGCCATTGCCGAGATCTGCCAGGCCGACCCGCAGGCCAGGATATTGGTCTTCACCAGCCTGGAAGATGAAGACAAGGTGCTGGCCGCCGTCCAGGCCGGGGCGCTGGGCTACTTCCCCAAGACCGCCCCGCGCAGTTTCCTGCTTGAAGCCATCCGCAAAGTGGCCGACGGCGTGCCTTATCTGCCTTCGGGCATTGCCGTGAAACTCTTCAAGGGCATCCGCGAGATGAAAAGCATCCCGGCCGGGCAGAGCGCGGCAGACGAGCCGCTCACCGCCCGCCAGGATGAGATATTGGCCCTGCTGGGCGAAGGCCGCTCCGACCAGGAGATCGGCAAGATTTTGCACTTGAGCGAAGGGACCGTCCGCTCCCATGTCCACAACATCCTCCAGCGCCTGGGGCTGGAGAACCGCGCCCAGGCCGTGGCCTACATCAACAAGCTGCGCAAGAGGGAGTGAGCCACCCTTCCGAATCAAATCCCCGAAGTCTCCCCCGACTTTCTGCGAAACTCGCTCACGCCGATTCCCAATGAACCGTCGCTTTTTGGTTGCGGGATGCCCTTCGGCAGGCTCAGGACGAGAATTCCGCGGTACGATATTGACAAAAATTAAAATTTCGTGATAATTGTTATATGTCTTTCACCGTCGCCCTGGCAATCAACCATTGAGCAAATAAAGGCTGGTTAAAATGAATCGGGTGCGGCAAACAGTTAACTCCATCCTTTTGAGGCGGTAAGCCTTCCATAGTCGGTATTCTCTATTATCCAGAGGATACCGATTTTGATTTGGATCCTGGTGAAAGGCAATATCCCTGGGTCGAGGAGGTGGAATAAATAGATATTTATTGATTAGCGCGGTTTCCATTCGTCAATTGAATTGTCAGGCAAAACATAAAAGAGGAGAAATAACGATGCAACAGAAACACTTTCCGAAGGGAATCCTTCGCATCGGTATGGCTTTGGTCATACTGGTACTAATTCTCTCCCAATTTGTTGGGGTGGTGAATGCCCAAGACCGAAAACCGCCCAGCAGGGAGAAGGTGCAAATTGGGGTCAGCCTGGATGAAGTCCAAACCTACTTTGGCCGTCTTGGTGATGTCAATGGTCCAGTGGGGATCGTAGTCGAATTCGAAAAAGCGCCGGCGGCGGTCCTATACGCTGAATCCGGCGGGCAGGCCGCCCCGGTCAAAGACCAGATCAGCGCCATCAAAGCCGAGCAGTCCAGCTTTATGCAAAGCCTGCGGGACAGGGATATCAAAGCGACTGAACTCTTCCGCACCCAAAAAGCCTACAACGGCATCTGGCTGCGGGTCGATCCCAAAGACCTGAAGGCGATTGCCGATATCCCCGGCGTTATGGCAATCCACCCGATCGTTCCCAAGAACATCGAGCATACCACCAGCGTTCCGCTGGTCGGCGCGCCGGAAGTTTGGGCCGGCCTGTCAGCCTTCCAGGGTGAAACGATTTCCATCGGTGTCATTGACACAGGCATAGATTACATCCACACCAACTTCGGCGGGCCGGGTGACTATACCGGCCAAGACTTCACCACTATTGGCGAAGCGGGCAACCTGTTCCCGACAGCCAAAGTAGTTGGCGGATGGGACTTCGCCGGTGACGCCTATAACGCGAACGACCCGAATTCCGTCCCCGCTCCCGATCCCGACCCGATGGACTGCAACGGGCACGGCAGCCATGTTTCCGGCACTGCCGCCGGTTACGGCGTCAACCCGGACGGCACCACGTTCGCCGGGGATTATGCCACCCTGAACAGTCTGACTGCGCAGCAGTATATTGACGCTTTCCGCATTGGCCCAGGCATGGCGCCCAAGGCTGACCTGTATGCCCTGCGCGTCTTCGGGTGCAGCGGCTCGACAGACCTGACCGACCTGGCCATCGAATGGGCCATGGACCCCAACGGCGACAACAACCTGAGCGACCACCTCGACGTGATCAACATGTCGCTGGGTTCCAACTTTGGTTCTGCTTACGATTCATCGGCTGTGGCTTCCAACAATGCGGCTTTGGCGGGCGTGATCGTTGTAACGTCATCCGGCAACAGTGGAGATGTCTATTACATCACCGGGTCGCCGGGCATGGCCAAATACGCTCTCAGCACGGCCAACACCGTCGATTCCGGCGCTGTGGTTGGGGCCTTCGAACTCATGGCTACCGCAGGGACCATGACCCCCGGCACTTACTCCGGCACGGAAGCAGCCTTTGGGCCAGTCCTCGACGCCACAGGGGTGACCGGAGACCTGGTTTACGCCAGTACGGGCACCGCCTGCACTTCCCAGGGCGCTCTCGCAGACCTCACCGGGAAAATCGCCCTGATCGACCGCGGCACATGCACCTTCGTTGAAAAGGTGAAGAATGCCCAAAACGCCGGGGCCATCGGCGCTCTGATCGCCAATAACGCCCCCGGTTTCCCGTTCACCATGGGCGGCACGGATGCCACCATCACCATCCCGTCCATGATGACCGGCCTGGACGTTGGCAATGCGCTCAAGGCCGACCTTGTGGCGGGGACGGTAACAGTCCGGCTGACCTCCCAGTACCGGGACCAATTCGTTGCGACAGACACCGCAGTCGAAGATACTCTGACGGCCTCCAGCTCGCGCGGCCCGGCCCGCAACGGGACCCTGCTCAAGCCGGATATTGCCGCTCCAGGCGATACCATTTACTCGACTGCAACCGGCACCGGCAATGAAGGCGTCAGCTTCGGCGGCACCTCCATGGCTTCGCCGCACGTGGCTGGTATGATGGCCCTCCTGCGCCAGATGCATCCCGACTGGTCGGTGGCCGAACTCAAGGCCCTGGCCATGAACACCGCCACCAACGATGTTTACACCGGCACCAGTCACACCGGCAACAAGTACACGCCCACCCGCATCGGCGCAGGCCGCGCCAGCGCAGCCAACGCCGTCCAGTCTGATGTCGTCGCTTACTACAAGAACGATCCCGGACAGGTCAGCGTGGCCTTTGGGGCAGTTGCAGTCGTGAGCGCCCAGACCTTCACGAAGGGCATCACCCTCAGCAATAAGAGTGGAACACCCCAGGACTACAACGTCGCTTTTGACGAACGGTATCCGGTCAACCCCGGCCTCGTCTGGAGCCTGCTGGATGCTGGCGGCGCTGCCCTGAGCAACCCGGTTACAGTGCCAGCCAATGGGACTCTCGAAATCCAGGTTGAGGTTGCTGTTGACCCCGCAGCCTTGACCCGCTCCGTTGACGCCACGATCACAGGCGCTTCACGCCAGCGCTTCGCCGAAGGCGGCGGTTACGTCACCCTGACTTCGACCGGCGCGGCCCCAACCCTGCGCGTCCCCGTCCACATCGCAGCCCGGCCGGGTTCGAGCATGACTGTGGCTGAAAGCGGCCTCAGCCTGCCCGCAGCTCCGACCGGCACGTTCAGCCTGACCCCCATCGGCCTCCCGGTGGACACCGTTGATGACGGCTCCCTGGTCACGATCCTGGAACTGAAAGGCGAGAGTCCCAACGAGGCCTCCAGCAGCGGCGCGGCCAACAACGCCGACATTCAATACGTCGGCGTGGGCACCGATTACCCATACTGGTCTTTCGCGGATGGCTACGTGTTCTTCGGTATTTCCACCTACGAAAAATGGGATACCTCCAACGCAGTCGAATTCGACATTTACATTGACGCGGATGAAGACGGCACGTCCGATGTCGTGCTCTTCAATGTGACCCAGGGTTTCTTCACCGGCACGACCGACGACGTGATGTTCTCAGCGTATTGCTCGCTCTCGGCTGGGTGGTGCGATGCCCAGTCCTACATGAACTACTTCAGTGGGACCATAAACACCAACGCTTTCAACAACAATGTCATGAACATTTCCATGCCGTTCACTGATATTGGTTTGGTAGACGGCGTCAATACCGACTTCGACTTCTACGTCGTAAGCTGGAGCCGGGATGCTTCCGGGCCTGTGGATATTACCGAGGTGATGTCTTACGATGTCGCCAACCAGTCCTTCACCGCGGTAGACCCCCTCATCACCGATGAACCCGTATGGTACGACATTCCGGGCATCTACCCGACCTTCGAGATCGGCTACGACAAGGCTGCCATCGCCGCCAATGAAAGCAAGGGCCTGTTGCTCCTGCACCACCACAACGCCGTCAACACAGCCCAGGTGCTGACCCTCCCGCCCAGCGTCTCCTCCATCGTGCGCGCCGGTGCTGATCCAGCCGTCACCGCGACCGTAGACTTCACCGTCACCTTCTCGACGGACGTAACCGGTGTGGACAGCGGCGATTTCCAACTGGCAACCACGGGTAACCTGCCTGGCGCGGCCATCACCAACGTGAGCGGCGGCGGCGACACCTACACCGTCACCGTCACTGTCGGCGCGAATACTGGCGGCACACTCGGGCTGAACCTGATGGACGACGACAGCATCCTCGATGGGGCCTCCACGCCTCTGGGCGGACTGGGCCTCAACAACGGCGATTTCACAACCGGCGAAATCTACACCATCCCTGAAATCCTGACGCTCAAACTCAACTCAATTGCCACCAGGGACGGCTGGGTGCTCGAATCTGCCGAGAACAGCGGCGTGGGCGGCTCGCTGAATGCCACCGCCAATACCTTCAACCTCGGCGACGACGCAGCAGACCGGCAATATCGCGGTATCCTGCACTTCTACACCGGCGGCTTGCCGAATAATGCGGTCATCACCAAAGCTACTCTCAAAATCCGCAAGCAAGGGCTGGTCGGCACGGACCCGTTCACCATTCTCAAAAACCTGAAAGCGGACATCCGCCAAGGACCTTTTGGGACTTGGTATGCTTTGCAGACCCGTGACTTCCAGGCTGCAGCCAGCGCCAATGCGGTTGCCACGTTTGGGAAAGTACCGGTCAACAACTGGTACTCGGCCAATCTGAATCAGAGCGCCTTCCCCTTCGTCAACCTGACCGGCCCCACCCAATTCCGCCTGGCCTTCACCAAGGACGACAACAATAACAACGTTGCAGACTACATGAAGTTCTTCAGCGGCGAAGCCAGCGCGGCGTTCCGTCCGCAATTGATCATCGAGTACTACATCCCTGCGCCATAAGGCCTGACGTGGTTCGATGACACATAAAAGCGGAGGCTGCCAATGGCAGCCTCCGCTCCTTTTATGCCTGACACAAGGCGTTCATTCGAACCACTTCTCGTCCAGCGCAGGCCAGTCGGCAGATTGGTCGGCGCGCTCGTTCCAGTTTTCCTTGCCGCTCCAGGCTTCGATTATCATCACGTACACTGAGGTGCGCGCCAGTTCTTTATCGGTAATCGGACGGTACTCGCGGCCCGCTTCCATGCCGGGGAAATATTTCCCGATCAGGCCATACAGCAGCCGCCGGGACTCAGCCGGATCGGACACCGTCTCGACCGGGCCGAAGGCCATCACGCTGCGGTACTGGACCCCGAACTCGAGCGCCACGTTCGACGGCAGGTACCGGCCCTGTTCGTAGACCACGAAACCCGCCTGTGGATGCCGCTCCAGGTTGGCGCGTACCCGCCCGGCGATATTGGAATGGAAGGCGATCCGGTGATGTTCCTCGTCGAACCAGTAACTGGTCGGGACGGCGAAGGGCTGGTCGTCCCAGCGGGTGGCGAGGATGCCGGTCTCGGCGCGGCGCAACAGGGCGCGGATCCAGGCTTCGTCGTCCCGTTTGTAGTCGGGCAGGCGCTGGTGGGCAGTCGGTGACTTGTCCGGGTAGTTGCGCGGCACGGGTCAGTCCTCGCTTTTTTCGACGACCAGGGTCGCCTCGGTCAGCAGGGCCGCGACCGCGCCCAGGGCGGCCAGCTGCGGGACTATCAACGCCCCGACCACCCCAAAGGTGAGCGGGATTTCGAAGACGACCTTGCCTTCCTTGCTCTTGACGATGATCCGGCGGATGTTGCCTTCCTTGAGCAATTCCTTGATCTTGGACATCAATTCTTCACCACTGACACGGAATTCTTCTGTGCTACTCATGTTTTCTCCTTATTCAGATATGATCAGAGTTTTTCTGACGAATTTACCATAGCTTTATTGGATTTCTTTCGTTGCACCATAAAAATTATAAATGCCCCGATCCCAATAAACAGACCGAAAGGGCCGCAAATCAATGGCACAATAATCATGTTAAAAATCATAGAACTACTATGATGCCAGGTCCAGATTTCCCCATTGTCTAAAAGCGCATAATAAACAATTTCCCCAAATTCTGGGCCAGCCAACCAACTGCGAGCACATTCAATAAGGTTACCGGGCGGTGCTCCCAAATACTTATAATCGCGGTTCGGACAAGAATCGCTTTTCTCCATTGGGGTTTCCCAAAAATCATGGATGTCCTGCGGAATCTCCTTCGCTTCAGTCCATTGATCACAACTGATCTCGAGGTAACAATTGGAATTCCAGGTATATAGATACCCATCAATAGATTGCGCCCAGATAGTCTGAGTTGTTGCTTCAAGGATGGTTTCAAACTCCTGAGAGCTATCAAGCAACTTCCATGACGAGAAGAGGCCCTCGTTTTCAAGCTGTAAGACAACTTTTCCGATGCCTAATCCTGTAATGATTCCAAGACTCGAAAAAATTGTGAAAGAGAAAACTGAAAGCAATATCTTTTTGATCTTTTGCATATTGTTATGCCTATTTTTTCGCCCGACACAAGGATATTTCCGCTCATTTTTTCTTGAGCGGTTTCCCAAAAACATACATTTGCACGAAATAAGCAATAACCGAAAATGTGATGGTGCTGCTCCAAAGCCAAAAGACACCTGCGTTGCTTCCTTGCAGAAGAAAGAAGGTGGCCGCCCCAAAAGTCAGCGCGGATAACAGAGCTACCTGAATGGCTAATAAATAGGCAATGCTATTCCGTTTATATTTATCAGGCAACGTTTCCACGCGCCAGCGAATGGCTTGGTCGAGATTGCTTTCATTGAGATTGGCAATGTAATATTCCTTGATCTGGTTCATGGCAATTGCAGACTCGTGCCAGGCAGACCGTAGACGCGAAAGTTGAATGATTGTTAATGTTCCCATTCCGGTGAGCAGGAAAAACAGTCCGGCAAAGGCAATGTTGGCAGTGCGGGGATCGAATTTTTCGGTCAGGAATTGTGTGCCCAGAATAGCCGCAATGAACGAGCCTACCGAAACCACGTAAAACGAAGCCACCCGTGCCCGGTCTTCGTTGGCCTGGAAGGCGGTTTGGGCGATGTAGTTGAATTCGGCGATGAGCATGTCGTCGGGGGAGAGTTTGACGGGATCAGGTTCAGGCATAGGGTCCTCCAAGGGTCAGGATGCAGGCTAAGGTCCCGCGCGGGGCGGGCAGGATCAGGGCGTCCAGTCAGGATAGGCGTCCACAACGATGCCCTCGAAATAGTCCGGCAGCGGCCCCAATCCCGGATTATCGTAGATGCCCAACATGCGCAGGTTGGTCAGGTTGGCGTAGGAGTCGGGGAATTCGCCGCTGAAATTGTTGGCGCTGAGCCACAGCCCTTCGAGCTGGGTCATCTGGCCCAGCACGGGCGGGAGCGGGCCGCCCAGGTCGTTGTCGCGCAGTTTGAGTTCCTTCAGCGAAGTCATGCCGGCGAATTCGGGCGGGAGGCTGCCGGTGAGAGCGTTGGCGTCCAGGTCAAGCAGGACCAGGTTGGACAGTCCGCCCAGTTCGGGCGGGAGCGGGCCGGACAGTTCGTTGTTGTGGATGATCAGGATTTGCAGTTTGCTCAACTGGCCGATCTCAGGCGGGATGGAGCCGGAGAGGTGGTTGTAATACAGGCTGATGTGGTTGAGTTCGGGCAGGCCGGCCAGGGCGGCGGGGAGCTGACCGGTCAGTTCGTTGTAATTGGCGGTGATGGCGGTAACGTGGCCGTTCTCACAACCGATGGCAAACCAGGTGCAGACTTCGGTGGAGGTCAGCCAGCCGCGGCTATCGACCCAATTGGGGCCGCCGGTGGCGTTGTAGAAGGCTTCGAGGGCGCGGCATTCGCTGGCGGGCACGTCGGTGACGGTGTCGCAGAAGGCCCGGGGCGCGCAGGCGGACAGGAGGCCGGTGATGACGAGCAAAACGGTGAGAAATCTTGTCGCTTTCATTTCAACTCCTCTTCTTGTTACTGGTAAGGCGGGAGCAGGCTTTTGATTCCAAATTTACACACCAAAACCTGCGGCTATTGTATACTATTTGAAAAGTTCTTTGGGATTTTCCGCGCCGTCCCCGACCACGCACGACCGGTTCCGGGAAAGGTCGAGAAAAAGTCTTATAAGGGTTTGTTCAAAGTCTTGTAAGAGTTCACGTAAAGTCTTATAAGGATTGACTCAAAGTCTTATAAGGTTTCATGCAAAGTCTTATAAGACTTTACGCAGATCCTTATAAGGGTTTGCACAAAGTCTTATAAGAGTTCACAAAGATCCTTATAAGGGTTCAAGCAAAGTCTTATAAGAGTTTACATAACTCCTTATAAGGGATTCCGTACAGACCTCGGAAGTCTTTTTCGGAGCCTGTACGACAAAAAATCTTCAAAAGACATTATCGGTGATAACACGTAGGAGTCTACTGCAAAAAAGGTCATTTCACCGCGAAGCACGCAAAGAGCGCGAAGATTTTTAGAAGCCGAAATCGCAAAGGCTTGAGATTCTCAAGCAGACCTTTATGAATTCCTTTGTGTACTTTGTGTTCTAGTATGATAGGTAGGTAGTA